>DATMEB010000181.1:0-23915 GCA_035557095.1 Nocardioidaceae bacterium | reverse complement strand
ATGGTCGTGGTTTTCCCGGCGCCGTTCGGGCCGAGAAAACCGGTGACACGGCCGGGCCGGGCGGTGAACGTGATGTCGTCGACGGCGGTGAAGCCGTGATAGTGCTTGGTGAGTCGGTCCACGGTGATCATGGCTCCCAGGGTTTCCGCTGATTGGGGGCCGGCACATCGGGGAGGCCACCCAGACCTACCCTGACGCCGACCCCGAAGCCGCTCGCGGGATGGCGGCAGATCAGCCCGACGATCTCGGCCCGCTGGCCCGCGCCGAGGGACGTGTTCCCCACGAGAATCATCGTGGGGAACATCTCGACCACCCCCGCGTTCGCCGCGCAAGGGTCAGAGCACACTTCTGGCCAGATCCACTGTTACCGCCCACTCGGAATTTGAGGTCTGCTGGATGACGCATGCCGGAGCCGGAATGTGGCGTCGCGTTGGGTCTCCGTCCGAACCACGCACGGTGGTGAGGCCAAAGGTTCGTTCGAGCACCGCTAGTCGGACGGCTGCCTCGGCGCAGGGGACGGCGCCGTTCCCTGCGCATGCTTTATCCCATGCTTTTCACTGAGAACCTGGCCAGTGTGGTTGGCAGGCGTCGAACAACGCCTCGTAGGCAAACGCGCAGTCCAGTCGCGGGAGCCATCTTCGCAGGTCAGAGGGGCCGCCTGCGTTCGTTGCGTGGTGCAAGTCGCGCGTTCGGATCACCTTCTACTGCGCCTGGACCCCTCGCGAACACCTGCCTCGAACCGGGTCCTCACGCCGGGATGTCGTGTGGCTGGTCCTGTGGTTCGCTCATCCGTCTGCGCGGCGGTCCCAGGTCGACTCCCCAACACCGCGCCTGCGCAGGGCGGTCTTCTGTACTTTGCCGTTCTCTGTGAGCGGGAGAGTGTCGACGACATCGAGGTAACGCGGGACCGCGAAGTAGGGCAGTTTCGACTCGCAGTGGGCGATCAGCTCACGCGGATCGACACTCCGGTTTGCAGATGGGACGACTGCCACCATGACTTCGTCTTCGGCCAGGTCGGAGGGGACGGGGAAGGCGGCCGCCGACTCGATCGCGGGATGCAGGGTCAGGACCTGCTCCACTTCGAGGGAGGAGATGTTCTCGCCGCGGCGACGGATGGAGTCCTTGATGCGGTCGACGAACGTGAACCAGCCGTCGCCGTCTTGGACGACCCGGTCGCCGGTGTGGAACCATCCACCTGCCCAGCCTTGTGCGGTTGCCTCGGTGTTGTTGAAGTAGCCGGTCGCGAACGCGAACGGTTGCTTGGCACGGCACAGCAGCTCGCCAGGTGTCCCTGCGGCGACGTCCAGTCCTCGCTCGTCGACCACTCGAGTCTCGAAGTCCTGCAGGGTGACCCCCATCTGTCCGGGGCGCTGTGCGGACGCGTCGGCCCCGATCAACATGTTCGTCTCGGTCGAGCCGAAGCCGTCTACCAGCGAGATGCCGAACCGTCGGCTGAACTCTCGGTGGCTGTGTGGGGGAGTGGCCGGCGAGAGCGCGATCCGCGCACGATGGCGTGCGTCGTACTCGTCGTCCGGGCGGACGCACAGGATCTGGACCATAGCGCCGAGAAGGTAGGTCACGGTCGCGCCAGAGTCCGCGAGCTCGGACCAGAACCGCGACGCGGAGAACCTCGACCCGAGCACGAACGTCGCCCCCGCAACCACTGCCTGGAAAAAGGCATTGAGGGCGTTGGTGTGGAACAGCGGGAGGCAGGTGTAGAGAACGTCATCGTCGTCGATCTCCAGGCATTCGCTCACGGTGACGCCCCACCAGTAGAACTGCGCATGCGGGCAGCAGACGCCCTTGGGGAGACCGGTAGTGCCAGAGGTGTAGAGGATGGCCATGGTGTCGCCGGGTCCGACCTCAGCGGGTAGGGATTGTTCGGTGCCCATGGGCATTCCAGTAACGCTCAGGTTGAGCGATTCGTGTGCGGCGGCGGCTTCCTGCGTGTTCGGGAGCCACACCTCTTGGAGGGTCTCGGGGAGCTCCACGTCGGCCACCATGGGCAGCCGCTCGTGGTCGACGAGCAGAGCGCGGGCGCCGGAGTCGGCCAGGGTGTGACGCAGACCCGGCCCGCGCAGGGCGGTGTTCAGCGGAACCGCGATCGCGCCGAGCCATGCACATCCCAGCAAGGTCTCGAGTAGTTCGGGTCGGTTGTCGCACCACAGCGCCACGCGATCTCCGGTGGAGATTCCGCGGCCACGCAGGCCAGAGGCGGCACGCGCAGCCCGTTTGGCCGTGTCCCGGTAGGTCCACACGGTGTCGCCGCAGACCAGCAGCGGTTTATCCGGGTACCGATGCGCCTGGTGCTGGAGCAGTTGGGGCACGGTGAGCCGAGCGGGATCAAGGTCGCGTAGGGGGCTTCGGGTCTGGGGGAGGACGTTGCCCGCGCGGGGGTCGGACGGGACGAACGCCGCGCCGGGTTCGCCGGGTCTCTCCGTCAACGCGACGACGTCGCCAGGCTTGCCCTGCTGCAGGCTGCCTACGACCAGCGGTCCCGCCGCGGTACGCAGGCTGGCGATCCGAACCCGACCGGAGTCGATGCTGGTGACATCTTCTACCTCGCCAGTGGTGCAACGGGTGCGGATGAGATTGTCGCCCCAGCAGCGCGGGCACACCGCTGTACGGGGGAAGTGCGTGTGTCCGCAGGCGGCACACTTCTGCACGCTGATACCTGTGCTCATCCCACTCCTTCCAGGATCGCGGCGTTCGCGCAGGCTCCGTGGCGGTAGGCGACCATGCCGTAGCCGGTGACCAGCGCGTGGCGGGCCGAGGGCACCTGTCGCCGGTCGGCGCGTCCCACGAGCTGGCGGGTCGCTTCCACCAGGCCGTGCATGCCGCCAGCTGCACCCGCCTGGCCGGTGGAAAGCTGGCCACCGGAGGTGTTGAGCGGCCATCGGCGCGTGCCGACGCGTTCGTGCAGGAACCGTTGGAGCTCACTGGGTTCGACGACGCCGAGATCGGTCAGCTGCGTCAGCACCATGACGGGGTAGTCGTCGTACACACAGGCCAGATCGATGTCGTTCGGTCCGAGGCCGGCGCGTTCCCAGAGCCGGTGCGCGACCAGCTGGAGACCCGTGGACAGGCCGTCCTGTTGCTGGTTGTCGTGGTTGAAGCTGCTCACGGTCGCTCGAACCCTCACGGCGTGGCCCTCGAGGATCTCGTCGGAGGTGACCAGGAGGGCGTTGGCTCCGCTCACCACCGGGACGCAGTCGTAGCGGCGAAGCGGGGGAGCGACCATCGGCGCCTGCAGGTAGTCGGCAAGCGTCATCGGTGTGCGGTACACCGCGTGTGGGTTGCGCCTGGCCCACCCGCGCTGCGCGAGTGGTACCTGGGCGTAGTCGGTTTCGTCGAGGTCGTGCGCCCGCATGTGCCGCTGGGTGAGCATCGCGAACAGCGGGTTCGGGCCGTGGTAGCCCAACGGGGCCAGCGACTCGGCGGTAGCACGGTTGTACGCGCGGGCAAGGCGGGTGAATGCGGCGGAGTCGAGGTGGTCACCGGCGAGCAACAGGATGTTGCGCGCATCCCCGGCCTCGACCGCCCGAACCGCATGCTGGAGCAGGTTGAGGCCGCTCGCGCCGCCGTGCGGGTCCTCCATGATCCAGTTCAGGTGCAGGCCGAGGCGCCAGGCCAGGTCGATCGCGTGGTCGGGCTGGAGGGAGAAGCTGCTCACACCCAGCCCGTCCACGCTGCCTGGCTCCATACCTGCCTCGGAAACGACGCCGCGCGCTGCCTGCGCCAGCAGGCGCTCCGTGCTGCTGTTCGGCGATGGATGCCGGGTGTACGGCACCTCGTATGCCGCTGCGATGCGAGCAGTCACAGCGGGTCTGCTGACGGATGCCGGCTGCCGACGCCCGCCGCCTGCGGGGCCGGCCCGTCGTGGGGATAGCCCCTATGTACGTCGCGCATGGTGACAAGATCGCGCGCCGCAGTCTCCTCGGACGCGACGACGGCGATCACAGTCACCGCCGCGAGCGCAGCGAGGTAGCACGCCACCGGCCACCAGCCGCCCGCCCACGCCAGCAGTGCGGTCGCGATGATCGGTGACAGTCCACCGGCCAGAACTGAGGCCATCTCGTGGCCGAGCGCCACTCCGCTGTAGCGCACACCACCGCCGAACAGTTCGCTGAAGAAGCTCGGCTGCGTGCCGATCATCGCACCGTGGCACACGGCGTTCGCGACAGTCACCGCGACGATCACCAACGCTGTGTTCTGGGTGTCGAGCAGCCAGAAGAACGGCGCCGCCCACAGCGCCATGGCGACGGCTCCGCCGATGTAGACCGGCCGTCGGCCAACGCGATCCGACAGCGCTCCCCAGGCCGGCATCGCCGCGGACTCCAGCGTCATCGCCACGATCACCGCGGTGAGCGCGACCCCGTTCGAGACGCCGATCTCCGCGGCGTAGGCCAACACAAAGACCAAGAACACGTAGGATCCACCGTTCTCGGCGATGCGCGCACCAAAGGACACCAGGACCGAGCGTGGATGACGCCGCAGTGCCTCCAGCGCGGGGACCTTTTCGGTCCCTTCGCGCCGCCTCGTCTCAGTGAACGCCTGCGTTTCCAGAACCTTGAGCCTGATGTAGAGACCCGCCGCCATCAGCAGCACGCCGACCAGGAACGGAACCCGCCAGCCCCAGGCCAGGAACTGGGCGTCACTCGTCACCGCGGTCATCAGTGCGAACACCAATGCGCTGAGCACGAACCCGACGCCGACGCCGGTCTGGCTCAGCGCGGCGAGCATGCCTCTGCGGCGGCCGTCGACGTTCTCACTGATCAGCAACACACCGCCGCCCCACTCGCCGCCCACCGCGATGCCCTGCAGGATCCGCAGTGCGGTCAGCAGAATCGGAGCCGCGACGCCGATCGAGTCGTAGGTGGGCAGCAGACCGACCAGGCATGTGGCGGCACCCATCAACATCACCGTGGCGACCAGCACGGCCCGGCGGCCGACCCGGTCGCCGAAGTGACCGAACACGAGGCCGCCGATCGGGCGGGCGGCGAAGCCGGCCGCATAGGTGCCGAAGGCGGCGATCGTGCCGGCCAACGAGTCAAAGCCCGGGAAGAACAGCTGGTTGAAGACAAGCGCGGCAGCGGTTCCGTAGAGGAAGAAGTCGTACCACTCCAGCGCGTTGCCGACCATGCTCGCGGCCACCACGCGCCGCGTGGCGCGGCCGTCCGCCGTGGACGCAGTCTGGATGCTGGACATTCTGGACTCCCTGCTGTGTGGGTGCCCATCAACGCGGGGACGGGCTAACCGGGAGCGTGGCTTGGCCGTCTCCCCGTCACAAGTCCTGTGGTCCGCTCACCGGAACATTGCGTTCCCTCCGGTTGCCGACGTCAGCGCCGAGGCCGCCCGCAGGACCGACACCGAGAACCGGCTCACATCCAGGCGGCTCACCGGCGCGACGACCGTCATCGTCGCCACGACCTCGCTACGCACCCATACTGGCGCCGCGACGGCGCCATACCCGACCACCAGCTCCTGCCGCTCGACGGCGAACCCCTGGGAGCGCACCCCCGCTAGCTGGTCGCGCAGGCGTTCAGGGTCGGTGATGGTGAACGGGGTGCGGGCCTCCAACCCGCGCTCGCACATGCGCTCAACCCGCTCGGGCGACCCGAATGCGAGGACGACCTTGCCCGACGCGCCGCAATGCAGCGGCACCCGGCCGTCGACCTGGGTCACGACCTGTCCACGGCCTTGACTTCCCACGTACTTCTCACTGAACAGGATCTCGTCGTGGCCCGGAATCGACAGCGCCGCCGTCTCGTGGGTGTCGCGGGAGATCTCCTCCAAGAAGGGAGCGGCGGCGACTCGGAGCCTGCGGTGCTCGGGCACCCGCTGCCCGAGCTCGAACAGCCAAGCCCCCAGGCGGTAGCGGCTGCCGTCCCGGTCCAGCATCTCGCAGGCAACCAGCTCCTGCGCTAGTCGGAAGCAAGTGGTCTTCGGCACGCCACTTCGGCGTGACAACTCGGTTATGCCCAGCGAGGGCGTGTACGCATCGAATGCATCCAGCAGACGCCTGGCTTTTTGCAGCACAGGCTTCGGTGTCAGCTGACTCGGCCCGGGGCCTGCCGTGTCGTCTGTGAGCCCAGCCCCGGTCCGTGCTGGCGGAGGAGGGCACGGCATGACGGAACCTTCTTCGGGCAGGTTCTAAACCAAGTGCCTCAGTATCCGCGGTCTGGCAAGACTGTCAAGGAGCAGACCCCGTTGACCCAGAAGCGGGGTCATCGGGCCCGCTCACGTACAACGCCCATTCGTCGAGGTCGATCCGGTAGATCGCCTCGTGGCTCGAGGAGGCCGGGGCAGCGACTCGCGAGCGTCGACCCGAGAACTCATGAGGTCTCCGAGCCAGGCGCAGAGTCGAGGTCCTAATACCGAGATCTCCTCCATCGGGTGGTGACCGATGCGCTCGAGAACCGTGAGCCGACCAGGTCAGTGGACAAGGGTCATTCATTGCATGATGCAACGTTATGCTTGGTGACAGGAACGGTCGTCGCGCGGCACGACGACTTCCTTGACCGCGGCCAGAACGCCATCCTCAGGTGTGGTCGCGGGGGAAGCTGAACGACCACTCCCGGGTGAAGACCTGCTCCGTACCCGTCCACGTCGTCACCGACGTAGTTACGTGGAAGGCGTCCGAGGAGCACGTCATCTCGCCAAAGGCCTCGACGCGTGTGCACCAGTCTCCACGGGAGAGGTCTATGCGACGTTCGGAGACGGCGCGGGCGCTGGTGGGTTCCTCGTCCTGGATCTCGAAGGTGTCTCGCTCCCAGGGAGCGCTGCGCAATTCCTCCCCACCATCGAGTGGTAGCAGAAATCCCCCCTTCTCCTCGTAGACCACCGTGGTGACCCCGGTGGCGAGGTCCCGCGTGACGATGCCTCGCTCCGCTGCGTCCAGCGGACGGTGGTCGAAGCGAGCCTGCTCGGGCTCGGGGAACGGGAACTCGGTTTCCCCTCCCGGAGCACGAATCGGCATCCAGACCCGCGAGTGCTCAGGGTGGATCGTCAGGGTCACCGGTGCAGGTGCGGGCCAGACCGTGGGCCACAGTGTCGGGGCAAGCGCGAACCGAAGCCGATGCCCCACCGGCACCTGGTAGCCGACGGCGTGCAGCGGGAACCGAACCTGCACGGACCGGCCAGGCTGTAGCACTTCGGGGTGCTCGTGTGAGTCTCGGTGTGTCAGGTTGAGGACCCCACGTGTGACCAGTGTCGCGGCACCGTCGGGTGCGACGTCGACGACGCGCACGGCGACCATCGCCTGCGTCTGATCCGCGGTGAGCTCGAGCTCGGCCTCAGGGATGCCGAGGATATCCAGCGGCTCGGTCAGGGGCGCTGAATCGAAGCACAGCGCGCTGCCATCGTCCGCGCGCTGGTCGACGGCGAGGTCGTACGCCGTTCCGTATGCGGCGGACCGCCCCCCAGCCACCCCGTGCGCCTGTGCAGAGCCGATGGTGAGTGTCGTCGACTCGCCGGCGGCGGTCGCACGCCTCCCGACGTGCTCGGCTCCGAGCTCGACCCCTGGTCGGGACGTCAGCCGGGCCGGGAGCATCGTGACGTGCGGAGACGGCCAAGAGGGGTCGGCGACCCAGCGACCAGGCCGATGGGCGTAATAGGCCCGTGGAGACGCGGAGTCCTGGACCCAGGACAACAGCATGGGCTCGTCCTCGATGCCGTTCTGCTCCTCCTTGAGCCAGCGGTCCCACCAGCGCAGCGCTTCCTGCAGGAAGCCCACGCGTGGACCAGGCACCGCGAAATGCGGCCACAGATGTGCCCAGGGGCCGATGACCCCACGGCGGGGAACCTCCAGGCTGGCGAGCATCCGCAGAATCGCATCACGGTAGGCGTCGTGCCACCCGCCCGCGAGGAGTACGGGTGCCCGGATTGCGGTGGGGTCCTCGCAGACCGAGCCGTGCTGCCAGAACTCGTCGCGACGCTGGTGCTGCATCCAGGTCTCGATGAACGGTGGGATTTCCTCGAGACGCTTGCGCCACACAGCGAGCCAGTCCTCGCCCCACACAATCGGGTCCGGCGGCCGGGCGTCGAACGCCAGCATGGTGGTCGCCCACGACAGTTGCTGGTCGGCGAGGAGCTGACCGCCGAAGTAGTGGACGTCATCGGCGTACCGGTCGTCAGTCGAGCACAACGACACGACCGCGGCCAGCTCCGGGGGCTGGAGTGCGGCGATCTGGAGTCCGTTGAACCCTCCCCAGGAGATGCCCATGATGCCGACCTTGCCGGTGCACCAGTCCTGGGCCGCGATCCACGCGATGGTCGCGACGCCGTCGTCGAGCTCGGTCTGCGTGTACTCGTCCAGGAGCACGCCCTCGGAGTCGCCTGTGCCGCGGATGTCGACACGGACGACGGCGTAGCCGTGGCCGGCGAAGTACGGGGCGTTCCGCGAGTCGCGCAGGCTCGTGCCGTCGTTCTTGCGATACGGGAGGAACTCGAGGATGCCTGGCACGGGGCGCTCGACTGAGTCCGTGGGCAGCCAGATGCGGGCGGCGAGCCGGGTGCCGTCAGGCATCGGGATCCAAGTGTGCGAGACCTCCTCGACGCTGCGAGGAAAGCTGGCCCATTCGCGGTCACGGATGAGGTCGGTCAAGTGGGTTGCTCCTCGAGGACGCGCTCGGATAGGTGGCAGGCAGCATGCCGGTCTGCTGAGACGATCGGCGTGAGAAGTGGAACCTCGTCGGTACACCGGTCCACGGCGATCGGGCAGCGTGGATGGAACCGGCAGCCGGATGGTGGTCTACGAGCGCTCGGCACCTCCCCAGGCAGCGGGAGGTCGTCACGACGCTGGGTGGGATCGGGTTCGGGCAACGCGTCGACCAGCGCCTGGGTGTATGGGTGTGCGGGACGCTCGAGGACGTCGCGCACGGGGCCGTTCTCGACGATCGTGCCCAGGTACATCACGGCGATCCGATCAGCTGCGAAGGTGACCGTGTTGAGGTTGTGCGTCACCATCACGTACGCCATGTCCATCTGCTGCGACAGTCGCTTGATCAGGTTGAGGATGGCGCTCGCTGCGGACACGTCGAGCCCTGCCGTCGGTTCGTCTGCCACCAGCAGCTTCGGGCGGAGGGACAAAGCCCGCGCGATGCTGACTCGTCGTGCTTGACCACCTGACAGCTCGTGGGGGAACTTGTCGGCCTGCTCATCGGTGAGCTCGACCATATCGAGTAGCTCCTCGACGCTCCACTGCTGCTCTGCGGGGATGCGGTGGATGCGGTGCGGCTCTGTGAGCAGGGCCCGCACGCGGTGGCGTGGGCTCAGGCTGGCATGCGGGTCCTGGTAGATCATCTGGGCCGAGCGTCGCAGGCGGCGACGAGTCCGGCGACTCGATTCGTGGACGTTCACGCCGGCGACATGCACCGTGCCCGCGGAGGCGTGTGTGAGGCCGAGCATCGTGCGCACCAGCGTGGTCTTGCCCGAACCTGACTCACCGACCAGCGCGACTCGCTCGCCCGGTTCAACCACGAAGTCGACAGCCTCGACCGCGCGTACCGGTGGGCGGCGGTCGAACATGGATGGTGCGTTGAAGTGTGTGCTGACGGCGTCCATCGTGACGAGCGGTCCACCGGTCATCGGGGCACCTCCCTGGCTGATGCCTCGGACGAGCGGTGGTACGCCGAGGCCGGGTCATGGATCAGGCACCGCGCGGTCCCCCCTGCGGCCGGCACCAGTGACGGCTCTCCCGCTTCGCACACCTGCCGGGCATCACGGCAACGCGGCGCGAACGCGCACCCAGGGGGTGGTGCAGTCAGGCTCGGTGGTCGACCCGGGATCGTGGCCAGCTCGTCGCCATCGCGGCGCCACGTCGGTGCGGCGGCCAGCAGCGCCCGCGTGTAGGGGTGCGCCGGTGTCGCGTAGAGGGATCCAACACCGTTCGACTCCACCACTCGGCCGGCGTACATGATCGTCACCCGGTCGCAGAGCTGGGCCACAGAGCCCAGGTCGTGGGAGACGAACAGGATCGCAGTGCCGTGCTCATCGCGGAGCTCGCGCAGCAGCCGAAGGATCTGCGCCTCCAGTGTCACGTCCAGTGCGGAGGTTGGTTCATCGGCGATCAGCAGCCGTGGCCGCAGCAGCAGAGCCATGGCGATCATCACCCGCTGCCGCTGGCCGCCAGAGAGCTGGTGCGGATGGGCTTGTGCGGCCCGTTCGGGATCGGGGATACCGACCCGGTGCAGCGCGCCCACCACATCGGCCTGGAGCTGCGACGTGGAGGCGCCGTCGCTCGCATGGGAGCTACAGGCGAGTCCGAGCTGGTATCCGACCGTGAAGGCGGGATTCAGGCTGGTGAAGGGGTCCTGGAAGATCATGGCCGCACCGGGACCGCGGATCCGGCGCATTTGCTCCGTGTCGAGCTCGAGCACCGGTTGGTTGTCCACGGTGATCCGTCCGCGGGTGATCCGCCCCCCGGGAGGCAGTAACCGCAGGATGGCCGACGCCAGGGTCGACTTGCCGCAGCCGGACTCACCCACCACCCCGACGATCTCGCGCGGCGCGACCTGCAGATCCACACCGTGCAGGGCGCGCCGTTCGGCACCCCCAACCCGGTACGTCGCCTCGAGGCCTGCGATGTCCAGCACAGGGCTTGTCATCGGCTGCTCGCGGGAGAGTCGTCGGTACGCACGTCGAGCACGTCACGCAGTCGCTCACCGAGGAAGGTGAAGCCCAGCGTCACGAAAGCGAGAAGCAGGCAGGTCCACAGCACCGGCCACGGTGACAGGCTGATGCGCTCGAAGCCGTCGCTGAGGATGACTCCCCAGTCGGGGGTGGGTGGCTGCACGCCCAGACCGAGGAAGGCCAACCCGGACTCGATGGCGATCGCACCGGGCAGGTCCATCGCGGTGAGCACGAGCAGGGGTGCCACGATGTTCGGGAGCACGTGTCTGAGGATGATGCGTGCTGTGCCGGCTCCGAGGTTGCGCTCGGCGTCGATGTAGGTGTTCTGCTTGATGCTCTGCACCGCCGCGCGGGTGACGCGGGCGAAGCCGGGCACGAACGCGATGGCGATGACCACGATGATGTTCGTCGCCGACCCGCCGAGCAGGGCGAGCACCGTCAGGGCGAGGATGACCGCGGGGAAGGACTGGATCGCGTCCATCACCACCACCGCCACGGTGTCCACCCACCGTCCCACGTATCCGGCCACCAGCCCGACCACCAGCCCGATGGCGAGGCCGATAAGAACGGCCGGTACCGCGATCCGCAGCGCGATCCGCACACCCCCGATGAGCCTGGAAAGCAGGTCGCGACCGAGATGGTCGGTCCCGAGCCAGTAGTCGGAGGACGGGCCCTCGAGCCTCCGCGGGACATCGATCGCCGCGTAGTCGTGCGGGGCAAGAACCGGGGCCAGGATCGCCACCACAAGCAACGCGGCCACGACTAGGAGGCCGAAGGCGCCGGCTGGGGAACGCGCCACGCGACGCAGGCCAGCTGCCACCTTGGCGCCGGGCACCGAGCGGCGTCGCGACGGTGCGCCTGGAGGTGCCGTGGATACCGACATCGGGTGTCCCCTTCTCGAGTTCAGCCGGCCTGGTCTGCCCGGACGCGTGGGTCGAGGAGGCGGTTAGCGAGATCGGCGGCAAGGTTGGCGACCACGAACAGCACGGCGATCACCACCACCGCGCCCCGGACGACGGGGAAGTTGCGCTCAGCGATCGCGTTGTACAGCAGTGTTCCCAGACCGTTGCGGGTGAAGATGACCTCGACGAAGATCGCACTCCCCATCAGGTCGCCCAGCGCCACACCGAGCAACGCGACAACCGGCACGATGGCATTGCGCAGGGACAGCTGGTACAGGATCCGTCGGTCGTGCACGCCGAACGCCCGGGCGGCGCGAATGTAGTTGGAGTCGAGCACCTCCAGCATCGACGCGCGGACGATCCTTGCGAGATAGCCCGCCCAGATCAGCGCCAACGCACACATGGGCAGCAGAAGGTGTGCGACGTAGTCGATCGGGCTGCGGAGCGCGCCGGCGCCCAGCGCGGGCAGCCAGCCCAACCAGACCGCGAACACCAGCAGCAGCGAAAGCCCAACCACGTAGGACGGGATCGAGATGACGCCGACCGAGACCGTGCCTACCGCCCGGTCGAGCAGGCTGCCGGGACGTGCCGCCGAGACGACGCCCAGCGGGATCGCGACTGCGACCGCCAGGACGAGGCTCGAGACCGCGAGGATCAGTGTGTGCGGTAGGGCCTGCGCGATCAGCGAGGCCACCGGCACGCGCGTCAGGAAGTCGCGGCCGAGGTCGCCTTGCGCAGCCCCCGCAATGAAGTGCCAGACCTGGAGGTGGACGGGGGAGTCCAGATCCATCTCCGTGCGGGCGAGCCTCGACAGGTCACCGCTCGCCTGTGGCCCGAGCATCAGCGTGACGGGGTCACCGGGTAGCACATGCACCAGCGCCGCGAGAAGGGTGAGCAGTACCAGGACGACCATCGCCGTCATCGCCAGGCGCCTGAGCGCGTATGCCATCATGTCGCTGCCCTCCGGAAGTCTGCCGGCAGCATGCGGCCGTCAGGGCGGATGCACGCTTCGACGCCTTGCTTGCCGGCGTAAATCTCCGTCGGCCACGCCACCCAGATCGTGTTCGCTGCCTCGTCCCAGCGTCGCTGCATCTCGACGTAGAGACGGTCCCGCTCAGCGGGGTCGAGGCTTCGTGCGGCCCGCCTGTGGAGGTCGTCGAACCTCTCGTCACAGAAGGACTGGAAGTTCCAGACGTCCACCTGAGCACAGGTGAACCACACCATCGACCAGTACGGGTCCGGGAACGACGAGAACGCGGTGTAGAAGAGCTCGCGGGATCGCTGAACCTCCCCGCCCAGGGTGAAGAAGGTGCCGGGGTCCTGCATCTCTATCTCGCAGCCGATACCCGCCTCGCGCAGGTTCGCTTGCACTACCTGGCAGACGACGTCTGCGTTCTGTTGGTCCGTAGACGTGGTCAGTCGGAAGGAGAGGTCGGTCGCCCCTGCCTCCCGCAGCAGTGCTCGGGACCGCTCCGGGTCGGGCTTGCGCCGCGGCGCACCTGGCCAGTGACCCACGTCCATCGTCGGCGGGATGACTGCGGTCGCACGGTCGAAGGCGTTGTCGAAAGCCGCGGCCAGGATGGAGTCGACGTCGACCGCCCATCGCACCGCTTCGCGCACCCGGCGGTCCCTCAACTTCGGATGCGCCTCGTTCATGCCGATGAAACGGTAGTCGACGGTCGAGCGCCGCGTGACCGCGAAGTTCGGGTCTGCTCGAAAGGATGGTCCGTCGATCGGCGCGATGATGCCGAAGTCGAGCTCTCCGGTCGTCAGTGCGATCGAGGCGGAGTTGTCGTTCGGGACTGCTCGTATCTCGATCTCGTCCCAGACCCCCGGTCCGGCGTACGTATTCCGGGCTCCGCCGTAGTCGTCAAACCTGCGTAGCAGAGTATGTACACGCGGCTTCCATTCCACGAACTCGTACGGGCCCGTGCCCACAGGACGAGTACCGAACCCCTCTGTCCGGTCCTGCACTGCCCTCTTGGACAAGACGTAGCCTCGGTCCATCGGAACCGTGGTGATGAACAACGGCGCGAATGGGTGCTTGAGGTTGATCTCGCCGGTGTACCGGCCGGTGACCCGTACTTCGCGGAGCGCGCCCCAGTCGTCCTCGTACGCGGAGTCGAGGTCGAACCCGCCCACACCCGCGATTCGCTCGAAGGAGAACCTGACGTCTTCCGCGGTGACCTCGCCGTACCCGTGGTGGAACGGGATGCCCTTCCGCACACGGAAGCGGATACGGGTGCCATCATCGGAGACCTCGAACTCCTCCGCCAGCGTGTCGACCAGGTCGAGGGTGCCCGGCCGGTAGCTCTGCAACCCCTCGAAAACGCAGGTCATGATCTCCGTGTCGCTACGCCCTGCCGTGAAGGCCGGGTCGAGATTGCTCATCTCGAGGGCCTGACGAACGACCAGCCGCCTCCCAGCCCCGGACAGGCTGCCGTCCGAACCGCACGCGGTCAGCAGCGGCGCCGCGGCTGTCCCGAGACCAGCCAGGAGCCCGGCCCGTAGCAGCGAGCGACGGTCGACGACTCGACCTGCCGCGGACCTGGACGGGGCCCGACGAAACACGTGACCATCCCCTTGCTGTGCCCGGACCCGGTTGACGTCGCGCAAGACTAAGGTGACGTAGTTGCGGCAGACAAGGGTCGCCCGTTCCCGTGGACCAGGGTCCGAACTTGCCTCGCCACGGGCCTATTTGCGCACGAGAGGCGTCTCATCCAGGGGGCGCGCGCGGCCGGACGTCGCGCGGTGACGGCGAACTTCAACGGACGGCCGAGGGATGCACCCTGGGCTGCGAGGTGGTTGCCCGTTGCACCAAGGAGGTCGGTATCACCACGCGCAGTTCGCCACCGCGCGCTTCTCCGCGGATCGTCGCAAGTAAGAGGTCGACCGCCGCGATACCGGCATCGCCGCCCTGCGCAGAGACGGTTGTCAATGGCGGGTGGGTGGTGGCGGCGAGGACGTCATCGCAGCCGATGATGCTGAAGTCGTCCGGCACAGCGACGCTCTGCTTGGCCAGCCCCGCCAGAAGCCCCTGCGCCAAGAGGTCGTCGAAGGTCAGGGCCGCGGTCGCACCCGAACCGAGAAGCTGCTCTGCGACCGCGGCACCGGCCTCGTACGTGGGCCGGCGGGCAGCGACGACCGTGAACGTGATCCCAAACCGGCGGGCTCGCGCGCGGGCGGCCGAGCGGCGCTGCTGGTTGGACCAGGACGAGGACGGTCCGCTGACGTAGACGATGTGCCGGTGCCCAAGTTCAGCGAGGTGCGACACCCCCTCCGCGACCCCTGAGGCCGTATCGATCAGCACACGGGGCAGCCCCTCGATGTCGCGGTTGACCAGAACGATGGGTCGTTGGGACGCGTGCTCTCGGATGGTCGCCTCCGACATGCGCGACGAAGCCAGGATGGCGCCCTCCGTGCGGGCGCCGAGCTTCGCCACGAGCACGACTTCCTTCTCCGGACGCTCGTCGGAGTCACCGAGGAGCACGCTGTAGCCGGCTTCGTCGGCTCGCGCCTGCACCCCCCGGATCAGCGGGGGGAAGAAGGGGTTGGCGATGTCGGGAACGACGATGGCCAGCGTGCCTGGACGCCCGGTGCTGAGCGCTCGAGCCGTCGGGTTCGGCTGGTACCCGAGGCGGTCGGCCACCTCCAAGATGAAGGTCACGGTGCTGGGCAGGAGCATCTCGGGTCGGGAGAAGGCGCGCGAGACGGTCGAGGTCGAGACGCCGGCCTCGTCTGCCACCTGGCGGATAGTCGGCGGCCTGCTGCCTCGGTGCTGCTTCACGCTACGCAGCGTACGACAGTCAGACTTCCTCGCCTCCATTGACATGCAACCGGTTGCACGGCACAGTGCCGCGCTATGGCGTCGTCCGACCTCCGGGCGCCGCATTTGCACGGGAGGTTCGATCACCGTGGGCGCTCTGGACTGGTTGGTCGTAGTCGCGTACTTCTTCGTGATGGTCGGGATCGGCTTGTGGGCGAAGGCGCGGATCCACGACTCGCGTGACTTCTTCACCGCCGGAGGGCGAATGCCGTGGTGGCTGTCAGGCATCTCGCACCACATGTCCGGATACAGCGCTGCGGTGTTCGTCGGCTACGCCGCCATCGCCTACACCGAAGGGTTCGTTCTCTATGTCTGGTGGGCCCTGGGGATAACCTTTGCGATGGTCCTCGGGTCGTTTGTGTTCGTCCCCAGGTGGCCCCGTCTGCGCCAGCGGCTCAACGTGATCTCGCCGCTGGAGTATCTGAAGATCCGCTACAACCTCCCCACCCAGCAGGTCCTCGCCTGGAGTGGTACCGCTCTCAAGGTTTTCGACGTCGGTGCGAAGTGGGCCGCGACCGCCATCCTCCTCGAGGTCTTCGCGGGTGTGCCGTTGTCCTGGGGCATTCTGCTCACCGGGGGCGTCACACTCGTCTACTCCACGATCGGCGGTCTTTGGGCGGATGCCCTGACCGATGCCGGCCAGTTCATCATCCAGCTACTCGCAGGGGTGGTCCTGTTCGGCGTCGTCCTGGGGCAGCTCGGCGGTGTCACGTCGCTGTGGACCGTCTGGGACCAGCTGCCGGAGGGCAACAGCCAGCCCTTCAATGGTCAGTACAGCGTCTTGTTCGTGATGGTGTACCTGCTGATCAACACGCTGTCGTACAACGGCGGCACCTGGAACCTCGCGCAGCGGTTCATCGCCTCGCCGACCGGCAGCACCGCTCGCCGCGCCGCTTTGTTGTCGGCCGCCCTGTACCTCGTGTGGCCGCTGGTGATGTTCTTCCCGATGTGGGCTGCGCCCGTGCTGCTTCCCAATCTCGGCGACCCGGAGCAGTCCTACGCGGTCCTCGCTCAGACTCTGCTGCCCGCGGGACTGGTCGGGCTGGTGCTGGCCGGGATGTTCTCCCACACCATGGCGATGACCGGCTCGGATGCCAACGCCATCTCGTCGGTGGTCACCCGCGACATCCTGCCGGCAGTTTGGCGGGGCGCGCAGCGCTTCACCACTCAGACCGAACTCGTGGTCGGACGGATCACCGTTTTCAGCTTCATCGCTCTCAGCATGGGAATCGCCCTGACGTCCGAGTCCTTCGGTGGCGTGCTGGGCTTGCTGATTCTGTGGTTCGGGGCGCTCATCGGCCCGATCGCGATCCCTATGCTGCTCGGGCTCCTGCCTGCGTTTCGGCGCTGCGGCCCTTCCGCCGCCCTCGCATCCTGGACGGCCGGGTTGCTGGTGTTCGTCCTGGTGCAGTACGTGTTCGTGGACCGGATCGCAGAACTTGCGCCCGACATGGTCACGGCGGTGTCGGTAGGCGGTCCCGTGCTGTGCTCGCTGTTGGTGTTCATCGTCGTTGGTCTGTTGCGGCCGTGGACGGACCCCGACTCCGACGCGCTCGTCGATGCCTTGGGCGAGGACGGTCCCGAGCTGGCCAGCGCAGTCGTGGCGGATAGGCAGCGACAGCATGTCTGAAGGAGCGGACGGCTTCCGGGGCAGCATGTCCCGCCACCTCGTCGACGACGTGCTCGCCTGGTGGACCGAACACGGTCCGGACGACCAGTACGGCGGCGTGCTCACCTGTTGGGACAACGCCGGGAGGACGCTGCGCTCTACCGACAAGTTCACCTGGTCGCAGGGGCGCTGGGCGTGGCTGACAGCTCGGGTCGCTGTGGCGGCCCGCGCCGGGGTGCTCGACGTCGACGCAGACCACTACGCGTCGCTCGCGACGTCGACGGCGGAGTTCGTCCGCGAGCATGCTCTTCTCGAAGACGGCTCTACGGCGTTCGTGACCGATCAGCGAGGGCGTCCCCGCGAGACGTCGCCAGGTGCGGGACTACACACCAGCGTGTTCGCGGACCTTTTCGTCGCACTCGGGTTTGCCGCAGTCAGCCGCCTCGGCGACCCCGTCTGGTCACAGCACGCGGAACGTCTGCTTGTGTCAGCGAGTGAGCGGATCAGCTCTGGGACCGCGCGCTCCGAGCCGTACCCCGTGCCGGCGGGCCACCGCTCCTTCGCACTACCGATGATCCTCGTGAACGTGGCGGAGCAGGTTCATCGGGCGACCGAGTCGGCCATCTCGCTCGAGATCCTGTGCGACGCGGCAGGCCAGATCGACTGCTTCTTCCGACGCGGTGCCGACGTGGTCGAGATGCCGGCGATGGAGGCCGGCCGTGACGACACGCTGCTGGCGTGGCATCGGACACCGGGCCACGTACTCGAATGCCTGTGGTTCCTCGAGCACGCGGCCGACCTGCTGCCGGATGCGGTCGCGCCGAGGCCATGGGCGGCCGACGCGGCCGAACACGCGCTGGCGCTGGGCTGGGACGAGACCTTTGGCGGCCTGTTCCGGTACACCGACGGGCATGGAGGCTCTCCCACCGGCCGGCGCACCACCGACCGCTACGAGGCGATGGTCGTGGACACGTGGGACACGAAACTCTGGTGGGTCCACGCGGAGGCGCTGTACGCCACTGCGCTGCTGGCGCGCACGTCCGGCAGAACGGCCTTGGCCGAATGGCATGAGCGGTTGCGTGCCTACACCGCGGCGACCTTCCCGGACGGGCCTGGGCGGGAGTGGACGCAGACGCGCAACCGTGAAGGCAGCCCACTGGAGGCGACCGTCGCGTTGCCGGTCAAGGACCCCTTCCACGTGGCTCGATCGCTGTTGCTTCTCGTCGAACTCGACCACTCATCGGACATGATCGCTGCCAGCGTGCCGAGCTCGGAGGCCCCATGACCGCAACTGCCCCCCACCGCCTCGCTGTGCGCGTACTGAGCGATGAGGCCGAGCTCGGCCTGGTCGCTGCCGCGGATGTGGCCGATGAGCTACGAGCCCGTCTGACACGCCAGGATTCTGTGCGAATCGTGTTCGCCGCAGCACCGAGCCAGCGAGCCATGCTCGAACGGCTTCGCACAGCCGAAGGCATCGACTGGACGCGCGTGACCGCGTTCCACATGGACGAGTACCTCGGGCTGCCACCCGACGCGCCACAACGCTTCGCCGGGTGGCTGAAAGCCGCGCTCTTCGAGCACCTTCCGCTGGCGGCCGTACACCTCATCAGTCCCGACGGTGACCCGCAAAGATGCGCGGACGACTACGCCGCCCTGCTCGCCGAGGCGCCGGTCGACGTCGTCTGCCTGGGCATCGGCGTCAATGGTCACCTCGCCTTCAACGACCCGCCAGTCGCCAACCTTTCCGACCCAGATGCGGTCAAGATCGTCGAGCTCGATGCCGAGTGCCGTCAGCAGCAGGTCGATGACGGCGCGTTCGGTTCCCTCGCGGAGGTGCCGGGCCGTGCGGTGACCCTGACGGTGCCACGGCTATTGGCGGCCGACCGACTGATCTGCGTGGTCCCGGGCCGGCACAAGCGCGCTGCCGTGTGGCGAGCACTGCACGACCCGGTCGACGCGGCCTGTCCCGCGACCGCGTTGCGCACGCACCCTGCCTGCACCCTCTACCTCGACCGGGGGTCTGATCCCGATGGCTGCTGACCGAGACGGGCTGTGCCGCGACTACCTCGACCGTGTGCACGCCCTCATGACACGCATCCTCGACGAGGAGGCGCCGGCCCTGGACCGGGCGGCCCACCTGGTTGCCGACCAGATCGAAGCCGACCGGCTGGTACGCGTGTTCGGTCCTGGCGGCCACTCCAACCTGGCCGCGCAAGAGGTGTTCTTCCGCGCGGGCGGTCTCATGCACATGGACGCGATGCTCGACGAAGGCACGCTGCTCTCCAACGGGGCCCTGCGCTCGATGGCAATAGAACGCACGCCTGGGTACGGTCGCGTCGTCGTACGCGACCGAGGCCTGGGCGACCGCGACCTACTCGTGCTGGTCAACGCGTACGGCATCAACGCCGCCCTGATCGATGCGGCTCTAGAAGCGAGAGAACGTGGGGTGCAGCTGATCGGCATCAGCTCGCGGACCCATGCCGAGCAGACCGCGCCGGACCACCCCGCTCGGCACCCAGAAGGTCACAACCTTCACGACCTTGTCGACGTCGCGGTGGACACCAAGGTCCCTGTGGGGGACGCGGTCATGGAGATCAAGGGCGTCGCCCAGCCCCTGGCAGCAGTGTCCACCTTCACGAACGCCTACGCGCTGAACTGCCTCGTGCTGCGCACCGTCGCGCTACTGGTCGAACGGGGCGTCGACCCGCCCGTGTGGCGCAGTGGAAACGCCCCCGGGGGCGACGAGGCCAACGCCGCGTTTCTGGACGGGTTCAGGTCCCGGATCCGAGCACTGTGACCGTCCACAACCCATCGAAAAGTCACGAGCTGCTCGGCCGTGACCCCGTCACGGGGCGGTCGGTGCGTGTGGCGGTCGTAGACGGCAGGGTGGAACGCATCGGCGACGGACCGGTCGGCACGTCCGCCTGGCTGAGCCCGGGGCTGGTCGACCTGCAGGTGAACGGGTTTGGCGGCCTCGACGTCAATGGTTCAGACGTGACCGCCGACAGCATCGTCGAGCTGACTCGAAGACTGGGTCTAGCCGGGACCACGACCTTTGTGCCGACCGTGATCACGGCTAGTGAGGCCGACATCGTCCGGTCGCTCCAGGCGGTCCGGGACGCGCGCAGGCTGGACCCGCTCACCGCGCTCGCGGTTCCCTACGTGCACGTGGAGGGACCGCATCTGAGTCCCCAGGAGGGCGCCCGAGGCGTTCATCCCGTCGAACACATCCGCCCACCTGATCTGGACGAACTCAGCCGCTGGCAGCAGGCCAGCGACGGTCTCGTCGGCATGGTGACGCTCTCTCCGCATCATCCGGAGGCCCGCGACTACACCGCGGCGGCATCCGCCGCGGGCGTGCGGATCGCGATCGGGCACACCGACGCCGAGCCCGACCAGATACGCGCAGTGGTGGACGCCGGGGCAGTGCTGTCGACGCATCTGGGCAACGGCGCTCGCGCGACGCTGCCGCGACACCCGAACCATCTGTGGGCTCAGCTGGCCGACGATCGCCTCACCGCGGGTTTCATCGCCGACGGGCATCACCTGGGCGCCGAGGTGCTCACTGCCATGACGCGCGCGAAGGGTCTGTCACGGAGCCTGCTCGTATCGGACTCGGTGGCTCTGGCCGGCCTCCCCGCCGGCTCGTACGAGGCCGCCGTCGGTGGCAACGTGGAACTCTCCGAGGACGGGCGACTTGCATACGTGGGAACGCCGTACCTGGCCGGTGCAGCCCAGTCGCTCGCCGACGGCGTGGCCAAGGCGACCGTGCTCGCGCGGCTGACGCTCGGTGAGGCGGTAGCTCTGGCAACGACCTCGCCGAGCCGCTTCGTCAACGGACGTGGACGCGTGGTTCCGGGCGAGAGCGCCAACCTCGTGGTGTTCGACTGGGCACCGGGAGACCCGACACTGACTCTGCGCCAGGTGGTCCAGGGCGGACTGGCGGTGCAACCGTGACGAACGTCGACTGCGGGGTGGCGGTCCGCGACGTGACCCCACCTGCCGGCCATGCGATGTCGGGCTTCGTCGCCCGCACCGAAGCGGCAACCGGGGTCCACGACCCACTCACGGTACGGGCTCTTTGCGTGGGCGAAACGGCGTTGGTGACCCTCGACGTGGTCGGCCTGCATGAGGACACGTGCGCCGAGATCCGGCGCAGATGTTCGTTGCCCGACGAGGCGGTTCTCGTCCACGCCACGCACACGCACGGCGGCCCAGCGAGCATGCCGGGCAGGCTGGGCGGCAACGTGAATCGCCGCTGGCTCGAACGCGTGGTCGAGGCCAGTGTCGCCGCGGTGGAGGGGGCCCGGAGCAGCCGCGTGCAGGCTGTCATCCACGGTGGGTACGGTCCCTGCCCCGGTATCGCGACGAACCGCCGCCACGTAGGAGGACCGGTGGATGGGCTCCTGCCCGTCGTGCGATTCGAGGCGGTGCACGGCGGCACGCTGGCCGTGCTGGTTTCCTACGCATGCCACCCTGTCGTCCTCGGTGCGGACAACACCGAATGGACCGCCGACTACCCCTGGGCACTGCGACGACTCATCGAGCACCGGAACCCGGGTGCCGTCGGGATCTTCCTGACCGGCTGTGCCGGAGACGCCAACACCGGCCACTCCGCCGCTGACTCGCTGAGCAGCGAAGGCTCGTCACGCCGAACGTTCGCGGAGGCCGAAAGGATTGGTGACCGCCTCGCGTTGCGTGCCTGTGCAGCTGAGACCACTCCTTCGGTGGGCCCTGTATCCGCCTTGCACGACCACGTGGACCTGTGCCTGACCGCGACACCTCACGACGTCCTGGCGAGCAATGCCGCCCGATGGGCGGCACACGCCGCGCGTCCGGGAACGTCACGAGGGCAAAGGGCGCTCATGCGGTGCTGGGCGGATTGGGCGGCCGGCTCTGCTCAGGATGCGCTCTGTTCGTGGACCGCACCGGTGACGGTGCTTCGTTGGGGTGACGTATTCATCGTCGCTCTGCCGGGAGAGCCCTTCGCTGTCACCGCGCGGTCCTTGCGGCGTGCAGCCGAGGACGTAGGTGCGCACACCGTCCTGGTCGCCGGGTACACCAACGGATGTCCTGGTTACCTCCCACCTCGTGACGAACACGCGCAGGGCGGCTACGAGGTGAATGAGGCCCATCGCTACTACGGCATGCCAGGGGCATTTGACGTGGCCGCGGTCGATGTCCTCGAGGCCTGCGCTGTCGAGCTCATCGACAAGATCGCGACGTCGAGAACGGGCGTGGCACGCCCAGGGGAGTAGGCGGGGGATCTGGCGTTCTGCAGCCCATGCATTATCCCATGCTCTTCACCGATAAACGGCCGGTGGCGCTGGCAGGCGTCGAGTGGCAGGTGGTCGGAAACGCGCAGGTCAGCGCAACATTTTCGCGATCCCAAGAGAACTGACAAGCAGCGTCGATGTGAACCGAAGGGTTACTGGTTCGAGTCCAGTCGCGGGAGCCATGTTCGCAGGTCATCGGGCGCGTTGGCGTTCGCTGCAAGATGCAGCACATTGCTGTTGAGCTCATAGGACCTGTGCCGCAAGATGCTCGCTGGATATGTTGTCCGTCGGGCAGCGGTGCGCCGCCCGAGGCGGCGGACCTGCGCCAGCGCGGTGAGCTCGCTGACCCAGTCCGCCACGCTGGTCTTCGTCATGTAGGTACGAACGACGATCTCTGTCCTCACAAGTCCCCCGGCGTGCCCTACGAGGCTTGGCACCAGCCGAAAGTTGTGCCGGCGCATGTCACCAGCCCCGGCGGAGTCATAGCTGGACAGCGTCGGCGTGGTCACAGTTTCGCCGAGATGAGGTCCGCGAGCTCACCCGAGCGCGGTCGTGGTCAGTGGATACTGGCCGGGCTGCCGTAGCTCGCGAGACCGACCGGGGCCCGGGTGTCGATGGCGTCGATCACGCGAGCGGCGTCTGCCGGTTCGAATCCGCCGTACATCTCGATCAGCTGCACCCCGTCGCCGTCGACCAGCTGGACGGCGACGGCAGCGGCTGTGGCCGCGTCCGGGACGGCAACCAGGAAGGCCCGCTCGTCCGCGCGCTCCATCACCGTACGGTCGACGGCCGGATCCGCTCCCGGCTGAAGGTAGAGGAGGGCAGCTTGCAGGAACTCGTGCCCGAAGCGGGCCTTGTAGTCAGCGACGCCAGTGATCGACTCGAACCCGAACATGACCGCTCCCACCTGCACCTGATGGCCCACGGCTTCGATCACCTTCGCCTGCCATCGCGGGCCCAACGCGCCGCACAGCTCGATCCGGCCCGCACCCTCGTCGACAGCCTCGACCGCCGTTGCCACGATCGAGGCTGGGTCCGAGGTGACCACGATGGTGCGGTTGCCGTCATGCTCGGTGACGACGCGGCCCGCGGCGGGATCCGCACCCTCCTTCACGCTGATGATCACGTTGTGGTTGCCCATTTGCGCTCCCATCCGCCAAACAGTTTGCCTGGCTTGATATTACTTAATAATAAGCAATATAGAGAAGGCTTTATTCCAAGCTAGAGTTACGGCGTGGACCGCGAGCACGTCGAACAGCCCGATCACGTCGACCAGATGGTGCAGGCGTGGGCCCGCGTCGATCCCGACCTCGACGTCACGCCGCTGGAGGTCGCCGGCCGCCTGCTGCTCTGTTCTGCCTATCTCGAGCGGGCGATCGACGTCGCGGTTCGACCACTCGGCCTGTCCTTCGGCGACTTCGACGTGATCAACACCCTGCGACGTCGCGCCGAACCGGCCGGGACCAATCCCAGAGCCTTGGCGGCCTCCGCGCTCATCACCTCGGGAGCCATGACGGCGCGGCTCGACCGGCTCGAGCGCGCTGGCCTCCTCGAACGCCACCCCGACCCGTCTGACCGCCGGGCGATCCTCGTACGGCTGACTCCGGAGGGGGAGGACCGGGCGGCGCGCGCCCTCGAAGCCGTCATCGCCGCCGACCGCCGGTTCCTCG
>DATMEB010000180.1:0-8629 GCA_035557095.1 Nocardioidaceae bacterium | reverse complement strand
TCCCTCCATATGCTTGCTCACCGTATGCAGCAATGTGAGTTGCGTGATCGGGGAATTTATGGGCATTGAGCCGAAGCGGGCTCAGCTGAGATAACTCAGCGATCTAGCTCAGTCGCCAGGCATATCTTCGAGCCGGGTCAGCGGCCTTCCGGGCCGGCTGTCCCGGCTGTGTTTTGCCTATTTCTGGGTGGTTCGCCCTGCTTTCCGTTCCCAACTGCGTCACATGCACGTTGACTCGAATGGAGAACCCAGCCTGATGCTCAGCGACGACAACCTCGCCGCCATCGTGGACGATGTCTTCACCGAGGACCCGTTCTTACCGGACGTGAGTCAGTTCGTCGATCTCACACAGCACGAGATCCAGGCGCTGAAGACGACCTACAACCTGGCGGACGCGCACACGCACCAACGCCAGTCACGAGCACAACGAGAGATCGTCGCCAACCTCCCGCAGGTCTGGTACGAGTCGGAGAACGGCTTGCAGTCCGAGGCGGAGGAGCGCTTCCTGGAGGCCTTCTTCCGGTTACACAAGCAGCCCACCGCGGCCGCCATGTCCAAGACGATGCTGTCCTACTCGGCCAGCGTGGCGACGATGGTCGCCGCGATGTACCTGAAGCAGCGGAACATGTCTGTCTCGCTGGTGACGCCGTGCTTCGACAACCTGGTCGACCTGCTCAAGCACATGGGCGTGCCGCTCGACTCGTTCCCCGAGGAGTCGCTGCACGAGGTGGGCACCCTCCATCAGAAGTTGTCCGCGACGGTGGGCACCGACGCGATCTACGTCGTCGACCCGAACAACCCGACCGGCTTCACGCTGCTCAAGGACGGCAAGGACGGCTTCGCCGAGCTGATCCGGTTCTGCAAGGACACCGGCAAGCTGCTGATCATGGACTTCTGCTTCGCGTCCTTCGTGCTGTGCTCCGACGGTCTCGACCGCATCGACATCTACCGGATGCTCGAGGACTCGGGGGTCTCCTACCTCGCGCTCGAGGACACCGGCAAGACCTGGCCCGTCCAGGACGCCAAGGCCGCGATGCTCACCGCCAGCGAGGACATCCGCGAGCAGATCTACAACATCCACACCGCGGTACTGCTGAACGTCTCCCCCTTCGTGCTGAACATGCTCACCAAGTACGTCGAGGACTCCATCGAGGACGGCTTCGCCTCGGTGCGCGACGTGATCAGCGAGAACCGGCGCACCGCGCGCGAGGCGCTGACCGGCACGATGCTGGAGTACCTGGAGCCGGTCGTGGAGACCAGCGTCGCCTGGTTCCACATCGCCAAACCGAACATCACCGCGACGGACCTGCAGGCATACCTGTTCGCGCACGAGATCTACGTCCTCCCGGGCACCTTCTTCTATTGGGACGAGCCGGAACGCGGCGAGCGGTACGTCCGCGTCGCGTTGGCCCGGCGGCCCGATGAGTTCGCCGACGCGATGGCGGCGATGCGCGAGGTGCTGGTCAGCCATGGCGACTGACGTGGCGACTGACCTGGCCACCGAAGTCGAGACGGGCACGTTCGTCGACGCCTCGCTGTTCATGGGGATGCACGCCGAGGACGAGGCAGTTCGGCGGGCGTGCAAGAACTTCTTCGTGGAGCGGCTGTCCGCCTCGGTGGTCATGAGCCTCGAGCAGGTGGGCCAGTGCGACGCGCTGGTGTGGCGCTACTCCCGGGCCGAGCAGGACGACTACTACCCGTTCATGGACGCCCTGCACACCGAGATGGCGATCCACCGGATCGGGTACGGCCAGGCCGACCTCGACGTCGCCCTGAGCGCGCCGGAGCTGGCCGAGCTGGACTTCGCCGACCGGCTCACCGTCGGCATGGTGCTCTCCCGCGACGGGGAGCTGGTCACCGTCAACTCGCGCCTGCTCGATCGGACGGACCTGCCGGTACGCGCCCCGCGCGCGGCCGGCGAGGTCCGGTTCCCGGCGCACCTGGAACGCCTGTACGCGCGGTCACTCGCGCTGCGGGTGGTGGGGAAGGACCTCTGATGTACTCGGGGACCATCGTCCCGCTCGTCACGCCGCTCGACGCGAGCGGCGTGGTGAGCCGGTCCGATGTAGACAGTCTGGTCGACTACGTACGGGACGGCGTGACGGGGCTGATGCCCACGCTGAGCACGGGGGAGGGCGAGAAGCTCTCCGAGCGGCAGTGGCGGGACATGGTCGAGGCCACCGTCGCGCACGCGCGCGGACTGCCCGTGCTGGCCGGGATCCTGATGCCGGAGACCGGCCAGGTGGTCGAGCGGGCGCGGCTCGCCGGCGAGCTCGGCGTGGACGCCATGGTGGTCAGCACGCCGTTCGACCCGAACCTGAGCCAGGACGACATCTACCGGCACTACGAGATCCTGCGCGAAGCGGTGGACGTGCCGTTGTTCGTCTACAACGAGGCCGAGAAGTCCGGCAACGACATCGAGCTCGAGACGTTGCTGCGGATCTTCCGGCTGCCGAACGTGGTCGGCATCAAGGAGTCGAGCGGTTCGGCGGAGGTGACCCGCCGGCTGGTCGAGGCCGACCATCAGGTGCCGGTGTTCGAAGGCTGGGAGAATCTCATCCTGGAGGCCAGGGGCATAACGGGCTTCATCGGCCCGCTGGCCAACCTGGAACCCGGAGTCTGCACCAGGATGCTCGCCGACCCGAGCCCGGAACGTCAGCACGAGATCGACGAGCTGTGCAAACGGTTCGGACTGTTCGACGACGACTGGTATCGCAGCGTGAAGAAGGAGCTGTCGTCCCGCGGCGTCATCCGCGGCGCGTACACGGTCGACGAGATCGGGGAGCGTTGATGACGATGTTGAAGACGACCGCGGGCGATCCCCCGCAGCGGCGGCTCTACGTCCACAACCGCACGGCGCCCGATGTGGCCGGCTACGCCGACCTGCTCGACATCGAGGAGCAGTGGGTGGTGCCGCTCGCGCGGCGGGCGGAGGCGGCAGCGCCGGACTTCGGCTCCCGCGAGAAGCTGATGGCGGCGCTGAAGGACCGGCTCGCCACGGAGGAGCGCGAGGGACCGAGCGAGGACGAGCGGTTCATCGCGGAGGACACGAACCTGGACCAGTTCCGTTCCATCGTCACGGACTTCGCGGTGGACGGGCTGGTCGAGTCGCAGTCGCACCTCGGGATCATCAAGCGGCTGCCGGCCAAGGCGCGGACCGCGGTGCTGCGGGTGCTGATCGACGAGTTCGGCTGCGGCAACGACGACCAGGAGCACGCCCAGCTGTACACCAGGCTCGTGAGCGAACTGGGGCTACCCACCGAGCTCGAGTACTACGTGGGCGTCGCGCCAGAGGAGTGCTTCGCCTACGTCAACCTGTTCCACTGGTTCGCCGACCGCGCGCCCGTGCCGGAGTACTTCTTGGGCGGCTACGCCTACTTCGAGTCGGCCGTGCTGTACGGCTTCAAGTGCTACGAGGCCGCGGCGCAGCGGCTGGGCATCGAGAACGGCAACTACTACCGCGAGCACCTCTACATCGACACCTTCCACAGCAAGCAGATGCAGGCCTCGATCCGCGCGCTGGAGCAGGCACGGCCGCTGGATCTCGCCAAGGTGTGGGCCGGCATCACGATGACCAGCGAGGTCGTCGCCGGCGCGACCGTGGCCGCGGCGGCACGGGCACGCAAGGTCGTCGACCCGGTCGGTGCCCGGTGATCAGGCAGGTCGCCGAGGGCGAGATCGAGATCGACACGGGCACGCTCCGGGTCCGGGCGCAGAGCGAGTGTCCACATCGGAAGGGTCGGCTGCGGTTCGGCTTCGTGAACACCCGGCGGATGTCGATCACCTGTCCGCTGCACCACTCCACGTTCGACTTGCGCACCGGCACGCAGCTGTCCGGGCCGCCCTGCGGGGCGCTCCGGGTGTCGGTGTTGGAGGACACGGAGTCGGAGACGGAGCCGGCCGAGGTGGTCGAGCCCGGTTAGGTCAGTCGCAGCCGAGCAGGCGCTGCGCCAGCTCCGCGAGCGCGCCGGCGATCTGCCGCTTGGTCAGGCCGGCGTCGTCGCGCTGGGAGCGGTAGACCTCCGGCGCCAGCGGCGACAGCAGGGTGTCGGCGAGCGCCTCCGGGTCGCCGACGTTCGCCTCGCGGACCAGCTCCCGCACGTGCGTGCGCCAGAACCGGTAGGCACCGGTCACGAGCCGGGACTGCCCGGTCTCGGCGCCGAGCGCGAGGTGCAGATGCCGGTCCAGCAGGTCGATCATCGCCCCGTAGAACGCGGCGAGCCGGACGCCGGGCGGCGCCCCCGGGCCAAGCGGCGGAGGTCCGAACATCAGCCGCTCCTGCAGCAGCCGCTCGTGCTCGTCGAGCAGCGCGACCGCGACCGAGCCGGGGTCGGGGTAGCGCCGGTAGAGCGTCGCCCGGCCGACTCCGGCGGCCCTCGCGATGTCGACCATGGTGACCGAACGGGGGTCACGCTCGGCGAACACGCGCTCGGCGGCCTTGAGCACCTTGGCCCGGTTGCGCGCGGCGTCGGCCCGCTCGGCCCGGCCCCCAGGCTGGTCCTCGAGCAGGTTCGCGACGTCCCCGCGCCACGCCTGTACTGCGGAAACGGGAACAGCCAACCCACGGCTCAGACTCTCGCCGGAGGTCTGTGGTCGGCCGTTATTGACCATGTCGCCACCCTACGCGCCGATTAAGTGGACGTCATGTCCGCTTTTTGGTTAGTATGTCACGAGACATAAGTGGTCTTGGTGTCCGTTTCGCCGACCAGCAGGGTGGATCATGTACGTCGCACTTCTGGCGCTGTCGTTGTTCGTCGGCTGCCTCCTCGCGGTGCAGAGCTCGGTGAACCTCCAACTCAGCGCCGCGGTCAAAACGCCGTACGGCGCGTCGACGTTGCAGCTGTCGGTCGCGGCCGTCGCCCTGGCGATCGTCGCGCTCGCGGTCGGCACGATCGGCGCGGTCTCGCTGGTGCCGGACGTGACCTGGTGGCACCTGATCGGCGGCATCGCCAGCCCGATCTACATCACCAGCGGCATCCTGTTGTTCCCGCGCATCGGCGCGTTGGCGGCGGTCGGCCTGTTCGTCACCGGGCAGGTGTTCGCCTCGCTGGCGCTCGACCTCTTCGGCCTGCTCGGCGTGCCGCAGCAGTCGTTGACAGTGGGGATCGTGGTCGGCGGCCTCGCGGTGCTGGTCGGCATCACGCTGATCATCCGGCAGCCCAAGCCGGCCGCGCCGAAGGACGCCGACCCGGGGAAGGAACCGGCAGTCAAGCCGTCGAGCGCCGGCAAGTCGCTCGGCGCGATGGCCAAGACCGCCTCGCCCAGCAGCGTCGGCGCCACGGGGTGGATCGCGCTCGGCGTGGTCGCCGGTGCCGTGCTGCCGATCCAGGGCGCGATCAACGGCAAGCTGCGTACCGACCTCGACGCGCCGCTCACCGTCGGCATGATCAGCTTCATCGTCGCCACGCTGTCCATCGCGATCGCCACGGTCATCCTGGTCGCGACGAAGCGCACCCCGACCCCGCAGGTCAAGCCGCTGGCGAAGATGCCGTGGTGGGGTTGGCTCGGCGGTTTCTGCGCGGCCACCTACGTCGTGGTCACGTTCCTGGCGATCCCCGAGATCGGCGCGGCCACCACGGTGGCGCTGACCGTGACCGGCCAGCAGCTGTTCTCCGCCGTGATCGACAACTACGGACTCTTCCGCATGCCCAAGCGCGCCCTGACCTCGCGACGCATCGCCGGGCTGGCCCTGCTCGTGCTGGGGTCCGTCCTCGTCCAGTTCGCCTGACCGCCCGAAACACCGGGAGCGCCAGATGCCCTCGAACTTACGAAAGTCCTACCTCGCGACGTCCGACATCCACACCCTGCCCTCGCACCTGCCGCTCGGTGCGCTCGGGCTGCTGCCGGTCAACGCCTACCTGATCTCCGCCCGCCAGCCGATCCTCGTCGACACCGGCCTCGCCATCGACCGCGGGAACTTCGAGAACGCGTTGTGGTCGCTCGTCGACCCGCAGGACCTGCGCTGGATCGTGATCACCCACGACGACCGCGACCACTGCGGCAACCTCAAGGAGGTGCTGATGGCGGCGCCCAACGCCACCATCATCACCAACGGCCTGACCGTGGCGCGGCTCGGCGAGGAGTGGGAGGTGCCGGCCCACCGGGTCCGCACGGTCAACCCCGGCCGGACGGTGGAGCTCGGCGGCCGCACGGTCAGCTTCATGCGCCCGCCCTCCTACGACTCGCCGGCGACGCTGGCCATGTACGACCACACCGGTGACGCGCTGTTCGCCGCCGACAGCTTCGGCACGGTCCTGCCCGAGATGGTCGAGAACGCCGGCGACGCGGACCGGTCCAACTACCTCGAGGGCATGGCGACCTTCACCCGTGCCAACGCACCGTGGACCGCGCTAGCCGACCAGGTGAAGTGGGACAGCACGCTCGCCGAGTTCAGCAAGCTCAACCCTGGCAGCGTGCTCAGCTCGCACGCACCCACCGCGTCCTCGCGCGCCGGCGAGCTCGTCGAGACCGTGCGCGCGGTGCCCGCGATGGACCCGTGGCTGCCCGATGAGGACCTCGAGGTCGAGGCGGTGCTCGACCGGTACGAGGCATCCCAGACCGACACCGAACCGCAGGGAGCGAAGTGACCTTGGCCGCCGTCGACCTCACCCCGAAGCAGGGTGTGGTCACCGTGTTCTCCGACATCTGGTGCTCGTTCGCGCACATCGCGATCCACCGCCTGCACGCCACCCGCAAGCGCCTCGGGCTGACCGACCAGGTCCGCTTCGACCTGCGCGCGTTCCCGCTGGAGCTGCTCAACGACGCCCCGAGCCCGCGCTCGGGCACCGACAGCGAGGTCGGGCGGATGGGCCAGCAGGAGCCCGAGGCCGGCTGGCAGCTCTGGCAGGAGAAGGAGTACCTGTACCCGTCGACGACGCTGCCCGCGCTGGAGGCGGTGATCGCCGCGAAGTCGCAGAGCCTGGAGGCGTCCGAGCAGCTCGATCTCGGGCTGCGCAAGGCATTCTGGGCCGAGTCGCGCTGCGTCAGCAACCGCAAGGTCATCATGGACGTCGCGGCCGCGACCGGCGTTGTCGACACCGCGGCCCTCGCCGAGGCACTCGACGACGGTCGTGCGCGCTCGGCGCTGTCCACCGACGCCGAGATCTCCGCGACCGACCGCATCAACTGCAGCCCACACCTGTTCCTCCCGGACGGCACGGACCACGCCAACCCGGGGATCGACGTGCGCTGGGAGGGCGACTACGGCGTCGGGTGGCCCGTGGTCACCCGCGACGACCCGACGGTTTTCGAGGATCTGCTCAAACGCGCAGCTAACTGACCGCGGGAGGCCGCGACCGCGCGGCGGGTGGGAGAGGGCGATGGACGAGACGGGCAACCGGCTTCCGGCAGGGATCCTGTTACTGGACAACCACTGGATCACCAAGTCCGCGCTGCGCAACGCGTTAGTGGCCGCCGACGGGTTGAAGATCGTCGGCGAGGTCGCCGACCCGGACGAGGCGGCCGCCGTGCTGGCGGCCGGCCTGGCGCCCGACATCGTCGTCTTCACCGAGGCCAACGACCCCACCATCGTGCTCAACCGGGTCGCCGAAGGGGCGCCGGCCTGGCCGGTCCGGGCGGTCATGATCGGCGGCAACGGCATTCCCGCCGCGCTCGCCCTGCGGTGCGCGTCGGTCGGCTCGCTGCCGTGGACCACCAGCGAGCAGGAGTTCGTCTCCGCCGTCCGCCTGGTCGCCGCGGGCCACAGCATCAGCTCCCGTCCGCGCGACGACGACGGTCCGCAGGTTGGCCGCCCAGAGGTGGTGCACAACGGTTTCGCGCTGACCACCCGCGAGTGCGACGTGCTCCTGCTCCTGGCGAAGGGCTACACCAACGCGGAGATCTCCGCGGGCCTCGGCCTGGGCGAGAGCACGGTGAAGTCGCACGTGCAGAACCTGCTGAACAAGCTCGGCGCGCGAAACCGTGTCAGCGCGGCGATCTACGCCTACGAGACCGGCCTGATGCGCCCCGACGGCGGGGTGCGCTTCTCCGCCTGACCGGCTCAGAGGTCGACGACCTCCACCGTGCGGGCCTGTCGGTTCGAGATGTAGGCCCGCTTGCCGTCCGGGGTGAGTGCCAGCGCGTTGGCCGTGCCGTCGATGGTGACGGGGAAGGGCGTGGCCAGGTTCGTGGCCGTGTCGACGACGCTCAGGTCGTTGCGGGTCCGCTGCGTCACGTAGGCCCGCTGCCCGTCCGGCGCGACCGCGATGTCCGTTGCCAGGCCGTCGACCTCGACGAGGCCGGTGACCTGGTGGGTCGAGGTGTCCAGGACGGACACCAGCGTGTCGGCGTCGCGCACCACGTAGGCGTGCTGGCCGAGGAACGCCATCCGGTTGCCGACGACCGTGACGAAGGGGGAGGTCGCCGTGCCGGACGCGGTGTCGACGACCGTGAGGATGCCGTCGGTGTCGATCACGTAGACGCGGCTCCCGTCCGGGGTGATCCGCACGGCCGTGGGGAACGAGCTCACCTCGAGCGTGGCGGTGATCGCGTTCGTCTCGGTGTCGATCACGTTCAGCCGGCCGCGGTCGTGGCCCACGTCCTGCTCGTTGCACACGTAGACGGTCTTCCCGTCCGCGGAGACCGCCACGCCCTCCGCCCCGCCGCCCTGCCCGCTCACCGTGATCTCGGC
>DATMEB010000179.1:0-19035 GCA_035557095.1 Nocardioidaceae bacterium | reverse complement strand
GTTCTCGTCGCGTTCGAGGCCGAGGTAGGGAGTGAGGAGGTCGTCCTGCCAGCCCCGCTCGTAGGCGGCTGCCAGGTTGCGGTGGCTGGCGGCGGCCAGCTCGTCCTGCGCCTCGCGGGTGATGCCCCACTCGTGCGCGGTGACCGCCATGTGGTCACCCATCGACAAGCCGGTGCGCGGCTCGCTGTTGCGCGGGATCTCGGGGACGACCTGGGCGGGCCGGATGCTGGCCAGGGCCTTGATCCGCTGCTGCGGGGTCTTGGCGCGGCTCAGGGCCAGCAGGGTCTGGCGCAGGTCCTCGTTCACGGCGATCGGCGCGTCGGACGCGGAGTCGACGCCACCTGCGACGGCCGACTCGACCTGGCCGAGCGCGATCTTGTTGGCGGCGAGCACCACCGCCTCCAGACCCGTCCCGCAGGCCTGCTGGATGTCGTAGGCAGGCGTCGCCGCGGAGAGCTGGGAGCCCAGCACCGCCTCGCGGGTGAGGTTGAAGTCGCGGCTGTGCTTGAGCACCGCACCGGCCACGACCTCGCCGACCCGCTGCCCGGCGAGCCCGTAGCGGTCGACCAGCCCGTCGAGGGCCGCGGTGAGCATGTCCTGGTTGGAGGCCTTCGCGTACGTCGAGTTGGACCGCGCGAACGGGATGCGGTTGCCGCCGACCACGGCGACGCGACGAATCTCGGCCATTGCCACTCCTCGTGCCTCAGGTGTTCCGGAGCCCCGCCGTCGTGGCGGCGAAGCTGCTCTGCGAGTCTCGGACCAACGTAGCGAGAGCCACACTCCGACCGCGTGCACTCGCCTGTAACTCCAAGTTACAGTTTGGCTGCCGGACCGGTAACCACCCGCACGGAGAGATGGGACACACACCGATGAGCGACCGCTATCAGTTCCTGGCGCACACTCCTGTCGGCCGCCTGCTGGTGCAGAACCTCGGGCTGCCCGACCCGGTGCGGCTCGAGCGGTACCGCGACGGCCAGCCGCTGGTCGAGGGCGTGGTGCTCGTCGGGGGAGCACCCGGCGGCCGCATGCAGGACAGCGTCGGCGAGTCGCTGACGGAGCTCGGCATCGCCGCGGTCGAGACCGCGAGCGAGGGCCAGCGGTTCAAGGGCCTGGTGTTCGACGCCAGCGGGATCACGTCGACCGCCGAGCTCGTGCGGCTGCAGGAGTTCTTCACCCCGGTGCTGCGCAGTCTGCAGGGCTGCGGCCGGGTCGTCGTACTCGGCACACCGCCGGAGGCCGCGGACACTCCCGAGGCGCACGTCGCGCAGCGCGCGCTCGAGGGGTTCACCCGCTCGCTGGGCAAGGAGGTCGGCCAGGGCTCGACCGTGCAGCTGGTGTACGTCGCACCGGGCGCCGAGGGCGCGGTCTCGTCCACGCTCGCGTTCCTGCTCTCCCCCAAGTCCGCCTATGTCTCCGGCCAGGTCGTCCGGATCGGCGCGACCGGCACCACCGAGGCCGAGGCCGTCGACGACCTCGTGCGGCCGCTGGCCGGCAAGGTCGCCCTCGTCACCGGTGCGTCCCGCGGGATCGGCGAGTCGATCGCCCGCACGCTGGCGCGTGACGGCGCGCGCATCGTGGGCGTCGACGTACCGCAGATGGCCTCCGAGCTGCAGGACCTGATGAACGAGCTCGACGGCGAGGCGGTGACCCTCGACATCACCGCGGTCGACGCCCCGCAACGGGTCGTCAGGCACCTGTCCGAGAAGCACGGCGGTGTCGACGTCGTGGTGCACAACGCCGGCATCACCCGCGACAAGAAGCTGCGGAACATGAAGGAGGACGGCTGGCGATCCACGCTCGCCGTCAACACCACCGCACCGGAGCGGATCACCGCCGAGCTGCTCGACAACAAGCTGGTCCGCCCCAACGGCCGGATCGTCGGCATCGCCTCGATCGCCGGCATCGCGGGCAACGTCGGCCAGACCAACTACGGCGCCTCCAAGGCCGGTGTGATCGGCTTCGTGGAGTCGCTGTCGGCCCGGCTGTCCGACGGGATCACGGTCAACGCGGTGGCTCCGGGGTTCATCGAGACGCAGATGACCGCGAAGATCCCGCTGATGACCCGCGAGGCCGGTCGCCGGATGAACTCCCTGGCTCAGGGCGGGCTGCCGGTCGACGTGGCCGAGACCATCGCGTGGTTCGCCAGCCCCGGTTCGACCGCCGTCAACGGCAACGTCGTGCGGGTCTGCGGACAGAGCCTGCTGGGGGCCTGAGCGGTGGCGACCCGGTCCTTCGAGTCGACTCCGTCGATGCTGCCGCTGTACGCCAAGGCGGTCGCGCCCGCGCTGCCCGGCATCGGCCTGCTCCCCGGCGTACGTCGCAGCTCGCGCGACCTGCCCGACCTGGTCCTCGAGCACCCGGACGTACGCGTCGACCGCGACCACCTCGCGTCGTACGCGCAGGTCTGCGGGTTCGGGCTGCGCGACGCGCTGCCGGCGACGTACCCGCACGTGCTGGCGTTCCCGCTGCACATGGCGTTGATGACCGACGGGGCGTTCCCGTTCGCGCCGATGGGGATCGTGCACGTGGCCAACCGGATCGAGCAGCACCGAGCGGTGCTGTCCTCCGAGACCCTCGACCTGCGCGTGCACGCCACCGACCTTCGGCCGCACCCCAAGGGCCGGCAGTTCGACATCGTCACCGAGGCCCTGGTCGACGGCGAGCAGGTCTGGCGCGGTGTGAGCACGATGCTGCGCCGCGGCGGGGGCTCCGAGCCGGCCGCCGACCGGGGTGAGCAGCCCGATCCGCCCGCGGGTGCGACCCGCTGGCGGCTGCCGGGCGACCTCGGTCGCAGCTACGCGGGCGTGTCCGGCGACCGCAACCCCATCCACCTGTACGGCGTGACCGCGAAGGCGTTCGGCTTTCCGCGGCAGATCGCGCACGGGATGTGGAGCAAGGCCCGGTGCCTGGCGGCGCTGCAGCCGCGACTGCCGGACGCGTTCGAGGTCGCGGTGGACTTCAAGAAGCCGGTGCTGCTGCCGGCCACGGTCGCGTTCGGCGCCGAGCGGGACGCGTCCGGCGCGACGACGTTCGCGCTGCGCGACGCCAAGAAGGGCACACTGCACCTGGTCGGCACCACCCGCGCCCTCTGAGCTGCGTGGCCGGCCTCAGGGAGCGGCGGACCGGGCCTTCTCGCGCAGGGCCTTGACCGCGGCATCGGGCTCGTCGGCGCCGAACACCGACGAGCCGGCCACGAACACGTCGGCGCCGGCCTCGGCGCACTGCCCGATCGTGTCCTCGGAGATGCCGCCGTCGACCTGCAGCCACAGCTCGACCCCGCGCGCTTGGGCCAGCTCGCGCGCCCGCCGGATCTTCGGCAGACACAGGTCGAGGAACCTCTGGCCGCCGAAACCCGGCTCGACCGTCATCACCAGCAGCATGTCGAGCTCGTCGAACAGGTCGGCGTACGGCTCGACCGGCGTGGCCGGCTTGAGGGCCATCCCGGCCCGGGCGCCTTTGGCACGCAGCTCGCGGGCCAGACGCACCGGTGCGTGCGCCGCCTCCACATGGAAGGTCACGTTGCGCGCACCCGCGTCGACGTACGCCGGCGCCCACCGGTCGGGGTCCTCGATCATCAGGTGGCAGTCCATCGGCAGCGTGGTCGCCCGTCCGAGCGCCTCGACCACCGGGACACCGAGGGTCAGGTTGGGCACGAAGTGGTTGTCCATCACGTCGACGTGCAGCCAGTCGGCCCCGGGAACGGAGCTCGCGGCGGCCTCGAGGTTGGCGAAGTCGGCCGACAGGATGCTCGGCGAGATCTGAATGCCCATCGTCGCCCGACTCTAGCCCTGGCCGGGGTGCGGGCCGTACTCAGCCATCCCCGGTCCGGCGGAGTGCGGCCAGGAACATCGCGTCGGTGCCGTGCCGGTGCGGCCACAGCTGCACCGCCGGGCCGGCGCCGAGGTCGGGTACGTCGGGAAGCAGCGCCCGGGCGTCCTCCTGCACGACGTCACCGCGGTCGCGCAGCACGTCGTCGACGACGCCGGTGGTCTCCGCCGGGTGTGGCGAGCAGGTGACGTAGGCGACCACCCCGCCGGCTCGGCAGCTGTCGATCGCGGAGCGCAGCAGTGCCCGCTGCAGCGCGGTGAGCCCGGCCAGGTCGCCGGGACTGCGCCGCCAGCGAGCTTCTGGCCGCCGGCGCAGGGCGCCCATCCCGGTGCACGGGACGTCGGCCAGGACCCGGTCGAACGCTCCCGCGCGCCAGGCCGGGCGCGTGCCGTCGGCGCAGACCACCCCGCGGACTCCGGGGCCTCCCCGCAGGGCCTGACGCACCAGCCGGGCCCGGTGCGGCTGCCGCTCGCTGGCGAGCAGCGACGCACCACGCCCGTCCGCCAGTCCGGCGAGCAGCGCGGCCTTGCCGCCGGGGCCCGCGCACAGGTCCAGCCATGCCGCATCCGGGCCGTCGAGCTTGGCGTCGGCGAGAGCCTGCGCGACCAGCTGCGAGCCCTCGTCCTGGACGCCGGCGCGACTCTCCCGTACCGCGGGCAGCGAGCCGGGGTCGCCGCCGTTCCAGTGTGCGGCGTACGGCGACCAGCGACCGGGGCCGGCGCCGGCGTCGACCAGCTCCTGTGCGGTGGCCCGCCCCGGACGCGCGACCAGGGTGACGCCGGGCGGGTCGTTGTCGGCGCGCAGCATGGCCTCGACCTCGGCCATGTCGCCGCCGAGAGCGTCGCGCAGGGCGGCCACCATCCACACCGGATGCGAGTGCACGGTCGCCAGATGGTCGAGCATGGTCGCGTCGGTGCGTGGCGGCGCCAGCTTGTCCATCCACGAGCTCAGCCGCATGCGGCCGACCCGGCGCAGCACCGCGTTGACCAGCCGCACCGGCCGCTCCCCCACGTTGGCGCGGGTGAGCTCGACCGTGGTGGCCACCGCGGCGTGCGCCGGCACCCGCATGGACAGCAGCTGGTGGGTGCCCAGCCGCAGCAGGTCGCGGACCGGCGGCTCGACCGGTGTACGCAGCAGCGAGTCGATCACCGGGTCGTAGCTGCCCTGCCGGCGGATGGTGCCGTGGGTGAGCTCGGTGGCGAACGCGGCGTCGCGTCCGGTGATCTGCCGTTCGCGCAACAGGACCGGCAGCGTCAGGTTGACGTAGGCGTCGCGTTCGGCGACCGCGCGCAGCACGTCGTACGCGACCTGCCGAGAGGGGTCGACGCGGCTGCTGTTGGTCACCGGCGACCCTCGTCGGCCGACTCCGACGTCTCCCCCACGACCTCGCCCGGGTCGGGGCGTACGCCACGGGCCCAGTCGGCGGCCGGCATCGGGCTCTTGCCCTGCGGGCGCACCTCGTACAGCGCGACCGCGTGGTCGGCCGCGCCCACGAACACCTCCCGCCGGGTGGCCTCGACCTGGCCCGGCGCGAGCGAGGTCACGTCCGGGCGCAGCCCGACCGGGCCGACCTTGAGCCGCTCCCCGCGGAACGTGGTCCAGGCGCCGGGCGCGGGCGTGCAGGCGCGTGCGCGCCGTTCGACCGCGAGCGCGGGGTCGGTCCAGCGCACCCGGGCGTCCTCGACGGTGATCTTCGGTGCCAGGGACACCCCGTCCTCGGGCTGCGGCCGTTCCTGCAGGGTGCCGTCCGCGATCCCGTCGAGCGTGGCGACGAGCAGCTCGGCACCGTGCTCGGCCAGCCGGTCCAGCAGGCTCCCCGCGGTGTCGTCGGACTTGATGCTCTCGGTGAACAGGCCGTAGACCGGGCCGGCGTCGAGCTCGGGCACGATGCGGAACGTGGTCGCTCCGGTGACCTCGTCGCCGTGCAACAGCGCGTGCTGCACCGGTGCGGCACCCCGCCAGGCAGGCAGCAGGGAGAAGTGCAGGTTGACCCAGCCGCGCTCGGGGACCTGCAGCGCCTCCTGCGGCAGCAGGCCGCCGTAGGCCACCACCGGCGCACAGTCAGGTGCGATCTCACGCAGCCGCTGCAGGAACGCGGGGTCTCTGGGCGTGGGCGGCTTGAGCACCTCGATGCCGCTCTCGGCGGCCAGCTCGGCCACCGGCGAGGCGGACATTCTTCGGCCGCGGCCGGTTCGGGCGTCGGGTCGAGAGACCACCGCAACGACCTCGTGGGCGGAGTCGAGGACCGCGCGCAGGGACGGGACCGCTGCCTCGGGGGTACCGGCGAAGACGACCCGCATGCTCAGAGCCCGAGCCCGAACGTGTCGTGCGGCGACACCTTCACCGTCGGCACCGGTCCGCCGTTCCAGTCGGCCTCGCGGATGGCCTTCATCGCCGCGCGCCGGGTCTCGCGGTCGAGCCGGTCGACGAACATCACCCCGTCGAGGTGGTCGGTCTCGTGCTGGATGCACCGCGCGAGCATCTCCGACCCCTCGATGACCACGGGCTCGCCGTGCATGTTCATCCCGCGGGCGACGACCCGGGCAGCGCGCCGGCAGTCGAAGGTCAGGCCGGGGATGGACAGGCAGCCCTCCTCGCCGAACTGCTCCTCCTCGGACAGCTCGAGCCGCGGGTTGACCAGATGACCCAGCTCGTCGTCGACCCACCAGGTGAACACCCGCAGCCCCACCCCGATCTGCGGGGCGGCCAGGCCGGCGCCGGGCGCCTCCTGCATCGTCTCGGTCAGGTCGCGCACCAGCGTGCGGAGCTCCTTGTCGAAGTCGACGACCGGCGCGGCCTTCGTGCGCAGGACGGGGTCACCGAAGAGGCGGATGGGCTGGACTGCCACAGCGGTTGGCTCCCGTCGTAGGTCGGCGCGGTGCGGCCGTCAGTCTACGAGCCCCGGCGACCGTGTGACCGTCTGCCGCCGCCTAGCCGAGCTCGGTCGGGTCGACCTGGACGCGCAGGTGGGTCAGCTTGCGGGCGCTCCGGGCGGCCTGGCCCTGCCGCAGCGCCTGTGACAGCCCGCCGCCGACGGCGTACGGCACGCGCACGATCACCCGGGCGCTGTCCTCGTCGACGGGGACCGGGCCCAGAGTCTCGGCGCCCGCGGGCAGGTCCAGACCACGGACGAGCTCGTCGAGCGCGTCCGCCGGGCCCGTGACGGTCGCCACCCTGGCCACCGGGGGCAGCCGGGTCGCGGTCCGGTCGGCGAGCTCGCGCTCCGCCGCGCCGGCGGGGTCCCACCGCACCAGGCTCTGCACCGGCGCCGCGGCGGGGTCGCCGACCACGACGACGCTGCCGCCCTCGGCGGCCGGGCGAACCAGCGCCGCCGCACCCAACCATCGGCGCAGCGCCTCCTCGCTCGTCCGCAGGTCGGGACGCGCCAGCGTCAGCCAGGTGTCGAGCACCAGCGCCGCGGCGTAGCCCCCCTCGGCAGGCGGCTCGGCGCCGGGCGTGGCGACCACCAGCGCCGGCCGGCCGTCGACCCGGTCGCGGACCTGGCCGCCCACCGAGCTGACCACCGGCACCTTCGGGAAGGTGCGACCGAGCTCCTCTGCCGTGCGCTGGGAGCCCACGACCGGCGCACGGAACCGGTCGGCGCCGCAGTGGCCGCACTGCCAGCGGGTCGCCGCCTGTCCGCACCACCGGCACCCGGCGAACCGCTGCCCCTGGGCGAGCGTCAGCGGCCCCTGGCAGTGCTCGCACCGTGCGGGCTGCCGGCAGCGCACACACGCCAGCGCGGCGAGGTAGCCGGCCCGCGGCACCTGCACCAGCACCGGTCCGGACTCCAGCGCGGACCTGGCCACGGTCAGCGCCCGGTGCGGCAGACGGGCCCGCCGGGCGACCGGGTCGCGGTCGAGCTCGCTCTCGGTCTCCCCCGTCACGTGGATGCGCGGGGCGGCCGCTCGTACCGCGCCCCGCGGCGCCACCAGCGGGTGCGCCCACCCCGACTCGACCAGGTGCTCCGCCTCGGCAGTGCGGGCGAACCCGCCCACCAGCAGGCCCGTACCCTCGAGGTGCGCCCGGGCGGCGAGCACCTCGCGCGCATGGGGGTACGGCGCCCGCGGCTCCGCGTGCAGGTCGTCGCCGTCGTCCCAGATCGCCACCAGACCGAGGTCGTGTACGGGCGCGAACGCCGCGCTGCGCGTGCCGACCACCACCCGGCTCATTCCGGTGAGCACCCGGAGGAACGCGCGGTAGCGGGCCGACGGTCCGAGGTCGGCGGTGACGACCGCGACCTCGTCGGCTCCGCCCTCCCGGCCGCCCAAACGGGTGCCCAATCGTGTGCGCAGCGCCTCGGCCAGCCGGCGCACGTCGCGCTGGTCGGGCAGGCAGACCAGCGAGCCTCGGCCGCCGTCGAGGGTCGCCAGCACCGCGTCGCCGAGCGCCTCGACCCACCCCGGTCCGGGCAGCGCGGTCCAGACCGCGCGCGGGGCCCGTCCGCCGCGCAGCCGCTCGAGGTAGGCGGGACCGGCCGGGTAACCGTCCCACTGCCCGCTCCACTCGGCCGACGCGGCTGCGGAGACCGCAGGCGGGGACTGGTCGGCGGCGGGCGCTTCGAACTCCCGCTCCACCCGGGCGTGCCGTGGCGGGACCGCGAGCCTGAGCACGTCGGAGGTCACGCCGGCGTACCTTTCGGCAACCTCCCGGCATAGCCGAGACACCTGCGGGGTGAGCACCGGCATCGGCGAGACCAGCCGACGCAGCGGGGTCAGCCGGCCGGTGTGGTCGGAGGACTCGGCGCGCTCGAGGATGTAGCCGCCGAGCTCCTTGCCGGCGAAGCGCACCTTGACCCGGCAGCCGGGCCGCGCCTGTGCGGCGATGTCGTCGTTGACGAGGTAGTCGAAGGGACGGTCCAGGTGCGCCAGCGCGACGTCGACGAGCACGCGCGCCACCGGCTGTTCGGCCGCCGGACCCGGGGGCCGGCTGGTGGGTGTGCGTCGGACCCGGTCACGTGCCAGCGCGAGCTGCTCGTGCTGCTGACCGCCCGTGGTCGGCTCTGCCGGGCTCACCGGGTAGTCCTATCAACCACCGGCGACAGCGCGGGAAGGTGCCCCTCGCCGGTCGCCGGGGTGCTGGGACGGCCGGGTCAGGCCCCGGCCGCCGCGCGCAGCGCGTCCACGCGGTCGGTGCGCTCCCAGGTGAACTCGGGCAGCTCGCGACCGAAGTGGCCGTAGGCCGCGGTCTTGGCGTAGATCGGCCGCAGCAGGTCGAGGTCGCGCACCAGCGCGGCCGGGCGCAGGTCGAACACCTCGAGCACGGCCTTCTGGATCGAGGTCACCGGAACCGACTCGGTGCCGAACGTGTCGACGTAGAAGCCGACCGGGTGCGCCTTGCCGATGGCGTACGCGACCTGCACCTCGCAGCGCTTGGCCAGGCCGGCGGCCACGACGTTCTTCGCCACCCAGCGCATGGCGTAGGCCGCGGACCGGTCGACCTTCGACGGGTCCTTGCCGCTGAACGCGCCGCCGCCGTGGCGGGCCATGCCGCCGTAGGTGTCGATGATGATCTTGCGGCCGGTGAGCCCGGCGTCGCCCTTCGGGCCACCGATCTCGAACCGCCCCGTGGGGTTGACCAGCAGGCGGTAGTCGCTGTGGTCGATGTCGAACTTCTCGAGCACCTCGTCGACCACGTGCTTCTTGATGTCGGGGGCGAGCATCGCGTCGAGGTCGATGTCGGCCGCGTGCTGCGTCGAGACCACGACGGTGTCGACGCGGACCGCCTGCTCGCCGTCGTACTCGATCGTGACCTGGGTCTTGCCGTCGGGACGGAGGTAGGCCATCGTCCCGTCCTTGCGCACGTCGGAGAGCCGCTCGGCCAGCCGGTGCGCCATCGTGATCGGCAGCGGCATCAGCTCGGGGGTCTCGTCGCAGGCGTAGCCGAACATCAGGCCCTGGTCGCCCGCGCCCTGCTTGTCCAGCGGGTCGCCGGAACCCTCGCTGCGTGCCTCGTGGCCGGTGTCGACGCCCTGCGCGATGTCGGCCGACTGGGACCCGATCGAGATCTGCACACCACAGGAGGCGCCGTCGAAGCCCTTCTTCGACGAGTCGTAGCCGATCGCGAGAACCCGCTCGCGCACGATCTCCGGGATGTTGGCCCACGCCTCGGTCGTCACCTCGCCCGCGACCACCACGAGACCGGTGGTGAGCAACGTCTCCACCGCGACGCGGCTCCTGGGGTCCTGCGCCAGCAGCGCATCGAGAACAGAGTCGCTGATCTGGTCGGCGATCTTGTCGGGGTGACCCTCGGTGACGGACTCGGAGGTGAAAAGACGACCGGTCAAGGGGATGCTCCTAGTCTGCTGCGGCTGTGCTGGGGCCTGTGCTGGCACACCTTATCTCAGAGCCGACGGAGCACCTCGTCCCATACCACGTGCGCGAGCCCTGCCTTGGGACCCGGAGGTACGGGCGTGACCTCACCCTGCGCGGACAGCACGACGGCCTCGGTGTCTGCGCTGCCGAAGACCTTGCCGCCGCTGACGTCGTTGAGCACCAGCAGGTCGCAGCCCTTGCGGGCCAGCTTGGCCCGGGCGTGGGTGAGTACGTCGCCCTCGGTGTCGCCGGTCTCCGCGGCGAAGCCGACGATCACCCTGGGTGACGTGCCGCGCGCACGCACGAGCGTCGCCAGGATGTCGTCGGTCTGGGTGAGCTCCACCGTCGGCGCGGTGTGCTCGTCGACCTTCTTGATCTTGTGCTCGCTGTGCCGCGTGGGCCGGAAGTCGGCCGGTGCGGCGGCCATCACGACGGCGTCGGCGGACTCGGCGGCGGCGAGCACGGCGTCGCGCATCTGCACGGTCGACTCGACGCGCACCACCTTGGCACCGGCCGGGTCGGGCAGCGCCACGTTGGCCGCCACCAGCGTGACCTCGGCCCCGCGCGCCACCGCCGCACGGGCCAGCGCGTAGCCCTGCCGGCCGGAGGAGCGGTTGCCGAGGAACCGAACCGGGTCGAGGTACTCGCGGGTGCCACCGGCGCTGACCACGACGTGCCGGCCGGTGAGGTCCTGGGTCAGGTCGCCGCGCAGTGCGATGTCGCGGACGATCTCGAAGATCTCGTCGGGCTCGGGGAACCGGCCCTTGCCGCTGTCGGCGCCGGTGAGCCGGCCGACCGCCGGCTCGACCACGACGGATCCGCGCCGGCGCAGGGTGGCGACGTTGTCCTGGGTGGCGGCGTGCTCCCACATCTCGGTGTGCATCGCGGGCACGAACACCACCGGGCAGCGGGCGGTCAGCAGTGTGTTGGTGAGCAGGTCGTCGGCCATGCCGTGTGCGGCCTTGGCCAGCAGGTCGGCGGTGGCTGGAGCGACGACCACGAGGTCCGCGGACTGGCCGATGCGCACGTGCGGGACCTCGTGCACGGCGTCCCAGACCTGCGTCGACACCGGGTGGCCGGACAGCGCGGCCCAGGTGGCCGCGCCCACGAACTCCAGGGCGCTCGCCGTGGGGACGACCCGCACGGACAGGCCGTCCTCGGTGAGCAGGCGCAGCAGCTCACAGGCCTTGTACGCAGCGATGCCGCCACTCACCCCGAGTACGACGTTGCGGACGGGTCCGCGAACGTCGGGCTGTGCCTCGGGCAGTGCCTCGGGCTGAGGGCGGCGATCGGCCGGCATCGGCAGGTCAGTCCTGCTGCGACTGCTCGGGCTCGGTGTGCTCGCAGGTGAGGAGGTCGTCGTTGATCTCGCGGAGGGCGATCGAGAGCGGCTTCTCCTGGACGTGGGTCTCGACCAGCGGGCCGACGTACTCGAGCAGACCCTCGCCGAGCTGGGAGTAGTAGGCGTTGATCTGCCGCGCCCGCTTGGCGGAGTACAGCACGAGCTGGTACTTGGAGTCGGTCTTGGTGAGCAGCTCGTCGATCGGAGGGTTGGTGATGCCCTCGGCCACTGGCTGGGTGCCGGACACGCGTGGATGCCTTTCGAGAGGAGGCGGGGGAAACTACGAGGTGTGCATCAAGGCTACCAAGTCCGTGCACACAGACCCGATCTCGGTGTTGATCAACGTCACATCGAACTCCGGCTCGTGCGCCAGCTCCTCACGCGCAACCGCGAGTCGCCGCTCGACTACCGCCGACGACTCGGTGCCACGGCCGACCAGCCGGCGTACCAGCTCCTCCCACGAGGGCGGCTTGAGGAAGACCAATCGGGCGTCGGGCACCGACGCCCGCACCTGTCGTGCGCCCTGCAGGTCGATCTCCAGCAGCACCGGGGTGCCCTGGTTGAGCCGGTCGTACACCGGCACCCGCGGCGTGCCGTAGCGGTTGCCGGCGAACTCGGCCCACTCCAGCAGGGCATCCTCGGCGACCAGCTCGTCGAACCGCGTGCCGTCGACGAAGTAGTAGTGCACGCCGTCGACCTCGTCGGGCCGGGGCGGCCGGGTCGTCGCCGAGACCGACACCCAGATGTCGGGGTAGTGCCGCCGCAGCTCGGTGACGACCGTGCTCTTGCCGACGCCCGACGGTCCGGAGAGCACCGTCAGGCGTAGCGCCGCCGCCTCGTCGAGCTCACCCGCGGGAGTCAAATTCCCGCTCGAGCGCGGCGATCTGGTTGTTGCCGAGGCCGCGTACTCGCCGGCTCTCGGAGATGCCGATGCGCTCCATCACCTGCCGCGCGCGAACCTTGCCGAGCCCCGGGAGCGACTGCAGGAGGTCGAGGACCTTCATCTTGCCCACGACCTCGTTCTTCTTGCCCTCGCGCAGCACGTCGGCCAGCGACGCGCCGGAGTGCTTCAGCCGGTTCTTGACCTCCGCGCGCTCACGACGCGCGGCGGCGGCCTTGTCGAGGGCAGCCTGCCGCTGCTCGGGGGTGAGGGAGGGCAAGGCCACGGGAGGTCACCTCTGGGTCTTCGAGTTCTCGTTGGGGATATACACCGACGAATCGGAACCTAGCGATGTCCGTCGTCGGGGGCAAACGCAGGGGTCGGTTTTTCGTCAAAGGTCTAGCCGAGCTTGATGTTGCACTCGGTCCGGGCGTGCTTCTCGATGGCGCGGCTGGCCTTCTCGAACTGCTGTCCACCGAACTGCTGCGCCTTGCGTCCGAGCTCCTGTGCCCTCTGCGGATCCAGGTCGCGCAGCGACTCGGGATTGGTCAGGTCGTTGAAACCGAGCCCGGCGTCCTTGAGGGCCTTGTCCATGCCGCTGATCGCGTTGTCCAGCGACGCCCACTCGTCGGCGACCGCCGGCGGCGCCTGGTCGGCCAGGTCCTGCAGCCGCGCGAACGCGTCGTCGAGGTTGGCCTTGGTCGGGTCACCGCCCTCCAACGCGCGGAACTCCTTCTGCGCGTTGCGCAGCCCATCGCAGTAGCCCTGGGTGCTGCCGGCCTCCGTGGCCGAGTCACCACCACCGCATCCGGCGAGCACCCCCAGGAGTACGGCAGCAGCGGTCAGTGCGAGAGAGCGCACCATGTCGAAAACCTCATCTCACGTCGCGGGACCACGAACGTGCCCCCGATGTTCTTGCACGACTTCCACCCTGCCACGGCGAGGTTGCTTCGTGTGCAGGGATATCCCACTCCGGCGGCTCAGCCGACGAGCCCGGCGAGGTCGTCGGCGACGCGGCTGGCCCGGGACGCCAGCGCGTCGGTCGCGGGTCCGGCCGCGAGCACATCCCGCGATGTGGTGGGTACGACGAGATGCTGCACACCGGCGAAGATCCTGCGCATGTCGTCGACGGTGCCTCCCTGTGCGCCGAGACCGGGAACCAGCAGCGGCCCGTTGACTTCGAGGTCCTCGTCCGTGTCGCCGATCGTTGCTCCCACGACGGCACCCACCGAGCCCATCGGCTCCGCGTCCTCGTTGCGTCCGGCTATTTGCGCGAGCACCGAACCGGCCACGCTTCCGCCGGTGGCGGCCCGTGCCTGCTGCACCTCCGGACCCTCGGGGTTGGAGGTGAGCGCGAGCACGAACACGCCGCGGCCGTGCAGGGCCGCGGTGTCGATCACCGGGTCGAGGGAACCGAAACCGAGGTAGGGACTGACGGTCACGGCGTCGCACGCCAACGGCGACGACGGGTCGAGGTAGGCGTCGGCGTAGGCCTGCATGGTCGAGCCGATGTCGCCGCGCTTCACGTCGAGCAGCACGAGACATCCGGCCTCGTGTGCTTCTGCGACCAGGCGCTCCAGCACCGCGATCCCGGATGACCCGTGCCGCTCGAAGAACGCCGACTGCGGCTTGAGCATCGCCACCCGCGGCGCGAGTGCCTCGACCGCGGTCATCGCGAAGCGTTCGAGGCCCGTCGCGTCGTCGGCGAGCCCCCAGTCCTTCAACAGGCCGGAGTGCGGGTCGACGCCCACGCACAGCGGCCCACGGTCGTCCATCGCCGCGCGCAGGCGAGCGCCGAACGCAGAGTGGGCCAACGTCACAACATCTCCTCGTCTGGTTTGCGGTGGGCGTAGCCGACGGCGTCGGCGGCGCGTTCGAAGCCGCGCTCCTCCAGCTCCCCGCGGAGCTCGCCGAGGATGCGAACCGGGGCACTGGGGTCGTTGAAGATCACCGTGCCGACTTGGACGGCGCTGGCCCCGGCGAGCATGAACTCGAGCGCGTCGTAGCCGGTGCGGATGCCGCCGACGCCGACGATGGGTACGTCGGGCATCGCCTGGTGCACCTGCCACACGCAGCGCACCGCGACCGGGCGGATCGCCGGCCCGGACAGACCGCCGGTGACGCCGCCGAGCAGCGGCCGCAAAGTGTCGGGGTCGATGGTCAGGCCGAGCAGCGTGTTGATCATCACCAGCCCGTCGGCGCCCACCTCGACCACCGAACGGGCCACGTCGACGATGCTGGTCACGTCCGGCGAGAGCTTGGCCAGAACGGGGATGCCGCGCGGTGTCTCGCGGCGTACGACGGAGATCACCTTGGCCGCCTGGTACGGGTCGCAGGCGAACACCAGGCCGCGGTTCTCCACGTTGGGACAGGAGATGTTGACCTCGACGGCCGAGACCGAGGGGCTGTTGCCGACCCGGCGGGCCAGCTCGGAGTACTCCCCCAGCGTCGAGCCCGCGATCGACACCACGGCGCGGGCCTTCTGCTGCGCCAGCCACGGCAGGTCGCGGGCCAGGAACCCGTCGATGCCGGGGCCCTGCAGGCCGATGGAGTTGAGCATCCCCGACGGCGTCTCGGCCATCCGCGGCGTCGGCCGGCCGGAGCGCGGGTCCAGCATGATCGACTTGGTCACCACGGCGCCGAGCTCGGCGACGTCGAAGAACTGCCCGAGCTCGCGCCCTGCGGCCGCGCAGCCCGATGCGGTCATCACCGGGTTGGTCAGGGTGGCGTCGGCCAGCCGCGTGGTCAGGTCCACCATCAGCGCGCTCCTCCGGTCAGCGACGGCTGCGGCGCACCGAGTGTGTCCTCGGGGACGGTCCCGACCTCGGACCAGCGCACCCGGTCGCCGCCGAACACCGGGCCCTCCACGCACGAGCGGACCATCCGGGTGAGCCCGTCGTCGCCGACCACCGGGAGAACGCAGGTCATGCACACGCCCACGCCACAGGCCATCGACTCCTCCACCGCGCACTGGCTCCAGGCGCCGTGCTCGGCGGCCACGCGCGACACCGCAGCGAGCATCGCCATCGGCCCGCAGGCGTAGACCACCTCGCTGCCGGTGCGCCGCAGCAGGTCGGGCAGGGGGCCGGTGACCATGCCGTGGATGCCGACCGAGCCGTCGTCGGTGGTCACCAGCGCCGACTGCGCCGCGCGCTTGGCGTCGAGCGTGCCGAAGAGGCGGTCCTCGGTCGCCGCGCCCAGCACCATGTGCACGCTGCAGCCGCGCCCGCGTAGCTGCTCGGCCAGAGAGAACAACGGCGCGCTGCCGTAGCCGCCGCCCACCAGCACGCACGACACCGGCTCCTTCGGCAGCGCGAACGGGCGCCCGAGGGGGCCGACCACGTCGACCGGGTCATGCTGGCGCAGCCGCGACAGCCACTGCGTGCCGGGCCCGTGTACGGCGAAGACCACCTCGACGGTGCCGCCGTAGACCCCGCTGGCGCGGCACCGGTAGATCGAGAACGCCCGGCGCAGCAGCTGTGCCGAGTGCCGGTCGCCGATCGCGAGCGCAGCGAAGTGCCCGGGCTTGGTGCGTTCGGCCACGCCGGGCGCGACCACCGTGAGGTGGTGGTAGGCCCCGACGCGCTTGAGCGAGAGCACCTGGCCCTGCACCTGGAGGGCGGTCACGAGGCGCTCCCCTCGCCGTTGGCGGCACGCTCGGCCAGCGTGCGGTGTTCGGCCAGGGCACTTGACCAGGACTGTAGCGACCGGACTTCCATCGCTCCGCTCTGCAGCGCCTCGATGCCCTGGACGGCGGCCGCGAGTCCCTGGATCGTGGTGATGCAGGGTATGTCGCGCATCACCGCGGCCGTGCGGATGTCGTAACCGTCGACGCGGGGGCTGCCGCCGGACGTCACGCCGTGCGGGGTGTTGACGACCAGGTCGACCTCCTCGGCGAGGATCCGGCCCACGATCGTCGGCTCGCCGTCGGGGCCCGGCCCCTCCGAGTGCTTGCGCACGACCGTGGCGGGCACGCCGTTGCGCTCGAGCACCCGGGCGGTTCCGGCCGTGGCGAGCACCCGGAACCCGAGGTCGGCCAGCCGCTTGATCGGGAAGATCATGTGCCGCTTGTCGCGGTTGGCGACCGACACGAAGATGCTGCCGGCGGTGGGGATGCCGCCGTACGCGCCGGCCTGCGCCTTGGCGAACGCCATCCCGAAGCTCGCGTCGATCCCCATGACCTCGCCCGTGGAGCGCATCTCAGGGCCGAGCACGGTGTCGACCGTCTTGCCGTCCGGAGTGCGGAACCGGTTGAACGGCATCACCGCCTCCTTGACCGCGATCGGCGACGACGCCGGCAGGTCGCCCCCGTCACCGACGACCGGCAGCATGCCCTCGGCGCGCAGACCCTTGATCGTGGCCCCGAGCATCACCCGGGCCGCGGCCTTGGCCAGCGGGGTCGCGGTGGCCTTGGACACGAACGGCACGGTGCGCGAGGCGCGGGGGTTGGCCTCCAGCACGTACAGCACGTCGCCGGCGAGGGCGTACTGCACGTTGAGCAGGCCGCGTACGCCGACACCGCGCGCGATCGCCTCCGTGGACCGGCGGATCCGGTCGACCTCCTCGCTGCCGAGGGTGATCGGGGGCAGCGCGCACGCGGAGTCGCCGGAGTGCACGCCGGCCTCCTCGATGTGCTCCATCACGCCGCCCAGGAACAGCTCCTCACCGTCGTAGAGCGCGTCGACGTCGATCTCCACCGCGTCGTCGAGGAAGTGGTCGACCAGCACCGGGTGGGCCGGCGACACCTCGGTCGCCCGGACGATGTAGCTCTCCAGCGACACCTCGTCGTAGACGATCTCCATGCCGCGTCCGCCCAGGACGTAGGACGGGCGAACCAGCACCGGGTAGCCGACCTCGTCGGCGATCACCTTGGCCTCCTCGAACGAGGTCGCCGTGCCGTGCTTGGGCGCCGGCAGGCCGGCGGCGCCGAGCACCCGCCCGAATGCGCCGCGCTCCTCGGCGAGGTGGATGGCCTCCGGCGGGGTGCCGACCACCGGCACGCCGGCGTCTGCCAGCCCCTGTGCCAGCCCCAGCGGCGTCTGCCCGCCGAGCTGGACGATCACTCCCGCGACCGGTCCGGCCTGCTGCTCGGCGTGCACGACCTCGAGGACGTCCTCCAGCGTGAGCGGCTCGAAGTAGAGCCGGTCGGAGGTGTCGTAGTCGGTCGAGACGGTCTCGGGGTTGCAGTTGACCATCACGGTCTCGAAGTCGCCGCCGTCGGGCACCGCGCCGAGCGCCAGCGACGCGTGCACGCAGGAGTAGTCGAACTCGATGCCCTGCCCGATCCGGTTGGGGCCGCTGCCCAGGATGATCACCGCGGGACGCTCACGCGGCGAGACCTCGGTCTCCTCGTCGTAGGACGAGTAGTGGTACGGCGTGCGGGCGGCGAACTCGGCCGCGCAGGTGTCGACGGTCTTGTACACCGGACGCAGCCCGAGCGCCCAGCGCACCCCGCGCACGACGTCGGCACGGATGCCACGGATGTCGGCGACCTGCTGGTCGGAGAAGCCGTGCCGCTTGGCGAGCCGCAGCGTCGGCAGGTCGAGCTCGGGCGCCGCGGCGACCTCGCGCGCCACCTCGTCGAGCAGCAGCATCTGGTCGAGGAACCACGGGTCGATCCCGGTGGCCGCGAACAGCTCGTCCACGCTCGCGCCGGCGCGCAGCGCGTCCATCACCAGCCGCAGGCGCCCCTCGCGGGGCACCCGGACCTGCTGCAGCAGGTGGTGCCTCTCCGCGGGCGGTGACGCCCACGAGAAGACCGCCTCCCGACGCTCCAGTGAGCGCAGCGACTTCTGCAGGGCCTCGGTGAAGTTGCGACCGATCGCCATCGCCTCGCCGACGCTCTTCATGTGCGTGGTCAGGGTCGAGTCGGCGTGCGGGAACTTCTCGAAGGCAAACCGCGGCACCTTGACCACGACATAGTCCAGCGTCGGTTCGAAGCTGGCCGGCGTCACCTTGGTGATGTCGTTGGGGATCTCGTCCAGCGTGTACCCGATGGCGACCTTGGCCGCGATCTTGGCGATCGGGAATCCGGTGGCCTTGGAGGCGAGAGCGGATGAGCGGGACACCCGCGGGTTCATCTCGATCACGATCATCCGCCCGGTGGCCGGGTCGATCGCGAACTGGATGTTGCAGCCGCCGGTATCGACCCCGACCGCCCGGATGATGCCGATGGCCACGTCGCGCATCCGCTGGTACTCGCGGTCGGTCAGGGTCATGGCCGGCGCGACGGTGATCGAGTCCCCGGTGTGTACGCCCATCGGGTCCAGGTTTTCGATGGAGCAGACGATCACCACGTTGTCGGCCTTGTCCCGCATGACCTCGAGCTCGTACTCCTTCCACCCCAGGATCGATTCCTCGATCAGCACCTCGGTGGTCGGACTGGCGGCCAGGCCGGCACCGGCGATCCGGCGCAGGTCGTCCTCGTGGTGGGCGAATCCGGAGCCGACACCACCCATGGTGAAACTGGGCCGAACGACCAGGGGGTAGCCGAGGTCGTCGGCCGCCGCCAGCACGTCCTCGATGCTGTGGCAGACCCGGCTCTCAGCCACCTCGGCCGGGCCGCCGGCGATGCCGGTCAGGCCCTCGACGATGGCCTTGAATTGTTCCCGGTTCTCGCCGCGCTGGATGGCGTCGATGGACGCGCCGATGAGCTCCACTCCGTAGCGTTC
>DATMEB010000178.1:0-12893 GCA_035557095.1 Nocardioidaceae bacterium | reverse complement strand
TGCTCGGCGCGGTGACGTTCGGTGATGTCACGGAACAGCACCACGACGGGGCGGGCACCCTCGACACCGCCGGACGGCAGCGCGGTGGCCGAGAAACTCAGAACCCTGCCCTGCGGCACTCCGGCGTTGCGGACCACCAGGTCGACATCGTGCACCGGATGACCTGCCAGCGCCTGCACATAGGGGAGTTCCTCTTCGACCACCGGGGCGCCGTCGGGGTGGAACAGGCCGTACTCATCCGCAGCGCCAACTCTGGTGGCGTCCGGGTCCACCGCGCCCATCAGCGCGACGCCGGCGGGATTGCGCAGCAGGATCCGCCCGTCGGCATCGACGACTGCCAGGCCGTCATCGAGCGAGTCCACGATGGTGCTCATCAGCCGTGCCTGGGCCTGCGAGGAGGTGCGCGCCCGCTCGTGCAGCGACCAGTTGTAGACGCAGGCGATGCTGGCGGCTGCGAAGAATCCCGCGTGCACGGCGGCGAACAGCCAGGGGGACTCCCACGCCGCCGGGTGGTTGTACACAGACCGGGGGTCCAGAGTGCCCATCATTCCGTGGTGGAAGAGCACGTACCCGACACCGAGGGCGAACGGCAGCCACGCTTCGTACAGCGCAACGACCGGGATCATGACGAAGAAGTGGAAGTGCGCCTCGATCAGCCCCTCGGACAGGTGCACGACCACACCCGAACAGACCATCAGGCCCATGGCCGCGACCGTGGCCTGCAGAGTGCGTCCCATCGGTCGGTAGCCCGCCATCAGTACGGCGAGCAGCGCCGGGGTCGCCTCCACCAAGCCGTGCCCGACCGAGTTGCCCTGAAAGACGGCGTACACCGGGATAGCGAGCACGTGCCCCCACAACAGCACCATCACCGCGTGATGACGAGCCCGCCAGGCGTCCTCGGGCAACGATCCGCCCCGCGGCAACCAGGACGGCCACCGGCCACGGCGCAACAATGCTGAGAGGTGCATTTCAAGACCCATCGGCGAGGACGGTCGCTTTTGACGAGCCGGTCACCTGCTGACCTACGGGCTCCAACCCGACGCCGGAGCGGCGCGTCGACAAGCCCGCGAGCATCGTCTCCATCGCCATCCGGCTGAGCAGCTCGGTGGAGTCGAACAGCTCACAAGCCAGCAGCGGCACCTCGCCCACGCCACACGCTGTGCGCATCCGCGGCCGGGCGGCCGGCAGCAGCCGATCACTCAGGGTCGCCGACCCGGCCTCGGAGCGGTGCCGGGACGCTGTCCGGTCCGGGTTGTCCTGGAGAACGGTGGCGCGCACGCACCGAACCAGGCTCGAGTGGCGCGCCAGCGGCCACGCCCCGTTGCCCGGTGATCGCGACGGACACACTTTACCTCCCCATAGGCATCGTGGTCCGAGTATGAACGCATCCGATCACATGCGGGGCCGTTTCAAGGCAACCGACGCCCGCCCGGTGGTCTCGGGCGAACAGCCCCAGCCGCCCGACAAACTGCCCGCCGGGTCGGCGAGGGCGTCGCGTCCCACGCGAGAGCGTCCAACGCCTCCCCTTTGGCAAGAACACGCAACCGCATGAGGTGCTCGCCGCAAGGGGATCGGTCACCGGGCTTGCCGGATCCGCCGACGCCACCATGTTCCCGGTTCGGGCTAACCACACGTTCGACGGCACTGCCCCGACCAGCGAAGTTCCTGTTGGACAGGCTTGACCGTCCGTAGTACTTTGCCGACAGGTTAAATAACCACTACGGAAAGTGACCTCATGATTCGCGATGGCTGAAGAGCGTCTGGACGCGACGTTCGCCGCACTGGCGAGCTCGACCAGGCGGGCGATCCTGGCGCGGCTGGCCGAGGGAGAGGCCACGGTCAACGAGCTCGCCGAGCCGTTCGATCTCACCCTGCCGGCGGTCTCCAAGCACCTGAAGGTGCTCCAGGAGGCTGGGCTCATACAGCGCGGCCGGCGCGCGCAGTTCCGGCCCTGCATGCTCGACCCCGAGGGGCTCGATGGCGCGTTGAGCTGGGCCGCGGCATGCCGCGCAACCTGGACCGCCCGCTTCGACCGGCTCGACGCGCACCTGACCCAATCCACCGAGAAGGAATGAGAACCCAATGACGCAGAACACCGATAACGCCGTACGCCTGACGCGTACCCTCGACGCCCCCCGCGACGAGGTCTGGCGAATGTGGGCCGACCCGGGGGAGTTCGCCGCGTGGTATGGCCCGGATGGCGCCACCGTCGAGGTGACCCAGTGGGACCTGCACCCCGGCGGTGGTCGCCTGGTCGTGATGGGTGTCGAGACCCCGCAGGGCCCGATGACGATGCATTTCACCGGTGAGTTCGTCGAGGTGACGAAGCCGGAGCGGCTCGTCTACACCGAGACGATGGCCGACCAGGCGCATCCGGAGACCCGGGTCGAGGTCCAGCTCCACGAGGACGGCGGACGCACCACCGTCGAGCTCACCCACCACGGGATCCCCGCCGGGTCACCCGGTGAGACGGGTTGGGCGATGGCCCTCGACCACCTCGCCACCCGGGTCCTGTCGGCGTAGCGGCACGGCGCCGCCCGTGGCGCAGACCAGCACGTGACCGCGCGTCCCGGATCTGTGCCGATCTCGACGAGCGGGTCGGCCGGCGACCGGGCGCTGGCCGAGGTCACGCTCCAGAATGCGTTCATCTACACCATCCACTGCAGGCCCGGGTCGGTGGCGCCAGCACCGGCAGAGGGGCCCGGGTGCTCTCCCAGGCGATCCAAAGACTGGCGTGGTCGCCACCGGCGTCACCGCTGACGGGTGGCGTGGGTGCTCGGATTCGCGGTCGGGGACTCGAGGCCGCCCCCTCCGCGTCGCCGCAAGGGGATCCCCTTGCGGGACGATGCGCCAAGGGCATTGGCGATATGACGCGCCTTGGGCGCCACGGTGTTCGACGACGATGTCGGAACCTAGGGGCGCAGCCAGTTGCCGAGTTCGGGCAGTCCTTTCCTCAGCCCTGCTCCTCTACGACGTCGTACCAGACGGTAGTGGACGGTCCGTCCTCCAGCCCGGCAAGTTCCGCGCGGGTTGCCTTGAATGCTTCGTCGTCGTGCCAGCGGGCCCAGTCCTCCCGTGACTGCCACGTGCCGATGATCGCCCGCCGATGCGGGTCGTCGACCTCTCTGAGCAGCTGCACGGCGACCCAGCCGTCCATATCGGAAGCCGCCCGGACGCGCTCGTGCATCGCCCGGTCCCACTGATTTCTTGCCGCGTCCTTCAAGGTCACGGTTGTGACGACGGTCATCATGGCTTTGGCTCCTCGCGTCTCGGACATTCTTTGCTGTAGGTGTGCCCCACGTACGACATAAGCAGTCGCACGATGATCGGGGAACCCCGAAGCTGACCGCCATGGACTCCTACGTGACGCAGGAGTGGACGGTGTCCGGGCCTCGAGCAGGGCCATCGTCCTACCCGTTCCCCCGGGGCGGCTCAGCGCAGGGGGACCCGGCCGGCAAGGAGACCTAGCCGACGCACACGTGGCTCCCGTCAGCCGGGCTCGCCGATGTCCTCGTTCCACAACGCCGGGTTCTCCGCGATGAACGCCTCCATCATCGACCTGCACTCCGCGCTGTCCAGTACGACGACCTCCACGCCACGCGAGCGGAGCAGGCCCTCAGCCCCGTAGAACGTCTGGTTCTCGCCGACCACCACCCGCGGGATCCCGTACAGCAGGATCGCCCCAGTGCACATGTCACACGGCGACAGCGTGGTCGCCATCGTCGACGCGGCGTACACCGTGGCGGGCAATCGACCCACGTTCTCCAGGCAGTCGGTCTCGCCGTGCCGGATCGCGCTTCCCAGCTGGACCCGTTTGTTGTGCCCGACCCCGAGGAGCTTTCCCTCGTGGGCGAGGGCGGCGCCGATCGGGATGCCACCTTCGGACAGTCCCACTCGCGCGTCCGCGATCGCCAGTGCGAGCAGCTCCTCGTCAGTCATCTCATCTCCTTTGGTTCAGCCGCGTCGATAGGCCTGCAGGTAGGAACCCGGGTACCGCACGTCGCGGCCCCACACCGCGAGTGCGGTGATCACCGCGAGGTATGGCAGCGCCAGCATCAGCTCACGCGGGATCGAGCTGAACGCGGTGGTGATCGCCAGCTGGAGCTGCAGCGCGTCGGTGACCGCGAAGATCAGCGCCCCGCACACGGCCGGCCATACTCGCCACTTCGCGAAGATCACCAGCGCGATACAGACCCAGCCGCGGCCGTTGATGATGTCGAGGGTGAAGCTACCGAGCACGGCGAGGGTGAGGAATGCGCCGCCGATCGCCATCAATGCGCCACCCACCATGAGTGCGATGTAGCGGGTCGCGGTCACTGAGATGCCGGCCACGTCGGCGGCCTCGAAGTTCTCCCCTACCGCGTGCAGCCGGTAGCCCATCCCGGTCGAACGCAGCACCCACCAGGCGACCGGTGCGAACACCAGGAACGCCACGTAGGTGAGCCAGTGCTGGTTCAGCACGGACACCCCGGGCAGCAAAGTGTCGAACTTCGCCGACAGCGTCGGCCGCTCGCCGGCGTACAGCAGCCGGAAGGTGAACTCGCACGACGCGATCAGCAGCAACGTCAGCCCGAGGCCGGACACGTGCTGGTTCAACCCCAGTGTCACCGTGAACAGGCCCATCAGCAGCCCGGCGACGACACCGGAGACGATTGCGGCGAGCAGGCCGAGCCACGGGGAGCCTGTGCGCAGCGCGGCGAGGAAGCCGATGAACGCGCCAAGGTACATCGTGCCCTCGATTCCGAGGTTCAGGATCCCGGTCTTCTCCACGATCACCTCGCCGATCCCCGCCCACACCAACGGGGTGGCGATGGTCAGCATCGCGCCGATCAGCGCCAGTACGTTGATGCTCATGCCCCACCTCCCGAAGCGGGGGTACGGCGGGCGCGTCGCCCGGTCCACTGGATCCGGTACCGGCGCAGACTCATCGCGGACAGCACCATCAGCATCAGCAGCGCACCGAAGATCGCGCCGAGTTGGGTGGGCACCTGGAGCACCAGCGATACGTTCTGCGCGCCCACCGAGATGTCGCCGAGCAGAACGGCGACCAGGAATACACCCACCGCGCTGAGCCCGCCTAGTGTGGCGACGATGACGCCGGTGTAGCCGTAGCTGTTGCTGATCCCCTGAGTGAGCTGGTGCTGGACGCCCATCACCTGCGACGCTCCACCGAGCCCGGCGATCGCCCCGGACACCAGCGCGCACCGCCACCGCAGCCGGGTCACCGGGATCCCACTGAACTCGGCCGCCCGCGGCGCCTGTCCCGCAGCCCGGATCTGCAGGCCGACCGCTGTCCTGCTCATCACGAAGCCGGTCACGAGGATCACGAGCACAGCGACCCCGAAGCCCCAGTGCACCCGGCTGCCCGGAATCATCGCGGGCAGGTCGTAGCCCGCGCCGAACCGGTCGGAGTCGGTGAAGCCGCTGCTGGTGTTGCGCCACGGACCGTTCAGCAGCCCCTGTACGACGAGCAGCGCGACCGGATTCAGCAACAGCGTGGTCACCACCTCGTCGATGTCCGCACGCTTTTTCAGCCAGGCAGGCAGGAGCGCCCAGGCCAGTCCGCCGACCGCTCCCGCAAGCATGCCCAGCGGCAGCGCGAACGGCGCGGGCAGGCCGGGCATCGCGAGTGCCACGCCGGTGGTGGCGACCGCGCCCATGAGGAACTGGCCCTCGGCGCCGATGTTCCAGTACCCGGCTCGGAATGCTATGGCAACCGCGATCCCGGTGAACAGCAGCGGCGTCGCGGTGAGCAGCACCTCGTACAGCCCGGCGGTCGTGGTCAGCGGCGTGATCAGGTATCGCTCGAACGCAGCGGGCGGGTTCGCTCCGGCCAGCCGGATCGGGATCGCGGTGAGCGCGACGGTGGCGAGTACGGCGGCCAGCACCGCCACCGGGGTAAGCCACGGCGGTTGCTGTCCTCGGAGCACCAGCCTCATCCCGGCACGGCCTCACCGGTCATCATCACGCCGAGCCGGTCGCTGGTGGCCTCCTCGACGAGCAACGTGCCGATGATCCGGCCGCGGAACAGCACTGCGACCCGGTCGCACAGGGTGCGCAGCTCGTCGAGGTCCTCGGACACGAGCAGGACACCGGCGCCGCTGTCGCGCAGCTCCTGCAGCTGGGTGTGCACGTAGGTGTACGCGCCGATGTCGAGACCTCGGGTCGGCTGCGCTGCCACCAGGATCCGCGGTTTGCGGGCGAGCGCGCGGGCCAGCAGCACCTTCTGCATGTTCCCGCCGGACAAAGTCGCAAGGGTGGCAGTCGGGGTGGCCTTGATGTCGAAACGGTCGATCATCCGCTCGGCGTGCGCGCGGATCGCCGCTTTGTCCAGCATCCTGCGGCGGGTGTAGGTCGGCAGGTCCTCGAGCACCAGGTTCTGCTCCACGGTCATCTGCGGGACCACGCTGCCGCGCCGGTCCTCGGTCAGCCGGCCGAGCTTGGCGGCCAGCCGGTCCGCGACACCGGAGCCGGAGACGTCCCGGCCGTCCACCTCGACCCGGCCGCTGGTGGCCTGCTCGGTGCCGCAGAGCACCTGTATCAGCTCGGTCTGCCCGTTGCCGCTGATCCCGGCGATCCCGACGATCTCCCTCGCGTGGACGGTGAGGTCGATGCCGTCGAGGACTGGTCGGCCGTGTTGTTCGAGGGTCAGGCCCGTTAACGCGAGCACCGGCGGCGCGTCCGTCGTACCAACGGCTGCGTCCGAGGCTGCCGCGACTTCCTCGACCGGGAGGCCGACAGCGGCTGCCGTGTCCTCGACCGGCGACGAGGTGGAACCCATCATTAGTGCGGCCAGGTCGTTCGTATCAACCTCGCTGGTGACCCGCTCCCCGACCAGCCGACCGCGCCGGAGCACCACGACCCGGTCGGAGATCTCCGCGACCTCGCGCAGCTTGTGGGACACGAAGAGCACCCCGAGTCCGGTCTGTCGGAGCCGGTCTATGGTGGCGAAAAGCGCGCGCACGTCCTGCGGCGTGAGCACCGCGGTCGGCTCGTCGAGGATGAGTACCCGGCACTCGTGGAACAGCGCCTTGACGATCTCTACCCGCTGCCGTTCGCCGATAGAGAGCGTGGACACCAGCCGGTCCGGCTCGAGGGCGACCCCGATCCGCTCCATCGCGGCGGTGACGCGCTGGCGTGCGTCGCGTACGTCGACCCGGCCGAGGCCGACTGTGGAGAGCGCGACGTTCTCGGTGACGGTCATCGTCTCCACCAGCGAGAACTCCTGGGTGACCATGCCGATCCCGGCGGCGATCGCGTCGCGGGGTGATCCGATGTCGACCGGCCGGCCGTCCATGGTGATGGTGCCCTTGTCGGCGCGGACCAGTCCGTAGCTGATCTTCATCAGCGTCGACTTGCCGGCACCGTTCTCGCCGAGCATGGCGACGACCTCGCCGGGCGCCACCGAGACGGACACCGAGTCGTTCGCGGTGAGGTCACCGAACCGCTTCGTGACGCCGTCCAGCTCGAGAAGTGGGTGCGGTTCGCTCACAGTGTGGAGACGTCGATGGATCCTGCCGGTGCCGACTCGTCGACGGGTGTGGTGAACGAGCCGTCCCTGATCGCTGCTTCCTTCTCCGCCACCATGGTGGCGAGCTCGTCGGGGATTCCGCCGACGATCTCGGTGTTGAGCGGTGCGAGCTCGCTGCCGTCGACCTTCATGAAGGAGAACTCGCCCAGGTCGACCGCCTCTGGCTCGCCCTTGGCCTGCTCGATGACCGCGTCCACGGTTGGTCGCATGTGCCAGATCAGCGAGGTGGCTACGTGCCCGGGTGCCTCCTCTTGCTGGTCGACCATCATTCCGATGACAGGGATGTCGGCTTCCTCGGCAGCTGCGATCACGCCGTCCCGCTCGGCGAACAGCACGTCCGCGCCGGCTGCTACATGCGCTTCCGCGGCTTGCTTCGCGGCGGCCGGGTCGAAGAACGTGTTGATCATCGAGACCTTGACGGTCGCGTCGGGGTTGGTCTCCTTCACGCCCATAGCGAAGGCGTTGACGATCCGGTTCACCTCGGGGATCGGCATCGCGCCGACCACGCCGATGGTGTTGCTCTCGGTGAGGCCTCCGGAGAGCATGCCGGCGAGGTACGCCGGGTCCTGCAGCCAGTTGTCGAACACACTCATGTTCGGCGCGACCGGCTCCTCTCCCGATCCGAACGCGAACGGGATCTCCGGGAACTCGGCGGCGACCTTACGGACCGCCTCCTCGGCCGCGAACGCGTCGCCCATGATCGCGTCCGGCTGCTCGTTCGTGGCGATGTCGCGCAGTGCCCGCTCCATTGCGTCGGAGGTGCTGACGTTGTCGACGTGCTTGTACTCGATCACGCCGTCCTCCACCGCACTCTCCAACGCGGCGTGGATCGCGCCGTCCCAGGGCTCCTCGAGCGGGGTGGCGAAGACGCCGTAGATGAGCGGCAAATCCTCACCGTCGCCCCCGGTGGATTCCTCGCCAGTCGTGCCGCCGCAGGCGGCTGCCAACGTGAGCGCGACTGCTGCGGCCATCGCGCGAAGCCTGTGCCGTACCGTCCGGGAAGTGCGAGGGCAGGATCCAAGGCACATGCTCATTGTGACCTCCGGAGGGCTCGGACGGATACAAGCATTGAAGCGCCTTGTCTTCGCCGGCGACAAGAGGCAGGCAATCACGAGTCAAGGCTCCAAGCGACCCTTGCGCAACCAGGTTCGCCTGGATCCCCTACGGCCCACCGCCCCCCTCGCGGCCGGACCTGACCCACGCATCCGTCAGGGGAGGGTCACCTCGGACGAGGGCCTACCCGAACCGCCGCCATGGCTGGCGGAGCCGGAGCCTGAAAAGCGTCACTGGATCGCCTGATCGGTTGGGTTACGCGCCGAGAGCACGACCGGGTATGTCCAGTGCGCTGCTGACGCGCGCGGGGCAGTTGCTCGAGTGACGGCTGTCTCCGTCACCGGGCGGGTGAGACGGGACTTGGGGCGATCTCTGCGTGCCGGGCCGACCCTTAAGCTGCGCATTGAGCTGATCGCGCCATTTTGTAGAGCTCGGCTAGCGTCTGCCGCCGGGTCTCCTCGCCCACCGCTGCTGCCGCTGCTGCCGCTGCTTGCAGGCTGGTCCCGTGTTGCTGAAGGTAGCTCGCGACGGCCTCTCTCACCTGCGGCGCAGCAACCTCACCGCGCCCTGCCGCCATCAAAGTCTCACGAAGATCCGCGAGGTCGGCCTCGGCGGCCTCCATCGGTTCGCGCCGCAACGGGTCTGGCTCGTGGTGTGGACCTGTCATGACTGCTGGATAGGTGTCGATCCACTCGCAGGCGTCCCGCCACCGAGGCCCTCGAGCAGCCGGATGAGAGCGTCGATCAGCGACTGCAACAGATTGCCCAAGACCTCACCGAGGTCGACTCAATGAGGGTCACGGCGGACAGGCGCGGTTCACTTCCCAGCACTTCTCCCACCGTGCGGTGGAACCCGACTCTGCCTCGTGGCTGCCCGGGGTGACCGGACGATGCACGGTACCCGGAATCACGCGCTGATGCCGCGGTGCGCTTTCTATTTCTATGCAAGCGCGTCGTTCCCGTGTTTCGAATCGGAAAACCACCGCCGTCCTGGGGGAAGGATCGGAAGCGTCGGACGTGTCAGTGAAGGGGACCCTCCAACGCATCGATGACAGCCGTGCGGGCGTCGAGGAGCGCCTGGTACGCGGCCGGGCCAGGGGTGGCCGCCGGGTCGACACGGTCCAACGCCGCCTGGCGGACCGGATCGTCGACGCCGCCACGCTCGGCCAGCTGGTCGAGAAGCTCGAAGTCCTCCTGCCCGTCGCGAAACAGCTCCCAGCCGATCTTCGACACCGGCCCGTCGGCACCTGGGTAGACCAGGTACTCGTCGCCCTGGCGGTACCGGTAGCTGGGGTCGGTGTACGGATCGGCCGGCCAGGAGTTGTAGGCCCACCGCAGGTAGCCGTCGAGCCCGCTCTTCGCACTCTGCCACGGCAGCACACGGCCGCCGAGTGGCGCGGCCTCCGTAACGGTGTTGGGGTACGGCGGGTTCGCCCAGGTGTAGAACGTCGTCAGCTTGCCCTCCGCGCGGCGGCGGTCGATGACGTCCTGCGGCCAGTGCTCGAACTCCGAGTAGTTCAGTGACAGGTCGAACACGAACGGGTCGGTGTTGGCCGACCCGGCACCAGCGAAGCCCTTCGCCGCCAGCTCGGGTGCGAACTCCTGCGCGAGGGCCAAGGCGGCCTGCATCTGCGCCGCGGGCCGCTCGTCGAACGCCATGAACGTCACGTCCAGCAGGCCCCGCTCCCTGACGTGGTCCTCGAAGGCCGCGAGGAACGCCGACCACGCGTCTGTCCATTCCGGACTCCCGACGGTGACCTCCTTGTCGACGGTCTCACCCGTGCGGGAGTCGGTGTAGACGAGGAAGTTGTTGCGGAAGCCCAGGAGCCCGAAGGCGTGGATGTACGGCCCCACCCCGGCGCCGCGGCTCTCATCGACGAACCGGTCCCAGTTGGTGAAGTCGAACGACCACTGCTCGCCGCTGTAGGACCAGTCGACCATCGAGTTGTACGGCACGTAGGTCTGCGACCGCCACTGCCCGTCCGGCCATCGGACCCGCCAGGGGTCCTGTGCGATCGCGGTATTGACGACGTCCTGCCCATGCTCGGCCAGGTCCCGCAGGTAGGGCTGCATCGCGGCGAAGTGCTCGTCGGACCACTGTGCCAGGCCGAGCTGGTCGGCGACGGTGTCGGGTTGGAACCACAGGTTGAGGTGGAAGTCGCGCTCGGAGACCGGCGGCAGGGTCACGTCCGCGACCTCCACGGTCAGCCTGTACGTCACCGGCTCGGCGTCGTCGGCGCTGACCACGACGCGGCCGGAGTACGTCCCCGGCTCGGTCCGGCGCGGCACGGCCATCGTCAGCCAAACCGGTTGGGCCTGGCCAGCGGGCACATCGACCCGATCGGTCTCGACGAGCGGGTCCGCGATCACCCCGCCCCGGTCGTCGGGGACGTAGGAGGGGTAGCGCACCTGGACCCGGCTCGGCGGGATGGCGCCGCGCCCTCCGTCGCGCCCGAGCAGTGGCGTGACACGGACCTTGAGGTCGTCCACAACGGAGCCGCTCGAGACCGCTAGCTGACCGGAAAGGTGTCCTCCGCGCACCGCCAGGGCGCTCAGCTCACGTCCGGTGTCGGTGGCTGGTGCGGCGGGGGCCGTACGGTCGACCCGGACGAACGACGACGACGCAAAGTCGCCCGTGGGGACCCAGACGTCGAGCGTCCCCTCGGACGGGGCAGCGAGGGCCGGGGAGATGAAGCCGGCCGCCAAGGCGGCGACCACGGTGAGGCTGAATGAGGCGAGGGGGCGCACGAAATACCTCCGAGAATGGTATGTGAGCCGCAGCGTATTTGCACATATGTGTGCGAGTCAATACCCAATCGCTCATAATCGATCACCACTCCTGAGAGAAGCCAGCGCGCACCCACTCACCTGGCGGCCGGGTTTCCGCCTCACGGCGAAGCTGCGTCATCTCGCCATTGACGCGGTTGCCCGGGCCATCCCACACGGGGATCGGCAATCGGCGACCCGGTTGACCCGCCGCAGGTCAGCGGTTGGCGCGGTAGGCATCTCGGCGGTGTGCGACGTCGAGGACCGTGACGCTTCGTTGCTCGTCGTCGATGCGGTAGATGACGCGGTAGGTCCCCCGCCGGGCGCTGTGCCGATCGTCGAGTGGGGCCCGGAGCCGCTTGCCGACTCGCTGAGGGTTGTCCGCGAGTGCGCCAACGATGAACTCGTGCGCGGCGAAGGCAACGGCCTCCGGCAGATGCTGCGCTAGTTGGCGTCGCGCCGTGGGCGTGATGATGAGTGTGTAGCGGGCCTGATCGTCGGTCACGCTCGCTGCCGACGTCGTTCGTTCATGGCCTGGGCGAGTTGCTCCTCGGACTCACCCTCACCACGCACAAGCTCTGCCTCCGAAGAGGCGAGACGACTGAGTGCTTCGGAGTCGGACAAGATGGCGATGGTCTCTTCGAGAGATTCCAGGTCCTCGGTCGCGATGAGAACGGCCGAGGGCTTGCCGTGCACCGTGACCGTGACGCGCTCATGCTGGGAGTTCACACGGCCAACGAGTTCGGAGAGGTGCGACTTGACCTCGGCTAGCGACAGGATGGTCATGGTCATAAGTATGACCATGATGAAAGCCTGGTTCAAGGCTTTGGAGCACCGAGCGGCTCCGGAGGCCGTTTGCGTCAGGCCGACCCTTGCTGTCGCAGCCTGGGAGGCGCGTGCTGTTGGGATCGCGCGCTGCCCGATGCCCGAGTCGACCATGTCTCAGGTACGACCGGGCCGACCTCTTGGAGGTGCGCCATGAACGCGCTGCTTGTCGGGTACGCCCGATGCTCCACCGATCAACAAGATCTCACCGCCCAACGTGATGCCCTGCTCGGCCTCGGTGTTGAGGCCGAGCGATCTACGTCAATCACGGTCTGACCGGCACCAACCGCGAGCGGCCCGGGCTCCGGGAAGCGCTGGCTGCCTGCCGGGCCGGTGACACCCTGGTGGTGACCAAGCTCGACCGCCTGGCCCGGTCTCTGCCCGATGCCCGCGCGATCGCTGATGAGCTCACCGCCCGGCAGATCAGCCTGAGCCTGGGCGGATCGGTCTACGACCCCACCGACGCCGTCGGCCGGCTGTTGTTCAACGTCCTGGCGATGGTTGCTGAGTTTGAGTCTGACCTCATTCGGCTCCGGACCCGGGAGGGCATGAAGGTCGCCAAGGCCAAGGGTCGGCTGCGCGGGAAGCAGCCCAAGCTCAACCGCCGTCAGGAAGCGCACCTGGTCTCGCTGGTCCACAGCGGCGAGCACAGCACCGCTGAGGTCGCCGAGCTCTTCGGCGTCGGCCGCTCCACCGTCTACCGCGCCATCGAACGCCAA
>DATMEB010000177.1:0-11359 GCA_035557095.1 Nocardioidaceae bacterium | reverse complement strand
GCGGCGGCCCGCCGTTACGACCTGTCGTTCGACTACGACACGTTCGACTGGTCGTGCCAGCGGTACGCCGACACCGGCGCGATGATGCCCGAGGACGGGCTGGACACCCTTCGCGGCTACGACTCCATCCTGCTCGGCGCGGTCGGCTGGCCCGGAGTCCCCGACCACGTCTCGCTGTGGGGACTGCTGATCCCCATCCGGCGCGCGTTCCGGCAGTACGCCAACGTGCGGCCCGCCAGGGGCCTGGCCGGCGTCGACAGCCCGGTGCGCGGCGCCGAGAAGATGGACCTGGTCGTCGTACGCGAGAACGTCGAGGGCGAGTACAGCGAGATCGGCGGCCGCTTCAACCGCGGGCTCCCCGAGGAGATGGCGGTCCAGGAGTCAGTCTTCACCCGCGCCGGCGTGTCCCGGATCGTGCGGCACGCGTTCACGCTCGCACAGGGCCGGCGGCGCATTCTCACCGCCGCCACGAAGTCCAACGGCATCGTGCACACGATGCCGTTCTGGGACGAGGTCGTGCGTGACGTGGCCGAGGAGTTCCCCGACGTGGAGCTGGAGCTGATGCACATCGACGCGCTCTCCGCGCGGGTCGTGCTCGACCCGTCGCGCTTCGACGTGATCGTCGGCAGCAACCTGTTCGGGGACATCCTCAGCGACCTCACCGCGGCGGTGAGCGGCTCGCTCGGGGTAGCGCCGTCGGCCAACCTCGATCCCAGCGGCGAGTTCCCGTCGATGTTCGAGCCCGTGCACGGCTCCGCGCCAGACATCGCCGGTCAGGGCATCGCCAACCCGGTGGCGGCCGTCTGGTCGGCGGCGATGATGCTCGAGCACCTCGGCCACCCCGACGTCGCCGCGCACGTCATGCGCGCGGTCGAGGCGTCGCTGGCCGAACCGGCCACGCGCACCCGCGACCTGGGCGGGACGGCCACGACCGAGGAGGCCGGCGCGGCCATCGTGGAGCTGTTCGAGAAGGTCTGAGCCGCGCTTTTGGGCCGGGGCACTAGCCGCCGAGCTGCGACGAGGAACGCATCGCGCGTCGCAGCTCCGGCGGCAGCGCGAAGATCAGGCTCTCCTCGGCGGTGTGCACGGCCTCGGCCTCGGGGAACCCCTTGCCCTGGAGGTACTCCAGGACCCCGTCGACGAGGATCTCCGGCACGGAGGCACCCGAGGTCACCCCGACCGTGGTGACGCCGTCGAGCCAGGCGTCGTCGATCTCGCCGGCCTCGTCCACGCGGTACGACGCCTTGGCGCCGGCCTCGAGCGCGACCTCGACCAGACGTACGGAGTTCGACGAGTTGCCCGAGCCCACCACGATCACCAGGTCGGCGTCCTTGGAGATCTCCTTGACCGCCTCCTGGCGGTTCTGGGTGGCGTAGCAGATGTCGTCCGACGGCGGGTCGAGCAGGTTGGGGTAGCGCTCCCGGATGCGGTCGACGGTCTGCATGGTCTCGTCGACCGAGAGCGTGGTCTGTGACAGCCAGGCGACCTTGTCGGGGTCGCGGACCTCGATGTTGTCGACGTCGTCCGGGCCCTGCACGAGCTGGATGTTCTGAGGCGCCTCGCCGGCGGTGCCCTCGACCTCCTCGTGTCCCTCGTGGCCGATCAGGAGGATGTCGTAGTCGTCGCCGGAGAACCGCTTCGCCTCGTGGTGCACCTTGGTCACCAGCGGGCAGGTCGCGTCGATCGTCTGCAGCTGCCGGTCGGCGGCCTGCTCGTGCACGACCGGCGAGACGCCGTGCGCGGAGAACACCACGTTGGCGCCCTCGGGAACCTCCTCGACCTCCTCGACGAAGATCGCGCCCCGGCGCTCCAGCGTGCGCACGACGTGCTTGTTGTGCACGATCTGCTTGCGGACGTAGACCGGCGGGCCGTACAGGTCAAGCGCCTTCTCGACGGTGATCACGGCCCGGTCGACGCCGGCGCAGTAGCCGCGAGGCGCTGCGAGCAGCACGCGCAGCGTGTCCTCGGCCGCGATCGTGGGGGTCGGTCCAGTCGGTGCAGACATGGTGCCCATCGTAGGTGGCGACACCAGCCCGCCCGAGCCCGCCCGCGGTGGGTGCGCCCGCCTACAGTCACCGCATGGCCCTTGAGACCTCCGTGGAGAAGCCCGCTCCGGTCCGGCAGATCGCCAACGCGCTGTCGGGCTGGATCAACCGGCTGGGCTGGGTCTGGGTGGAGGGCCAGATCGCGCAGCTCACCCGCCGGCCGGGCACGCAGACGGTGTTTCTCACGCTGCGCGACTCCGCCGCCGACGTGTCGGTCGTGGTGACCTGTCCGCGCCGGGTCTTCGACAGCGTCGAGCCGCCCGTGACCGAGGGCGCCCGGGTCGTCGTACACGTCCGGCCCACCTACTACGTACCCCGCGGCTCGCTCAGCCTGGCCGCCGACGACATCCGTCCGGTCGGTCTCGGCGAGCTGCTCGCCCGGCTCGAGCAGCGCCGCCGGCTGCTGGCCGCCGAGGGTCTGTTCGACCGCGAGCTCAAGCGCCGGCTGCCGTTCCTGCCGGCCGGCGTGGGGCTGGTCTGCGGACGCAACTCCGCGGCCGAGCGCGACGTGTTGGAGAACGCCCGGCGCCGCTGGCCGGGTGTCCGTTTCCAAGTCGAGAACACCGCCGTGCAGGGCCACGACGCGGCCCGGCAGGTGATCGAGGCTCTCGGCCGGCTCGACCGCGACACGGGGGTCGACGTGATCGTGCTCGCCCGCGGGGGCGGGTCGGTCGAGGATCTGCTGCCGTTCTCCGACGAAGGGCTCGTCCGGGCGGTGGCCCGGTGTACGACCGCCGTGGTCAGCGCGATCGGGCACGAGCAGGACAGCCCGCTGTTGGACCTGGTGGCCGACGTGCGCGCGTCCACGCCCACCGACGCCGGCAAGCTTGTGGTGCCCGACGTCGCGGAGGAGCTCGCCCGGGTGCAGCAGATGCGCGACCGCGGGCGTCGTCACGTCGCGGCGTGGCTCGAGCGTGAGCGGCATGGGCTGGCGCAGCTGCGGCAGCGACCGGCGTTGGCGGCCCCGTTCGCGTCCCTCGACGACCGCGAGGCCGCCACCCGCGACCTGGTCGAACGCGGCAGACGCTGCGTGCGTCACCAGCTCGACCGCGCCGGCGACGACACCGCCCACCGGCTGGCCCGGGTGCGCGCGCTGTCGCCGCTGGCCACGCTCGAGCGCGGCTACGCCGTGTTGCAGACCGGGTCCGGCGACGTCGTGCGCGCCGCCGACCAGGTCGCCACCGGTGACGCCGTCACCGCACAGGTCTTCCAGGGGCGCCTCGACCTCAGGGTCGATGCCACCCACGACGCCACCCACCACGACGGGCCCGGCGAGTAGGGTCGCGGCCATGACCGGCCAGACACCCGACACCGAGCTCGGTTACGAACAGGCGCGCGACGAGCTCATCGAGACCGTACGCAGGCTCGAGGCCGGCGGCACCACCCTGGAGGAGTCGCTGGCGTTGTGGCAGCGCGGCGAGCAGCTCGCCGAGGTGTGCCAGCGCTGGCTCGACGGCGCACGCGCGAAGCTCGATGCCGCGGTCAAGCAGTCGGAGGAGTCCGACCGGTGAGTGGCCTAGGCCAGTGAGCCGGCGAACCTCGTGAGCTGGTCGGTCGGCGCCGTCCCCACCACGATCGTCACCACGTCACCGTCACGGCGCAGCAGCGCGGTGTCGGTGTCGCCACGGAAGAGCTCCCACGACTCCCCGCCGGCCGACACCCGGCCGCCGGGCTGCAGCCCGCCGACGTACTTGCGGACCAGGTCCTGCGCCTCGAAGTCGCCCTGCTCGAGTCCGACGTACTCCTCGGTGGGCGTGAGGAACCCCAGGTGCCACCGCACGGTGCCGCCGCTGCTCTGCAGGTCGACGCTGGTGGGCACCCAGGCGGCGTCGAGCCCGCGCGGTGCCACCACGGGGTAGTCCGCCAGGTCACGCGCCGCACTCAGCTGTCCGGTGTAGTCGACCGCGCGGACCGGCGTCTCCTCCTCCTCGGTGATCAGCGACCCGATGCCGAAGATCACGCCCATCGCGACCAGGAGCAGCACGATCGAGCGCAGCAGGTCGCCGACGCTCTGCTCCGCGAAGGGCTTGCGCCGGGGCTGCTGGGTCTGTGCGCTCACGCCCCCATTGTCCCGACCCGGCTCAGGCGGGGTACGCCAGGATCCACCCCTTCGCGCCGAGATTGCGCGAACGGCCCACAGCACCCGCCCAAACCTGGCGTTCCAGGCCGGGCAATCGCGCAATCTCGGGCGACGCAGAGCGGTCGGGATACCATCGCGGCAGCGTCAGATGCCGCGAGAGAGAGGATCTCCATGTCGTCGAAGTCCGGCCGAACTCCTGTGTCCCCGGATCTGGCAGCGGCCTCACAGGCGCCCGACCGCAACCTGGCGATGGAGCTGGTCCGGGTCACCGAGGCAGCGGCGATGGCAGCGGGACGCTGGGTCGGACGTGGCGACAAGAACGGCGCCGACGGGGTCGCGGTCAACGCGATGCGCGCGCTGATCGGCACCGTCGGCATGAACGGCGTCGTGGTGATCGGTGAGGGCGAGAAGGACAACGCCCCGATGCTGTTCAACGGCGAGCACGTCGGCGACGGCAAGGGGCCCGAGTGCGACGTCGCGGTCGACCCGATCGACGGCACCACGCTGTGCGCCAAGGGCATGAACAACGCCGTGTCGGTGATGGCGGTGGCCCCGCGCGGGGCGATGTACGACCCGTCCTCGGTGTTCTACATGGAGAAGCTGGTCGTCGGCCCCGACGCCGCCGACGTCGTGGACATCCGCCTGCCGGTGGCCGAGAACATCCAGCGTACGGCCAAGGCCAAGGGCAGCCACCCCGACGACGTGACCGTGGTGATCCTCGACCGGACCCGCCACGAGGACATCGTGGAGGAGGTCCGCGCGACCGGCGCCCGGATCAAGTTCATCACCGACGGCGACGTCGCCGGGTCGATCATGGCCGCGCGCCCCGACACCGGCGTCGACATGCTTCTCGGCGTCGGCGGCACCCCCGAGGGCATCATCACCGCGTGCGCGATGAAGGCGCTCGACGGTGTCATCCAGGGCCGGCTGTGGCCGACCGACGACGACGAGCGGCAGAAGGCGGTTGACGCCGGCCTCGACCTCGACGCGGTGCTCAAGACCGACGACCTCGTCGCCGGCGACGACGTGTTCTTCGTGGCCACCGGGATCACCGACGGCGAGCTGATGCGCGGGGTGCACTACCTCGCCGGCGGCGCCACCACCCACTCTCTGGTGATGCGCTCGCGCAGCGGCACGATCCGCAACATCGTCAGCGAGCACCGCTGGTCGAAGCTGCGCTCCTACGCGGCGGTCAACTTCGAGCACGCCGGGTGAGCGCCGGGCGACCACCCTCCACGGGTTCTGTCCTGGTCGCCGGAGAGTCGCTGGTCGACGTCGTCATCGGCCCTGACGGGCAGACGATCGAGAGCGCGCCCGGGGGTGCACCACTCAACATCGCCGTCGGGCTCGCCCGCCTCGGGGTTCCCACCGCACTGCTCACCACGATCGGTGCCGACGACTACGGCGAGCGGGTCGCCAGGCACGTGCACGACTCCGGAGTGGCCCTGCACGAGGGCGTCCACGACTCCGGGAGTACGTCGGTCGCGCGGGCGCTGCTCGACGAGCAGCGTCACGCGACCTATGAGTTCGCGCTGTCCTGGGACCCCCCGGAGGCCGTGCTGCCCGCGAACTGCGCAGCGGTGCACATCGGCTCGCTCGGCACCGTGATCGCGCCGGGGGACGCTCGGATGGCCGACCTGGCGGCCCGCGCACGGGCGGCCGGTGTCGTGGTCAGCTACGACCCCAACGTGCGACCGGCCGTGCTCGGTGACGTCGCCGACCCGTGGTCCGACGTACGCCGTATCGCCGCCGGAGCGGCCGTGGTCAAGCTGAGCGACCAGGACGGCGAGTACCTCCAGCCCGGCCGGTCGCTCGACGACCTGCTCGACGCGCTGTTGCGCGGTGAGCACACGCAGCTTGCCGCGATCACTCGCGGAGAGCACGGCCTGCTGCTGGCGACCGAGGATCACCGGTTGCACGTGCCCGCACCGAAGGTCGACGTGGTCGACACCGTCGGAGCCGGGGACGCGTGCATGGCGGGACTCCTGGCGGCGCTGCACCAGCGGGGACAGCTCGACCGCTCCTCGCTGCGCCGGCTGGACGCCGCCGACCTGGACGCGATCGGCGCGATGGCCGCCCGGGTGGCTGCGCTGACCTGCGCGCGTCGCGGCGCTAACCCGCCGTGGCTTGCCGAGCTGGACGGCGGCGCTTGACGACCCGCTTGGCGCCGGCGGCGGAGATCCGGGTGAGTCCCTCGACCACGTGCCGGTAGGCGACCCGGTCGACGGCCATCCCGACATGGCTGCAGGTCACCTCGACCTGGATCGCGTCGGGGTCGAGACAGGCGTGCCAGTCGACGATCCCGTCGCGCTGGGAGTAGATCGAGGTGAACGCGAACCCCTCATGGGTGGGCGCGCTCAGCTGCTCCCAGCTCACCCGCGCGCAGTCGCCGCTGGTGCAGTCGGTGCTCATCAGCGAGCCGAGACCCCAGCGCTGCAGCCGGTCGAGCAGCCGCAGGTCGAAGGCGAGCACCGGGTGCACCGCCCCCGGTGCGAGCAACGGGCTGCCCAGCGTGACGATGCCGGCGACCAGCTCGGGCCGCCGGTGCGCGAGCGCCTTGGCCAGGAGCCCGCCCAGGCTGTGACCGATCACCGCGACCGGCCGGTTCCAGCGCTCCACGATCGCCTCCAGGCGCTCCTCCAGCGCCTCGCCGGTGGCCTGCGCACAGCGCACGTTGGCGTGCATCCGGGAGCGGTAGGTGCGGTAGCCGGCCGCGCGCAGGCGCGTCGCCATGGGCCGGAGCGTCGCATCCCCGGCCAGGAAGCCGGGGATGAGGAGAACGGGTTGGTCGTCTGCGGGTCGGGACCTGCGTGCGCCGGGCCTTGCCCGGTCGGCGTACCCGCAGGGCAGGTGGGAGGCTTCCCACAGCACACTGGCCTCGGCGGCCAGCGCGCGAAGACCGCTCGGCCCGGCGAAGCCGGGCGGGCAGAGATAGTCCGCCAGAGGGTCCATGATGCTCCCGACCGTAGCTTTGTCGTTGGTGGGCGATAACTACCCCGCTCGGCGTGTTGTCACACCATCTATACTCGTGGGTAACTGAAGCGTCATCTGGAGGTGCCATGGCCGACGGTGTGGCGACGCTCCCCAGTGGGGTCGAGATCGCGTACTGCACGTTCGGACCCGAGTCCGCACCCCCGGTACTCCTCGTGATGGGTCTGGGCGGTCCGTCGATCTGGTGGCATGACGAGCTGTGCGGCGAACTGGTCGATCGCGGCTTCTACGTCATCCGCTACGACAACCGCGACGTGGGCTGGTCGACCTACCTCAAGGAGCATCGCGTCCGCAGAAGGCACCTCGTCCGCGCGTTCGTCGGCTACCACTACGCCGCGCCGTACACGATGGCCGACCTCGCCGACGACGCCTTCGGCCTGCTCGACCACCTCGGCATCGAGTCCGCGCACGTGTGCGGGGTGTCGATGGGCGGCATGATCGCGCAGACCATGGCCATCACCGAGCCCGACCGCGTGCTGTCGCTGGTGTCGATCATGTCCTCGACCGGGCGCCGCACCGTGGGCTGGCAGGACCCGCGGCTGCTGCCGATGCTGCTGTCGCGCAGCTCGCGCAGCCGGGAGGCGTACGTCGCGCAGTCGGCACGGGTGTGGAACGCGATCGGCTCCCCCGGCTACCCCGAGGACCCCGACGAGAAGGCGCGCCGCGCCGGCGACACCTGGGACCGCGGCGTCAACGTCGCCGGCACCGCCCGGCAGATGCTCGCGGTGCTGACCCAGCCAGACCGCAGTCGAGCGCTGCGCAGACTGAAGATCCCCGCCCTGGTCATCCACGGCACGGCCGACAAGATGGTGCATCCCTCCGGCGGTCGCGCGACCGCCGCGGCCATCCCCGGCGCCGAGCTGCAGCTGGTGCCGGGCATGGGTCACGACCTGCCGCTGGCGCTGCACCCGCTGTTCGTCGACGGCATCGCACGTACGGCGCAGCGCGCGGCGACCGCACGTCCCTCCGGTCGCCCCGCGCCGTCGCGGCGCAAGTCGGCCGGCTAGCCGTTCTTGCCTCATTGCGAAGGTCTGGGACTCGGTCAGTCGCCGTTCTCGGCGGTGACCTCCGCCAGCGCGAGCAGCTCGTCGAGGGCCTCGCGCAGGTAGTCGATCAGGTTCCAGACGTCGGGGACCACCTCACGTGCGGCGATCAAACCGAAGTCCAGCGTCCCGTCGTAGGAGAACAGGGTGATGTTGAGCGCGCCGGTCAGGTCGGTGACCGCGGACACGGGGTAGATACCCCGCACGCGTGCGCCGGCGACGTACAGCGGCATCTGCGGGCCGGGCACGTTGGACACGAACAGGTTGAACGGCAGGCCCGGCACGGTCACCAGGCGGAAGAGCGCACGTGAGGCCAGCCCGCTCAGCGCCGTGGGGAGAACGGCACTGAGGTCCTGCAGGATCGTCGCGGGCACGGTCTGGAACTCCCGCTTCGCGGCGAACATCGACGCGCGCACGAAGTCGAGCCGCTCCCGCGGGTCCGGCAGGTGGGTGGGCATCTCGGCCAACATGACCGAGACCTGGTTGCCGTCGTCGTCGCCGTCCTCGCTGCGGATCGACACCGGCACGGCGACCACGATCGGCGTGGTGGGCAGCCCGTCGTGGTCGAGCAGCCAGCGGCGCAGCGCGGTGGTCGTCAGCGTCATCACCACGTCGTTGAGCGTCATGCCGCACGCGTTCTTGACCGCCTTGACCTCGCTGAGCGGCAGTGAGCCGAACGCGAACCGGCGGTGAGCGGTGATCGTGGTGTTCAGCGGCGTGCGCGGCGTACGCAGACCACGACGGGCGGCTGCCCCGTCGGGCGCTCCCAGGAGCCGGCCGGCGAGGCCGACGATGTCGTTGAGCGTGCGCGCACCCGGCACGTTCATCGCACCGGGCAGCGCCAGCACGTGCGGCAGCGAGCGCGGAACAGTGCGCAGCAGCGTGAGCGGGTGCCGGACGGCGCCGGCGACCCCGCGACCGGCGAGCTCGACGATCCCGGGCTCGGTGGGCGTCCACGGTTCCGAGGGCGGCTCGACCTCGCGTGGCTCGGCGGTGAAGTCGAGGATCGTGGCGAGGATCTCGGCGCCGGAGATGCCGTCGATCGCGGCGTGGTGGATCTTGGAGTACAGGGCGCTGCGCCCGCCCTCGACGTTGTGCACCAGGTAGGCCTCCCACAGGGGCCGGGTGCGGTCGAGCGGCCTGGCGTGGATGCGCGACACCTGCTCACCGAGCTGGTCCTCGGTCCCCTTGCCGGGCAGCGCGATCTCGCGCAGGTGGAACTCCAGGTCGAAGTCGGGGTCGTCGGCCCAGTACGGGCGTCCGAGCGCGAGCGGCACCTCGACCAGCCGCTGCCGCAGCACGGGCGCGAGGTGCAGCCGGGTCTCGTAGATGTCGCGCACGTGCTCGAGGGTGAGCTCGGCACCGTCGTCCGTCGTCGAGTCGAGGATCAGCAGGCTGCCGACGTGACCGGTCGTCGTCGACGACTCGACGTTGAGGAACTGTGCGTCGAGGGCACTGAGCTGGCGCATCTGACTCCTTCGCGCTGGTGGTCTACGGCGTGATCTGCCCGCGGCGCCATCGGCGTACCTTGTGCTCGCCGGGCGCGAGCCGCTCTACGGTCAGCTCGCTCATGATGACCGTGCCCCGCACGTGCAGGACCGGCCCGCCCTGCGGAACCGGCGGCAGGTCACGGCTGCTGCGCTGCCGGGCCTCGGCCATCACCGTGCTGACCTCGTCGACCACGGTGACGTCGGGGCCGACCCGGATCTTGATCTCCCCCATGAACGCGTTGCAGCTGATCGTCACCCTGGGCTGGGCGAACGTGGCCGCGCGCAGGTCGAGCAGCACGTTGCCCAGGACCGCGGTCGCGGTGTAGGTCGCCGGCACCACCCAGGCCCCCTCGCGGCGCTGCTCGCCGAAGATCGCTTGCGAGCGGTGCACCGTCGGTGTGCCCCCGACGCCGGTGCTGAACAGCGTCGTGCTCCCCGACCCGTACGCCGCACCCGGCAGCAGGTCCGGACGGTTCCCCGGGATGTCGCGCAGCAGCGGCTGGAGGTCACCGTAGGTGCGCGCGGCGAAGGCCCGCTCGAGCCGTTCCTCGAGCTCGTCGATCTCGAGGCGGCCCTCCCCCGCGGCCTGCCGAAGGCGCTCCACCACGCGCTCGCGGTCGTCGTGGGACACGCGCAGGTCGAGTCGCGGATCCCGATCGGGATGGCGCTGTGGCTCGCGTTGGGGTTCACGCGGGGGGTCGGGCCGTGGCTCGGGCTGCCGGCCGGGCGGGGTGTCCACGTGCCGACCCTAACGCGGGCCTGGGCTGGGTGCCCCGGTTCGGCGGCCATTACCCTGAGGCGTCCGACGTCCCAGCCGAAGGAGCGATCCGTGGTCGCCGATCCCGCCGACTTCGCCTACGCCGACATGATGCCGACCGGGGTCGACGAGACGCCGTACCGGCTCGTCACCAGCGACGGCGTACACACCTTCGAGGCCGGCGGACGCCGGTTCCTGCAGGTCGAGCCGACCGCGCTGCGCACGCTCACGGCCGAGGCCATGCAGGACATCGCCCACTACCTGCGTCCCGCCCACCTCGAGCAGCTGCGGCGCATCATCGACGACCCCGAGGCCAGCGGCAACGACCGCTTCGTGGCCCTGGACCTGCTGAAGAACGCCAACATCTCCTCCGGCGGCGTGCTCCCGATGTGCCAGGACACCGGCACCGCGATCGTGATGGGCAAGAAGGCCGAGGGCGTGCTTACCGGCGTCGACGACGCGGAGTGGATCTCGCGCGGCGTGCACGACGCCTACACCGGGCTCAACCTGCGCTACTCGCAGCTCGCACCGCTGAGCATGTGGGAGGAGCGCAACACCGGAACCAACCTGCCGGCGCAGATCGAGCTGTACTCCACCCCGGCGACCGACGACCCGGCCGGACCCGCGTACAGGTTCCTGTTCATGGCCAAGGGCGGCGGTTCGGCGAACAAGTCGTTCCTGTACCAGGAGACGAAGGCGGTCCTGAACCCCACGCGCATGCTCGAGTTCCTCGACGAGAAGATCCGGTCGCTGGGCACGGCGGCCTGCCCGCCGTACCACCTCGCGGTCGTCGTGGGCGGCACCTCCGCGGAGTACGCGCTGAAGACGGCGAAGTACGCCTCGGCGCACTACCTCGACGGGCTTCCCACTGCCGGGACGATGGGCGCGCACGCGTTCCGCGACGTCGAGCTCGAGGAGGAGGTCTTCGCGCTCACCCAGTCGTTCGGGATCGG
>DATMEB010000176.1:0-4036 GCA_035557095.1 Nocardioidaceae bacterium | reverse complement strand
GTGTGAGAGGGCTCCCGATGGCTGTAACCCACCGGGAGCCCGCTCGCCTCGTTCGTGCAGGTCAGAGACCCTTCACGTTTGTGCGCCATCAGGGACTCGAACCCCGAACCCGCTGATTAAGAGTCAGCTGCTCTGCCAATTGAGCTAATGGCGCCAGAGCGAGGTGAACTCTAGCAGCCGCCACCTCGCCCTCGAAAATCGGCCATGCCCTACCCGCCAGGCTCCATCCGCGGACTCTGGCAGGCTTCACCGCCGTGAGGCGAGCACCGCCTGGGCCGCGTTGTGGCCACCGATCCCGCTGACCGCGCCGCCGCGCACGGCGCCGCTGCCGCAGAGCAGCACGTTCGGAGTCGAGGTCGCGACACCCCAGGCGCGCGCCGACTCGCCACCGGCGCCGCCCTCTGCACCGTCGTCGGCGGAGAGCCACGGCCACGCGAGGTCGCCGTGGAAGATGTGCCCGCCGGGCATGGCCAGCGCACGTTCGACGTCCTGCGGCGTCTTGGCCTCGATGCACGGCCGCCCGTCCGCATCGACGGCCAGGCAGTCCTCCAGCGGTTCCTCCAGATGTGCGTCGAGCGCGGCGAGCGCATGCCCCACCGCCTCGTCGCGCACCGCGCCGGCGTCGCCGTCGAACAGGCGCGCCGGCATGTGCAGCCCGAAGTAGGTCAACGTGTGGAAGCCCTGCGCGGCGAGGTCGGCACCCAGGATCGACGGATCGGTCAGTGAGTGGCAGTACAGCTCGCCCGGCGGCAGCTTCGGCAGCGCGCCACCGGCAGCGTCGTCGTAGGCCTTCTGCAGCTCCGCGTAGCCCTCGGCCACGTGGAAGGTCCCGGCGAACGCCACCTCCGGGTCGATGCCACTGCGCAGCCGCGGCAGCCGGCGTACCAGCAGGTTGATCTTGAGCTGGGCGCCCTCCGGCCGCGGCGGCGGCGAGGCGCCCTGCAACTGCGCCAGCACGTGCGGCGCCACCCCCGAGAGCACCCAGCGCGCGGCCACGCGATGCGATCCGGACCCGTCGTCGTAGCTGATCTCGGCGTCTTCGCCGTCAGCCTCCACGGCGGTGACGGTGGCACCGGTACGCAGCACCGCGCCCGCCTTCTCCGCGGCTGCGGCCAGCGCGCCGGTGACCGCACCCATGCCGCCGACCGGCACCTTCCACTCACCGGTGCCGTTGCCGATCAGGTGGTACAGGAAGCAGCGGTTCTGCAGTAGGGACGGGTCGTGCGCATGGCTGAAGGTGCCGATCAGCCCGTCGGTGAGTACGACGCCGCGCACGGTGTCGTCGTCGAAGCGCGACTCGATGCTCTCACCCAGCGGTCGCTCGACGAGCTCGCTCCACACCGGTCCGCAGGCCGGCTGCAGCGACGTTGCCGAGGGCAGCGGCTCCAGGAGAGTCGGCGCGACCTGTCGCGCCAGCGCACCCACGTCGGCGTAGAAGGCGCGCCAGGCCTCGTACTCCCGGTCGCCGCCGGTGATCTCGCGAAACGACGCCTTCGTCGCGGCACCCTCGTCGTGCTCGACCAGCAGCCCGGTGTCGCGGCCCTCGCGCTGCACCGGCGTGTACGACGCGGTCGTGCGCGAGCGCAGCTCGAGGTCGAGGCCGAGCTCCTGCGCGATCTGCGCCGGGAGCAGGCTGACCAGGTACGAGTAGCGCGACAACCTGGCCTCGACCCCGGCGAACGGCTGCTCGCTCACCGCCGCGCCACCGACGTGGCCGAGCCGTTCGAGCACCAGCGTGCTCAGCCCGGCGCGGGCGAGGTACGCGGCCGCGACCAGCCCGTTGTGCCCGCCGCCGACGATCACCGCGTCGTATCGCTGCGTCTGTGCGCTCATGCCGACGAGGCTACGTGGCGTCGGCTCCTCCCGAACCGCCGCCCGGAGCGCCCGCCGGGACCCTGAGCCGGACCGCTCGCGCGGAATATTGAGCGTTCAACTACTGTTGTGATTGGCACGACTTCGCGAGGAGGTTGACCGCCATGCCTGCCGTCACCGTGAACGACCTGACCATCCTGCCGCGGCTTTCCGAGCCGCCGGTCACCGCGACGCCGCGCCCGGTCGCCAACGTGGTCACGGCGCCGCAGGGGTTCGAGGGGGAGGGCTTCCCGGTACGCCGCGCGTTCGCCGGGGTGGACCTCTCGCTGCTCGACCCGTTCATCCACCTCGACCAGATGGGTGAGGTGGAGTACGCCCCGGGCGAGCCCAAGGGCACGTCGTGGCACCCGCACCGCGGGTTCGAGACCGTGACCTACATGCTCGACGGCGTCTTCGACCACAACGACAACCACGGTGGCGGCGGCACGATCACCAACGGCGACACCCAGTGGATGACCGCCGGCGGCGGGATCCTGCACATCGAGAAGCCGCCGGAGTGGCTGGTCCAGGCCGGTGGCCTCTTCCACGGCCTGCAGCTGTGGGTCAACCTGCCCCGTGCGCAGAAGCTCACGGCACCCCGCTACCAGGACCTGCGCGGTGGCGACGTCGGGCTGGTCGCCACCCACGACGCCGGTGCGCTGGTCCGGATCATCGCCGGCGACATCGACGGTCACGCGGGACCGGGGTCGACCTACACGCCGATGACGATGGTGCACGCCACGCTCGCGCCGACGGCTCAGCTCGACCTGCCCTGGCGCACCGACTTCAACGCGCTGGTGTACGTCCTGGCCGGCAATGGCATGGTCGGCGCGGAGAAACGGCCGATCAGCACCGGCCAGCTCGCCGTCCTCGGCGCCGGTGACGTGATCTCGGTGGCCGCCGCGGCCACACAGGAGAGCCGGCACCCCTCCGTCGAGGTGCTGGTGCTCGGCGGCCGGCCGATCCGAGAGCCGGTGGCCTGGGCCGGCCCGTTCGTCATGAACACCAAGGCCGAGGTTCTGAAGGCCTTCGAGGACTTCCAGGGCGGCCGGTTCGGAGCGATCCCGGCCGTGCACGGCGCACCGACGGACGTGGTCGAGGGCTGACGCGCAGCCCCTCGGCGCGACGTTTGCGCCGAGGGCGGGCGGTGACGGGAATAGTTGACCGATCGCCCGCGTTCAGGGGATTGTAGTTGAAAAATAAACCAAATCTCCGAGGAGGAGACCAGAGCATGACCACCACCACTCTGCAGAACCTCGCCCAGCTGGCCGGCGACTACACGCTCGACCACACGCACACCCGCATCGGGTTCGTCGCCCGGCACGCGATGGTGACCAAGGTGCGTGGCGCGTTCAACGAGTTCGAGGGCACGGCGCGCATCGACTCCGACCTGAGCAAGTCGTCCGCGCAGCTGACGATCAAGGCCGCCAGCATCGACACCCGCAACGCCGACCGCGACGGCCACCTGCGCAGCAACGACTTCTTCGCGATGGACGAGTATCCGGAGATCACGTTCCGCTCGACGTCGGTCGAGCAGACCGGCGACGCCGAGTACCGGGTCACCGGCGACCTCACCATCAAGGGCATCACCAAGCCGGTCAGCGTCGACTTCGACTACACAGGCGCCGCCGTCGACCCGTTCGGCAACCAGCGCATCGGCCTCGAAGGCACGACGACGATCGACCGCAAGGACTGGGGTGTCAACTGGAACGCCGCGCTCGAGGCGGGCGGCGTGCTCGTCAGCGAGAAGGTGACGCTCGAGTTCGAAGTGTCAGCCGTTCGCAGTTCCGACAGCGCCTGACCTCGACCTCACTCCCAACTCCCGCATTGCCCCCGCCGGGTATGGTCCGCCTCGTGAACGCGGCCATCACCCCGGCGGGGGCAGTCGCGTGAAGGCCGTCGTCTACGACAGGTACGGCGGGCCCGAGGTGCTGCGGGTCGAGGACGTGCCCGCGCCGACGCCCGCGGCGGGTCAGGTGCGCGTGCGGATCCGCGCCACGTCGGTCAACCTCAGCGACTGGGAGGGGCTCACCGGGTCGCCCGGGTACGCGCGCATCGGCGGGCTGCGCAAGCCCAGGCGCCGGACCCTCGGGTCGGACATCGCGGGCGTGGTCGACGCCGTCGGCGCGGGGGTGACCCGCTTCCGCGAGGGCGACGAGGTGTACGGCGACAACCTCGCGCTGAT
>DATMEB010000175.1:0-11760 GCA_035557095.1 Nocardioidaceae bacterium | reverse complement strand
TTGACGAGCCAGTAGTCGGCCTTCGGCCCGAGCAGCCCCTCGAAGCTGCGCCGATGGACAAGCGGCCACAGACCACTGACGAGGTTGAAGGTACCGTGCCACCGCGCTACGGCACGCCTGGACACCGTCGGCCTGGTTCTCCCTGCCTCGCTCGTCATATCGGCGCCGTACCCCACGGGCGCCCAGTCACGCGCCGGACTTGTGCCCGCGAGACCAGTTCAAGCAATCGCTCCGACCCCGCGATGCGGCGGGCTTCGTGGCAGAGCCGTGAGGATGTTGCCGTCAGCGTTGGCAAGGGTTGGAGGAGGGAACCGGCCCCGGCTCGTCGCCCCCCACCACAGCTGTAGAACCCCAGCGACACGCGAGGTCGTCGCGTGTGGCTTGTAACGGGAGGCCGACCTGTAGGTCGACGGGTTGAGCGCCCGGTGCCGGTGCCGTGTCGACCCCACCTGGGCAGTACACAGGGGCGAAGCTGTCAGGCCAGGGCGAAGTAGCGGAGGTAGACGTAGAGCCAGGCGACGACGAGCGAGGCCACGGTCACGACAACGCCGTACTTCGTGAAGTCCCAGAAGCTGATCGGCTCCCCTGCCTTGGCTGCGATGCCTAGCACCACGACGTTGGCTCCGGCGGCGACGGCGGTGGCGTTCCCGCCGAGGTCGGCGCCGAAGACGAACGCCCACCACAGCGGGCTCTCGGCTCCCGAGGACGGGGTGGCGGCGACCATGTCTTCCACGATCGGCACCATTGCGGTGGTGTAGGGGATGTTGTCGACGAAGGCGCCGATCACGCCTGACCCGAAGAGCAGCGCGGTTGCCCCGAGCAGTTCCCGGTCGCCCATTGCCTGGGTGGCAAGCTGGCCGACTTCGCCGATGACACCGATCTTCACCAGCGATCCGACGAGGACGAAGAGCGCCATGAAGAAGGCGAGGGTTCCCCACTCCACCTCCTCGAGGAACTCCTCGGGGGAGGTACGGGAGACCAGCACGGTCGCCCCGGCGCCCATCATCGCGACCATCGAGGGGTCGAGGTGGAGCACGGTATGCAGCCCGAACGCGACCATGACGACCCCCAGCACGACCAGGCAGCGCACCAGCAGCCGCATGTTGGTGATGGCGTCACGTGGGTGTATGTCGCCGAGCCGGCCGTGGACGTCGACCGACGTCGACAACTGGTGGCGAAACAGCCACCGCGCCATCAGCACGAACCCGGCCAGCAGAACGGCCGTGAGCGGCAGGGAGTGCACCAGGAAGTCGACGAAGCTCAGCCCGGCTCGACTGCCGATGATGATGTTGGGCGGGTCGCCGATGAGCGTCGCCGTACCGCCGATGTTGGAGGCCAGGATCAGGGAGATGAGGTAGGGCGCCGGTGGCAGTTCCAGTCGGCGGCAGACCGAGAGTGTCACCGGCGCGACGAGAAGTACGCAGGTGACGTTGTCGAGAATCGGGGCGACGGTGGCACTGACCAGCACCAGTAGGACGAGCAGCTTGTAGGGATCCCCGCCTGACTTCCGGGCCGCCCAAAGCGCCAGGAACTCGAAGAGTCCGGTCTGCTTGAGGACACCGACGATCACCATCATCCCGAAGAGCAGGAAGATGACGTTCCAGTCGATGCCCGTCTCGTGGTCGAAGAAGGCCGTCTCGGCGTCGACCACGCCGATCACGATCATCGCGGCCACGCCGCCGAGGGCGGCGGCGACCCGGTGGACCCGCTCGGTGGCGATGAGTGCGTAGCTGACGAGGAAAATGGAGATGACGGCCGAGGTCGGGATCACGCCGGTCTTCTCCGCACGCCGAAGTCTCGGGCGGAGTCTGCGGGTTCGAGCCCTTCGTACCAGCCGGCCAGCCGACCCAACCGGCTGACTGCGCGCAGCCGGTCTTCCACTTGGCCGACCTGCCCTCGGGCGGCCACCGCGAGGACCTGGTCGCCGGTGCGCAGCACAGTGCGCCCGCTGGGAACGAACACACGGGGTCCGCGGGTGATGAGCGAGACCGCCGAGCCGGTGGGCAGCCGAAGCTCGTCGACCTCCACCCCGGCCAGCCGCGACGCCGTCTCGACCTCGAAGCGAAGCAGCACCGCGTCGAGCCGGTCAAGGGTGGCGTACGCGATGGAGACCTTGTGGACGAAGCTTCCCTTCTCCACCCAGCGGGGCTGCCGGCCACGACCGACCACCAGCCCCACAGTGAAACCCACGGCCGCGCAGAGCATCCCCACGGACACGGCCAGCTCGAGCTCAGCCGGTCCCATCGGCACCTACACCCCCACCGCGGTGAACCCCGGGCCGCGAACACGGCGAGCAAGGCGTTGCCCGCGTAACGGCCTGCGCGCGGTGGCGCGACCCGCACGACCGGCTCGGCCAGCACCCCGACCCCGGCGCCGACGAGACTCATCGAACGGCGTCATCAGGACCACCACCCTTCTGCAGGCCGCTGTGCAAATCCGCGACCGGGAGGCGGCCTCTCGCATGCCAGGTCCTGTGCAGGACAGGCCAACCAGGTCGCGCAAGGGCGCCTGCTGCAGTGGCCGTCACCTACCAGGCCTCCCCTGCCGGGTCCAGGACTGCCCTGGGCCCGTACCTCGAGTCAACGGACCCGCAGACCTCGACTGAATAGGTGCTGCCACCCATCCTCTGGAAGCCTGATGCTCCGTGGACGCCGAAACGGCCTACGTGTCGGTTGCAGCCATGATCGTCTCGAGCACGTTCGCATCGATGCCGCACTGCTTGAGCAGCTGACGGTCGCGATCGGTGTCGACGTGCTCGGGCAACCGCTGCTGTATCTCCTGAGCGGTCCGGTCACTGCCGTGCTGGCGCAGAACCTGCTCCAAGTAACTGCGTTCGATGTACATCATCGACCTTCGATCATGAGTTGCGGAGTGCGGAGTTCCTCGACCCCATTGGCTGGAAGACCGCACACCTTGGTGGCTTGCGTGATGAGGTACGGGCCGAGAAGGGTCGCGCAGACAAGGTGGGACTCGATGCGCAGCTCAGGGCCAGGCAGCGAAGCCTTGGCCGCCTGCCATGCGCGGCGGCGTGCCGTGCGGCGTGGCCTGCACGGAAGCTCCTGAACGAAGTCGCCGACGACGATCCGCCCGCCCGGGACCAGCACGCGAGACATCTCCCAGGCCGCGGCGTTTCGATCGCTGACGTGGCGCAGCGCGGACGTGCACAACACCGCAGTGAAGCTCCCGTCGACGAACGGCAAACTGCCCGCGGTGGCGACCACATAGTGCGCACGTGACAGCGCCGCAGCCAGCTGCTGTGCCCGCTCGATCATGCGTGGACACGCGTCGGCACCAACGGCTGTAGCGACTCTCCCAGCGGCGGTGCGAACTGCGGCTCCGGTACCGCACCCGACGTCGAGCAGAACGTCGTCCTCGGCCGGACCCAGAGCCTCGAGTGCCCGCTGCTGGTAGGTGCCGAGAATCCGGGACAGCTTGTCGGTCTCGTACGCATCTGCCCACCCGCAGAACCGGCAGCGTCTCGCACCCCTGGAGGCACCGCCCTGGTCCACCGTGCACCTCCTGGCAGGTTTGGCCGGCGGGTGGGCAGGTCGGAGCATGACATCGGCGCTCGGATGTCACCTGATCGCGACCTCGCCGTCGACTCTGCGGCAAGCCTGTCGACAGCGAGCCCGCCCGGGTATCCGTGCTGGACCCCATCTTTCTGAGGCTGACGGAGTTGCGGCGTGTGCTGGATACGCCCGGCCCTGCGCCCGTCGTCCCACTGGTGACGCACGCTGCCCTAATGGCTGACTGGTGCGGGGGACGGCGTCCGCACACCCGGGGCACGGCTGCCGTCCCCCGCACGCTCAGTCTGTCGACCCGGCGCCGCGGGCGACATCGGTGCTACCACCCAATCGGTGCCACCTGGCGCCGACACCCGAAATGGCGCAGCAGCGAATGGGTGCTACCACCCAAGTTGGAGGCGCCCCACCGGCTCCGCTTGGCAGGTTCGCCGGGATGTCTGAGGCTTGGTGCATGAAGCCGCTGATGAGCCTGCCGCTGTATTGGCGGGTCTCCGTGATCAATGGGCTCGTCTTCGCCGGCGGGACCGTCCTGCTCGCCGTCTCACCGGCCACGGTCTCCTCGCAGGTGTTGCCGTCTGAGGTCGTGGTCCTCGCCGTCGGACTGGCCGTCATCCTCGCGGCCAACGCGCTGCTCGTACGCACGAGCCTGCGCCCCCTGGACCGACTCATCCGCGTGATGGAGAGCGTGGACGTGCGCCAACCCGGCACTCGGCTGGCCGAGCAGGGCACCGGGTCGGTGGCGATCCTGGTACGCGCCTTCAACGCCATGCTCGCCCGCCTGGAGTCCGAGCGCGGGGCCAGCAACGCCCGGGCGCTGGCGGCCCAGGAGGCCGAGCGTCAGCGCATCGCCCAGGAGCTGCACGACGAGGTCGGCCAGCGGCTGACGGCCGTGCTGCTCAGCCTCAAGGCGGTCGTCGACCGGTCCCCCGGCGACGTCGCCGAGGACCTCCTCGTCGTCCAGGACTCGGCCAGGGCGAGCCTGGAGGAGGTACGTCAGGTGGCCCGGCGCCTGCGCCCTGGCGTACTCGAGGACCTGGGCCTGCTCAGCGCGCTCGCGGCGCTCGCGACAGAGTTCTCCACCTACAGCACGGCGCATGTACGCCGCGGGTTCGCACGCGGGCTTCCCGAGATGCCGGCCGAGACCGAGCTGGTGGTCTACCGCGTCGCGCAGGAGGCCATGACCAACGTCGCCCGGCACGCACACGCCAGCACCGTGGACCTGTCCCTGACCCGGCAGGGCGACGACGTGGTCCTGCGAGTCGCCGACGACGGCCAGGGTCTGCACATGTGGACGGAGGGCGCCGGCGTACAGGGCATGCGTGAACGTGCCCGTCTGGTCGGCGGTCGCCTCGACATCGGTCCACGCGTCGACGGCGGCACCGAGGTGCGCCTTCTGGTCCCGGTCTGCACGCTCTCATGAACAGCACGCAGCAGGCCCGCATCCTCCTCGCCGACGACCACGCGCTCGTTCGCCGCGGGGTACGCCTCATTCTGGACAGCGAGCCCGGTTTGCAGGTCGTCGCCGAAGCCGAGGACGGCGCGGAGGCCGTCGCCGTCGCCCGCGACCGCGAGGTCGACCTCGCGATCCTCGACGTCGCGATGCCGAGGATGACGGGACTGCAGGCCGCCCGGGAGATCTCCAGTCGCAGGCAGCACCCGCGCATCCTGATGCTCTCGATGTATGACAACGAGCAGTACTTCTTCGAGTCCTTGAAGGCCGGAGCCTGCGGCTACGTCCTGAAGTCCGCCGCAGACCAGGACCTCATCCAGGCCTGCCATGCGGCCATGCGCGGGGCGTCGTTCCTCTATCCCGCGGTGATGCGGGCGCTGATGCGCAACTATCTCGAGAGGGAGCGCCGCGGCGAGCCCATTCCCAGGACGATGCTGACGGGCCGCGAGGACGAGGTGCTCAAGCTCATCGCCGAGGGCTACTCCTCCAAGGAGATCGCGCAGGCGCTGACCATCAGCGTCAAGACCGTGGAGCGACACCGCGCCAACATCCTGGAGAAGCTCGGCATGCGCGACCGCACACAGCTGACCCGCTACGCCATCCGCGCCGGACTCATCGAGCCCTGAGGACAGAACGCGCCTAGCGCGACCACTCCGACGTGCGCGCTCGGACCCGCCGCAGCGTCTTGCGCAGCTGTCTGGTCGCATGCCGGCTCAGCGGCTCGTTGCGCGCCTCGACCAGCTCATGTGCGAGCGACTGCAGTTGTGCCCGCTGGTTGGCCGCGGACCGAAGCAGCGCGTGGATGCTCTGCAGTGCCAGCGGCATCAGCTGTTCGTCGGTGACTGTGCCGACGGTGGTCGTGTCCTGGGAGGTGTAGTGGAACGGGTCCGGGAGGAGCTCCCGGACTTCGCCGAGCACCGGGAAGCCGCCCTGCTCAAGGGCTTCGACCTGTGCCAGGGACCGCTGCCTGACCGGTTCGAAGAACGCCGCCGGCAGCGTCGGCCGCTCGCCTCGCGTCGGTGACGTCTGCCGCATGAGGTGCTGTCGGACCAGCACCGTGTAGTCGCGCGGCGACAGGTCAGCGATGCCCGCGTTGACCTGCCGGTAGAACTCCGCCTCGGCCGCGGACAGCGAGACGTTTCTGTTGTCGGTCGCGGGTGGGTACCCGCCTGCGTCCAGTCCGGTCGCCTCACAGAACCGGTGCCACAGTGTCGCGCCGCGCGCGCCGAGCGGCGGCACCGTCACCAGCAGCACGTGCTCGCGTCCGACGATCCGGCTCCATCGAGACAGCACGTGCGCGGCGTCTTGCAGCGGCCAGAACTGCCGGGCGAACGGTGGTTTCGTGCCCGGGCCGTGCTCGAGCATCTCGGTCAGGAACTCGTCGAGAGGGACCGAGAGGTTGTGCTTGATCTGCTCCTGCCAGCTCGACACCAGCTGACGTGCCAGATCGCGCGCGGTGAGGATCACGCGCACCCGCGCCGGAGCCAACGACTCCACGAGACGACGGATCTGCTGCTCACTCGCTCCTCCGAGCAGCTCGTTGGTCAGTACGGCCCTTTGCCCCGGCCAGGCGCGCACCCGCGCGGCGACACGGTCCCAGGTCCCGGCGACCGCACGGCGCCTGATGCCGCCCCAGCCTCGTTCACGCAGGTCGAGCATCGCCTCGAAATGCTCCGTCGGTGTCGTGTACGGGTACAGCACCCCATCGGCAGCGAGCCCGTCGCGGTGCAACCACAACGTGTCCTGGATGAACGTCGTGCCGCTCTTGGGTGCTCCGACGTGAACGTACACATCACGGCTCTCGGAAGGCATCGCACGCATGCTCCCCAACCCGGCCGCGAGGGACCATGGGGTCTGCGCCCCATTTCCCTTGACTACGTCGCGAGCCGCTGCCCGACATCTTGTGACCGACCGAGCACGTCGTTGCTTGGCTGGAATGAGCCACCGCGATGCGCTAACTCTGCGGAAGGTCGCCGCCCGCCTCCGCCAGCCGTTCCTCGTCGACCTCGAGGTCACGGTCGTTCAGGTACACGAACACCGACACTCGGTCGGTGCCGGCCTCAACGAGATGGACGACCCCGACCATGAAGGGATCCAGTCGCCACTCGGCTCGACCCGTCTCGACGGCTTGCTCGGTCTGCGCGACGATCCGATCGTCTGCCAGCTCCGCCATGAGTTCGCGGGCTTGCTGGACGATCCGGTCGTCCGCCAGCTCCGTGGCCGGTTCGCAACCTTGTTCGCTGTCGGTTCCCATCGCTGTGCCCTCTCGATCTGTTGCGTGTCGTCGAGCAGGTCGGTCGGCGAGACTCGAACACCGCGCCCCAGACGCAGCCGCCGCCCTGACCTCTCACGACTCACGGCCTGCCTCCGCGGCGCGAGCACTGGCAGCGCTCTCCAGGCGACCCCGCGAATGGGTTGAGGCCGTCAGGGCTGCTAAGGCCCGGCGTCGCCGCGGCGGCGGTAGCGCAGCGTCACCCGGCCCTCGGTGTGGTAGTCGCGCACACTTGCGAGTAGGTCCTGGTTGCCGGCCAGCAGGCCGGGCCAGTCGAACTGATCCTCCAGGTCCATGCCATAGGTGTGCAGGAGCATGTGCAGGGCGGGCAACGAGGGCCATCCCGCGATGACCGTGGAACCGTGCGCCGTGTTGTCCTTGGCCGCGGCGCTCTGCGCCCGAGTGTCGTTGGTCCGCAGCAGCACCGTGGGCTGGTCGTTCTGGATGATCTTGGTGTCGATGACGCAGTGCGTGGGCGTCGTGCTCGTGATGCCGTGCAGGAGCTCGGGATAGCGCAGGGTGTGGTACATGAAGCCCAGACACAGGACCACGTCGACGTCGAAGTCCTGCTCCTGCAGGACCGCGAACAGGTCACCGTGGACGAAGTCGTAGGCGCCCTTGTCCACGCCGTACTCTGCAAAGGTCTTCTCGGCGCCCTCGACCAGCCCCTGCCGGGCCTCCACCCCGGTGACGTGTGCCGCTCCCGCCTTCAGAGCGGCGAAGGACCAGCGGCCGTCGTGGCTGGCCAGGTCAAGCACCCGCGCCCCGTCGAGGATGTCCTTGTTCGCCTCGATCATGGCCAGGTGACGCAGGTTGAGCCGAGACGTGGACGAGGCCGTCTTGCTGGTCGTGGCGAACAGCGGGTAGTCATCGAAGAACAACGGCGAGCCTCCCGGGCGGCGAATGTCGACAGTTGTGCGAGTCGCCGGAGGATGAGTATCCAGAAGGTGCGGGCTCACCTGTATGGAGTGCGGACCCCATTTACCGTGTGTGCTGACCTCGTCACATCCGACGGATCCGTCGCAACCCGATGGCCGACCCGCTCTTCCACGCCCTTGGCCGTGGCGACCCGGCTGCGCTTTTACATCGGCCCACTCGTCGGACTGACCGTGCGCCCACTCCTCATCGTCCTCAGTCTCGCTATGTCACCTTGGCCGTGGCGAAGTGACCCACCTAAGGAGCCGACCGAAGGGACAAGCTCGCAGCTCGAAGCCCGCCAGCCGAGGGGCACCAGAGTGTGCCTGGACGCACCCGCGCAAGATGTCGGTCGGCTGCCTGTCTCCCCGGTCATACACCTAGCGTCCGAATTGCACGCGTGTGGATGCCGCGGTCGCGAGCTTCGGCTACCCAGCCCACGAGCCGAGGATGCACTATCCCGAGATGAGCGCAGGCGCGTCATTCCGCCGCCAGCGGTCCGTGGTCGATGTCAGCGCCTCGACGGAGGCGGGCTAGCGTCAGTCAGGATGTCTCACCATGTGTGCGGCGCTCCGTGGCAGAGGCATGGACGCGAGGTCGCCGCGGAGCATGCCATGTCGACCTCCCACTTGCTGCCGTTCCAACCAGGTTCCATGACACCGGCGCAGCTGGCGGCGGTGTCCTGTCTGGCCCGCTACTCCGGACGCACGCACACCCTCTACGCCCACCAGCTACAGCGCTGGTTCGAATGGTGCGAGACCGGCAACCTGGTCCCGCTGGTCGGGATCCAACGCGCCCACGTCGAGCTGTACATCCGCCACCTCGGCGAGTGCGGGCTGATGCCCTCCTCGATCAACACGATGATGCACGGGATTCCGGGGTTCCTTCCGCTTCGCGCACATCGACGGACTGATCCCCGCCGATCCAGCCGTCTACGCCCGGCTGCCCAGGGTCCACAGCGACGAGACCCGCACCCAAGGCCTGGACCGACTCGAGCTGATCCGGTTCCTGCAGGTCGCCCAAACCGTCAGCGTGCACCACGGCGCGCTGGCCTACCTGCTCGGCATCAACGCCCTGCGCGCCTCGGAGGCCGCCGCCGTCTGCATCCACGACTACCAACACACGCTGCGCGGACACCGCGTCCTGCGCCTGGTCGGTAAGGGCACCAAGCCCGCCACCATGCCCCTGACCGTCCCCGTCCTACGCGTTCTGGAGGCCTGCCGCGGCGACCGCACCGAAGGTCGGCTGATCCTGCGTCCGCAATCAGGCAATCCGATCGACCGACGCGACTGTTACCGCATGGTCATCCGGATCGGCAAGGTGGCCCGCATCCCACGACACATCAGTCCCCCACTCACTGCGACACGCCGCCCCGCTCGCGTCGATGACCCGTACAGCGCCGACGACACGAGCCGCGTCGGCGCTCGACCCGCTCGCCGTTTGACCAGCTGGGGACAGCACCACTTTGCAGTGGTCATGGAGAGGAGCCCTCAGGATCGACGCGCACCGTTCGCGGACGCCCGAAGGGCTCGTTCCTGACCACCAACTGGGGCGCACCTCCACGCGCGCAGTTTCGAACGACAACTCATCGCGGACTTTGACTCCAACATCAGCGGCAGCCGCCGTGTCGAATCGGCTACGACTAGTGATCTGTCGAGGAGCAAGTCGCCGGGTGGAAACGCTGCGTGGGGGGCCAGGCGTCGGCGCCGTGCGGGTGGCGCTCGATCATGCCACCCCCGACGGGCCCCGTAGAGACCAGTTGCCGTGTTCGAGGAAGTAGCGATCGACGTCCTCGATTGGGATGTCCGGGACCGCCTCCGGGTCACTGCAGCCGTAGATGCCCAAGTCGTGGCCGGCGGGGGGCGGTGGGCCTTGGATGAAGGAGACATGGTCTCGTGCGCCGTCGGTGATCTTCATGTAGAACGCGTGTGGGCCGATGCCGTCCGGCTCGCCCGGTACCACCTCGTGCTGAACCGCGGTCGTGAGTAGAGCGGTGTCACCGTTGACGCTCAGGCAGATCACGCGCCCGTACCCGTGGCTCGTCCAGGCAGGCTCTTCCGCCGTTCTGGGCGAGTGGTGGCGGAACGAGAACCTGCCGTGGGTCAGCCCTGTCCTGGCTGTGCGGCCGTCGAGCACGAATCGGATCCTGTCGCCTTCGATGTTCGGTCCGTGCATCGTGAAGCGCCCCACGCCTTCGATGGACTGCGGGGTGAGCCAACCTGGGTCGTCGCCCGAGGATTCCGTTTCTGCGCGCGGATGGTTCGGCTCCATCGCATCATCGCCTTTGGATGAAACGCTGTTCGCGGCTGCCGGAACGGCGAGGGCGGCGGCGAGCGCGACGCAGAAGCCGATGGTCTGGAGAGGTTTCATGGAATCGCTGCCTTCGTTCGCTGAGCACTGGACGAGCACCATCGTGTGGGCCGCGCCGCGCCGAAACCTCCCCCGATCGGGGGAAATGCGCCGTCGACAGATGGCGGTTTGGTCCCTCCTGCGAGGGAAGGGAACGGGGTACGTCAGGTTTTCCGGTGTGGCCGCACCGTACCGATGGGTCACTCCAGGCCGTCACTGGTTTCTCGGGCCGGCGCAGCGGCGTCGGCGCACATAATGGCCCGATGCCCACGTTGAGCATGTCGTCAGCAGGAAGTAATCGGCGCACCCGGCATCGAGGACCGCCACGTCTCAACGATGACAGGGCCCCCGCCACGACCTCCAACGACGCGACCAGTCGGCACGCGGAACGGCGCCGGGCAGCGTTCGGAACGAAGTGGACGCCGGCGCAGGGGCCATGAGCAGAGATAGTTATCGGCGCTCACTGCATCTGCCGATGTGAAACTCGTCGGGGTTGTCGACCTCCACGAATCCGCAAGTGCGTCTTCCGCCGCCTAAGTGTCAGGACGGCTCTAGCGCCGTGTGGTCCTGGTCAGGCGCATGAGAGCTCGATACATCTGGCGGTGGGCGGGTGCGCCTGGAAGCGCGTAGGCGGCCTCAGTAGCGAAGGACTGCGTGAGGTAGCCGACCAGGCGGCGCCATTCCTCGGGGGCGGCGTTCTTGGTGGCGGTGACCACGCCGGCGTTGGCCATCGGATCAGCGCACGTCTTCGTAGGCGAAGTCGTCGCGGGGCCGGCCGGTGGCCTTCGCGCGTTCAAGCGGTCACCCCGCGGACCGCTTGCGCTCCTCCTCGAAGGCTCTGGCGGTGGGGAAGGTCAGGGTGAGCACGTCAGCGAAGCCGCGGTCGTCGGCCTGCATGCGGCAGACCCGTGCCATGTAGGCGCAGAAACCGTGCCGGGGGTCGGGGTCGGTGAGCGCGTCGCCAATGGCCAAGCTTGCTGCGGCTCGTTGGTTGCGGTGGCTACGGGGTGCCTGTGGCGGTGTCGCCGGCATGGTTGTTGTGGGCCGGGGCGGGTTCTGGTGCGAGGAGGTGCGCCAGGTTGTGCTGGTGGATCAGCCGTTCGAGCAGGGGGGGCACGCGGATCAGCCACAGGTCGATGCCCGATCTGCTGGCCCACCCGTGGGCGACGTCGAGGCTGAGCAGGGCGTCGGTGTCGAGATGGGTGCAGCAGCTGAGATCTAGCCGCGCGTCGGTGCTGTCGGTGCGCGTC
>DATMEB010000174.1:0-7433 GCA_035557095.1 Nocardioidaceae bacterium | reverse complement strand
TGGCGGCACGGCTGGAGCGCTACCGACTCGCCGCGAGGCGTCGAGTGGCGCCACATGGCTGTCCGGCAGGCCGGTCCGGCAACCAGAACGCGCCAATCGATGGCCAGCAGGCGCTCAGTGGAAGAAGTGGCGCGTGCCGGTGACGTACATCGTCACGCCGGCGGCCTCGGCGGCCGCCACCACTTCGGCGTCGCGCACCGAGCCGCCGGGCTGGACGACTGCGCGTACGCCCGCGTCGAGCAGCACCTGCAGCCCGTCGGCGAACGGGAAGAACGCGTCCGACGCGGCCACCGAGCCGGAGGCCCGGTCACCGGCGCGCGAGACCGCCAGCCGCGCCGAGTCGACCCGGTTGACCTGGCCCATGCCCACGCCCACGGTGGCGCCGCCCGAGGCGAGCAGGATCGCGTTGGACTTCACCGCACGGCAAGCCCGCCACGCGAACCCCAGGTCGGCGAGCGCCCCCTCGTCGGCCGGCGGCCCGGCCGCCAGCGTCCAGTTCGACGGTGCGTCGCCGTGCGCCTCGATCGAGTCGCGCGCCTGCATCAGCAGCCCGCCGGAGATCGGCCGCATCTCCGGCCCACCGCGCTGGGCGACGGCGCAGATCAGCAGCCGGATGTTCTTCTTCGCGGCCAGCACCTCCACGGCGCCCTCTTCGAACGCCGGCGCGACCACGACCTCGGTGAAGATCTCGGCCACCTGCCGCGCCATCTCCACCGACACCGGCCGGTTGACCGCGATGACTCCGCCGAACGCCGACACCGGGTCGCACTCGTGCGCCTTGCGGTGCGCCGCGGCGACGTCGGCGCCGATCGCGATCCCGCACGGGTTGGCGTGCTTGATGATCGCCACCGCCGGGGCGTCGAAGTCGTACGCCGCTCGCCGGGCCGCGTCGGCGTCGACGTAGTTGTTGTACGACATCTCCTTGCCGTGCACCTGCTCGGCCTGCGCGAGCCCGGGGTACGGCACGAAGCCGGCGGTGTACAACGCCGCCGGCTGGTGCGGGTTCTCGCCGTACCGCAGCACCGTGGCCTTGTCCCAGGTTCCGCCGATCCACTCCGGCCAGCCGGTGCCCTCGCTGGTGTCGGTGAGCACGCTGCCCATCCACGACGCGACGTTGACGTCGTAGGTCGCGGTGTGCACGAACGCGTCGGCCGCGAGCCGCTGACGCTGCGCGAGCGTGAACCCGCCCGCCCTCACCGCCTCCAGCACGTCGCCGTATCGCTGCGGAGAGACGACGATCGCGACGTTGGCGTGGTTCTTCGCGGCCGCGCGCACCATCGACGGGCCGCCGATGTCGATCTGCTCGACGCACTCCTCGGTCGTCGCGCCCGACTTCACCGTGTCGGTGAACGGGTACAGGTTGGACACGACCAGGTCGAACGGCTCGATGGCGAGGTCGCGCAGCTGGTCCTGGTGCGACGTCAGCCGCAGGTCGGCCAGGATTCCGGCATGCACCCGCGGGTGCAGCGTCTTCACCCGGCCGTCGAGGCACTCCGGGAACTCCGTCAGCTCCTCCACCCGCGTCACCGGCACGCCGGCGTCCGCGATCCGCGCGGCCGTCGACCCCGTCGACACCAGTGCGACACCGGCCGCATGCAGGCCCTGCGCGAGCTCCTCCAGCCCGGTCTTGTCGTAGACCGAGACCAGCGCACGCCGCACCGGACGCCGCGTCTCGTCGCCGCTGCCCGCCGCGATGTCGTCGGTTCCGCCCTGGTTGCTGTCAGTGCTCACGAGCCGATCCGAACCTTCCTGCCGGTGACGGTGAATCCTTCCCGGACCATGCGGCCGAGGGTGTCCACGAGCATCTGCCGCTCCGCGACCTTGATGCGCTCGGTGAGGGTGTCGAGGTCGTCGTCGTCCTCGACGGGTACGGCGACCTGGGCCACGATCGCGCCGGTGTCGACACCCTCGTCGACCACGAACAGCGTCGCGCCGGTGATCCTCACGCCGTACTCCAGGGCCTCGCGAGGTCCGTGGATGCCGGGGAACGACGGCAGCAGCGCGTTGTGCGTGTTGACGAACCGGCCGCCGAACCGGTCGAGGAACGTCTTGCCGACGAGCTTGAGGAACCCGGCGGACACCACCAGGTCGGGCTCGTGCAGGGCACACGTCGCGGTCAAGGAGGCGTCCCAGTCGTCGCGGGTGCCGAAGTCGGCGACGCTGTGCACGAATGTGGGCACCCCGGCGCGCTCAGCGCGGGCCAGGCCCTCGATGTCGGCGCGGTCGGCGCCGACGGCCACGACCTCGGCGCCGTACGACGGGTCCTGGCAGGCGTCGAGCAACGCCTGCAGGTTGGTGCCGGTCCCAGAGACGAGGACGACGAGGCGGGCGGTCACCGGTGGTCGGCTCCCTCGGACGTTGCGGGCGACGGCGCCGCCACACTACCGAGGCTGCGCGCCGCTGCCGAGGTCGACCTCGCGCTCACACCCCGACCGGCGACGTTGCTCGTCGCGAGCGTTGTCCGGCGGCATCACCGCGGGGTGCCCGCCGGGCTGCGCGCAGCAGGGCAAACGTTGCCGGCCGGGCATTAAATGTGGGTACGCCGACTGAGACGCCAGCCCACCAGCAGTCCGACCAGTGCACCGCCGAGCGCCATCGCGGCCGCTGCGACGCCGGTGCAGGCCAGCACCTGCGCACCGGTCGCGGCCATCCTCCCGGGGCCGATCGACCCGCCGGCCAGCGCGGTCGCCGACCCGGTGGCCAGGCCTGCGACCAGCCCGGCGAGACCGCCGCGCAGCACCGCGCGGTCCAGGCCGACCACCGGGTGGTGCCGCAGGGCGACCACCGCAGCCAGCACTCCGCAGAGCACGGGCAGCGCCAGCAGGCCGGTGGTCCACCACGGGGTCGGGCCCTCTGCCGGCAGCGCCGCGAGCAGCGGGAACGCCGGGACGCGTCCGAGCGTCACGCCGCCGGGCGCGACCGTGGTGCCCGTACCGAACACGAAGCCCGGCCCCAGCATGTAGGCCACACCGAACAGCGCAGCGTTGGGCAGCAGCAGCGCTCCCACGACGACGAGGATGGCCCCGCCGACGACCCCGGCGCCCAGCGCGTGCGCGACGTTGGCCGCCGAACCGAAGTCGGCGGCCAGCGAGGCGCTCACCAGCAGGGCCCCGGATGCGAACGCCGCCACCGCGCCCGCCGCACCGCCGCGCAGCGCCGCCCGGGCCCCCTCCGGCAGCGCCGCCCACACCTCGCCGGACAGTCCGGCCCCGCGCAGCATGCCGGGGCCGGCGCTGACCGCCGAGACCACCAACCCGGCGGCGAACGCACGCATCGGCGAGACTCCGGCGGCCTCCCCGGACGTGAGCAGCGCGCAGGCCATCGTCGTCGTCGCGTACAGCGCGGCCGCAATCGCCGTACCTGCGGCGACGCCGCGCGGGTCCGCGACCCCGGCGCGGGCGGCGGCCCATCGGCTCGAGCGGTTGAGCAGCAGCACCGACAGCAGGGTCAGCCCGAGCGGGATCGCGTCGACCGCGACCTGACCGACCCGCAGCCCGGCCCCCTGCCCGAGCAGCCAGGCCTGGACGCCGACGCGGACGGCGTCGGCAGCCGTGCCCGCCGAACCCACGAGCCACCCCACCAGCGCGACCGCCACGCACACCACCAGACCCGCGCCGGCCGCCCACACGGCCGCGAGGGCGGCGGTGGCGGGCAGCGGACGAGGGGTGTCGCCGGTCGCGGAGCCGGCGGTCCGCACCCGCTCGCGGTCGAGAATGGCCATCGCACCCATCGTCGCTCGGCCGCGTGACGCGGGACCGCTGACACGCCGGACCAGCCGCGCTGCCCGGGGGCAGGCCCGGCGATGCCGGGGTGTTCTCGCTCACGTGGCCCATCCGAGACGTGCGCTGACCTGGTGCGATCACGCCGCGCTCAGACCGCCTCACGCAGCGTGCCTCCTCCGACGGGTGTCAGGCTCGAGCGCTGCGGGTACCTGTGGGTGTGGTCACGCCCGGTTGGGTCGGCGCCACGTCGTCGTCTACCGTTCGTGTCCTGGTTGCCGGGCTGGTCGGGGAGCTCCGCGACCGTCCCCAGATGCCCACCAGCCGCGCGAGGAGCCACCAGTGGCACGTGTCGACGACTTCGACGCGTTCTATCACGCGACCCGACGACCACTTCTGCACCAGACCTACGCGTTGACCGGCAACGCCGAGCAGGCGGTGAGCGCGGTCGAGCACGCGTTCTCGCAGGCCTGGAGCGAGTGGCGCAAGGTCCGCCGCCTCCCCGACCCGGTCTCCTGGGTTCGCAGCGAGGCCTGGCGAGTCACCGGCAGCCAGCTCCCTCGCCGCCGTTGGCGCCCCGGCAGCTGGCGTCGGCCCGACCGGCGCCGCTTCGTCATCCCTGCCGAGAGCGCGCACTCCGCGGACCTGCAGGCCCTTCGCGACCTGCCTGACGGCCCGCGGCGCGCGGTCGTGCTGTACCACCTCGCCGAGCTCCCGGTCGACCGGATCGCGCTGGAGAGCGGGATCTCGGAAGCCTCCGCCGCGTCGCAGCTGGCGCAGGGCGAGCAGGCCTGGGCCGACGGCGGCACGCCGATCGACACCGCACTCGAGCACATCGAGCAGGACCTCGCCGGCGTACGGCTGACCCGGGCGCCGAGCCTGCGTCGCTCGGGCGAGCGACGGCACCGGCAGCAGACCCTGGTCGGTGTCGCGACCGCCGCCGCGCTGCTCGTCGGCGGCGGGTTCCTGATCGTCAACGACGGCCCGGCCCCGATCGAGGAGGCCGCCGCCGACGCCCCCCAGCGTGAGGCACCCGGCGACGTCTCCGCGCAGACCGAGTCGGCGCCGGCGACGGAGGCCCCGAGCCCCAGCGCCTTCCTGCTCGACGACAGTGCCCTGGTGACCGGGCAGGAGATGAACCGGCTCACCCGGCCGAAGGCCGACTGGACCGTGGCCTCCACCACCGACGGGACGACCGGCGACCCCATCTATGCGCCCTGCCAGCAGGAGCCGTTCGCCGATCCCGACGGCAAGCAGTCGCTGCTGCGCCGCTACGACGCCGAGGACGACGACCTGTCCGCCGTGCAGGTGATCGAGGAGTCGCGCAGCGAACGGCAGAGCGCGCTGGCGTTCGAGAAGATGGAGGGCTGGTACGCCCGCTGCGACGACGACGGTGTGCAGCTGCAGAGCACGATGGGCGTGCACGGCATCGGCGACGAGGCCCGCGCGTTCCGGCTGCGTGACACCGGCAAGCGCGACACCTACGTCACCGTCGGCATCGTGCGTACCGGTCCGATCACCACCGCCGTGATCGCGTCGTCGAAGGACGAGCGCGCCGTTGCCCCGATGCGGGTGCTGTCCCGCGCCGGGGTGTCGGTGACCCGGATGTGCCTTCCGGTCAGCGGTGACTGCACGACCCAGCCCAGGGTGAAGACGACCTCGCCGCTGCCGACCGGGGAGTACCCGGGCTTCCTGGCGGCCTACGACCTGCCGACGATCTCCAACGTGACCGCGCCGTGGGTCGGCACCGACCCCGCGCGCAGTCCCGACAACCCCGCGGCGACGCCGTGCGAGCGCGCCGACTTCGGCCGTCCGCAGGACCCGCGGACGCGGGTGTTCGTGCAGCCGACGGCGAAGAAGCTGCCGCAGCGGTTCGGCCTCGCCGAGACCGTCGGCACGTTCCAGGCGCCCGCGAACGCGCGCGGGTTCCTGGAGCGGGCCTACGACAGCGCCGACAGCTGCCCCGACCGTGAGCTCAGTGCGTCGGAGCCGATCGCGCGTGAGCTTCCCGAGGGCAACGACGGCATGGTGTGGCGGTTCGAGTTCGAGGTGAACGAGGACGAGTCGGTCTTCTACCGCGTCGGTCTGGTGCGAGCCGGGCCACGCGTCGCGCTGCTGTCGATGTCGCCGTCGGAGACGTACGACGTGAGCCAGCGGGAGTTCGTCAACGCGGTCGTCCGGGCCGGGCAGCGCCTGGCCGAGGCCGACCAGGTGGCAACCTCGGGGGGCCCCTCCGGCGCCGGGACGCAGGGGCCGAACGACGGGGCCGCGCAGTAGCCGTGACGTAGGTTGGGCCGGTGACCCAGCCCGGTCCCGGCGACCTCACCCGACGCGGGGCGCTGCAGCGCGACGCGGACGACCCGCTCGCCTTCGCACGTGCGCGCTTCTCACTGCCCGAGTCCATGGTCTACCTCGACGGCAACTCGCTCGGTGCGCTCCCGCGCGGCGTGCACGCACGCCTGCGGCAGGTGGTCGAGGACGAGTGGGGCGGCCGGCTGATCGGCTCGTGGAACGCCGCCGGATGGATGGAACTGCCGGCCGTCACCGGTGCGAAGATCGCCCGGCTGGTCGGTGCCCGGCCCGACGAGGTCGTGGCCGCCGACTCGACGTCGGTCAACCTGTTCAAGCTCCTGGTCGCCGCCGCCCGACTGCGTCCCGGCCGCGGCGTCATCGTCACCGAGCCCTCGACGTTCCCGACCGACGGCTACATCGCCGCTTCCGTGGCGCGCACGCTCGGGCTGGAGCTGCGCTGGTGCGACCCCCTGGACCCGCTGGCCTCGGTCGGCCGGGACACCGCCGTACTCGCGCTGACGCACGTCGACTTCCGTACGGGCCGGATGTACGACATGGACGCCCTCACCCGCGGTGCCCACGCCGAGGGGGCGCTGATGCTGTGGGACCTGTGCCACAGCGCGGGCGCCGTACCCGTGGACCTCACCGCGGCCGGCGCAGACCTCGCGGTCGGGTGCACGTACAAGTACCTCAACGCGGGCCCGGGCGCTCCGGCGTTCTGCTACGTCGCGACCGCGCACCAGGAGGCGGTCGACCAGCCACTCACCGGCTGGATGGGGCATGCCGCGCCGTTCGCGATGGACCGCGACTACACCCCCGCAACCGGGGTCGACCGGATGCGCGCTGGCACGCCCCCGATCCTGGGACTGGCGTCGCTCGACGCGGCGCTGGACGCCTTCGAGGGCGTCGACACGGCCGACCTGCGGCGCAAGTCGGTCGCGCTCACCTCGTCGTTCATCGACCTCGTACGCGAGCACACCGACCTGGAGGTGGTCACGCCGTCAGCGCCGGAGGAGCGGGGCAGCCAGGTGTCGCTGCGGCACCCGCAGGCGTACGGCGTCGTGCAGGCGCTGATCGCCCGCGGCGTGGTCGGCGACTTCCGCACACCGGACATCGCCCGCTTCGGGTTCGCCCCGTTGTACATCCGGCACGTCGACGTGTTCGACGCCGTCGCCGCACTCCGCACGGTCCTCGACCGGCGGGAGTACGCCGACCCGGCCTACGCCGTACGCGCCGCCGTCACCTGAGACGCGGGCAGCTCAGGCGCCCTGGATCACCTGGCGCATGAGGCGGGCGGTTTCGGAGGGGGTTTTGCCGACTTTGACGCCGGCGGCTTCGAGGGCTTGTTTCTTGGCTTCGGCGGTGCCTGAGGAGCCGGAGACGATGGCGCCGGCGTGGCCCATGGTTTTGCCTTCGGGGGCG
>DATMEB010000173.1:0-15925 GCA_035557095.1 Nocardioidaceae bacterium | reverse complement strand
CAGTGCGCGTCGTTGAGCCTTGGTCAGTCGTGCCACCACCAGGTCGTAGGAGTGATCGATCAGGTCCAGCAGTTCCTCATCGGGCACTGAGCCATCGAGGTTTACGGTGTTCCAGTGCCGCTTGTTGAGGTGGTAGCCCGGCGTAATTGCGGCAAAGCGAGCCCGCAGGTCGGCGCCCAGATCGGGATCACACTTGAGGCTGATGCTGCCTGGCGTAGGGCTCAGAGGTACGAGCGCGAACATCCGCCCGGCCACTTTGAACACAGCGACCTCGTCGCCGAACGGGTAGTCCTCCACCGATCCCGACTTTGCCAGGCATTGCGCTATCACTTGGTCACGCCGTGAGTCGGGTTGCACCATCACATGCTCACCTGTCCCATGCTGCTAGGCCTGCGGCTTACTGATATTGACCATCCACGACACACCGAACTGATCAAGGCACATGCCGAACTCATCGCCCCAGACCTGCCCCTGCAGAGGCATCGTGATCGACCCGCTCGCGGACAGCCTTTCCCAGTAGTCGCGCAGGAGGTCGGCGTCGTCGCCGCTGATATTCACTGAGCAGGCGGCCATGGGCTGGTACTCCGTGTCGTCGGTGACGTCGCCGGCCATGATCGTGTACCCAGCGTCAGTCTCCAGCATCCCGTGAAAAATCTTGTCCGCGGCCGGTGAGTCCGTGGCGCCGAACTCCGCGAAGGTGTTGATGGCGGGGATACCACCGAACACGCTCGCGTAGAACTCCATCGCCTGGGCGGCGTTGCCGTTGAACATGAGGTAGGGGTTCAGCTGTGAAGCCATGATTCTCCTGAGAGCTTTGGGGTTCGGGTGTTGCTCGCAGTGCAGATCTCGCGCCGAGCACAGATCACGACGCCGATCCCGGCAACGCCAAGACCGGTCCTGTTGTATGCGTTCACACCAACCCAGACCATTCAGAGCCCCCAGACTCATCGGCAAGTTGCCTAGGTTCGACCGATTCCGCCGCAAGCGGAACCGCCAACGGCGGAGCAGCGGGCGCCCGCCCGGGCGCCCCGCAGCGGGATCCGTTTGCGGAGCCGGTCCGCCGCCTGCATTGCAGGCGGGCGCGGCGGTGAGCCCTGGGCGGCCGGCTCGGCACCTCGTTCGGGGAGCTCCTGAGTGACCACGACGTTGTTGCCGTCACGACCGCACATCCGCACGAGCGCGTACCGTCAGCGGCGGCGTCGGACGTTTGGCCGCCGACCCGACCTGGCTGTGCAAGGGGTGCCAAGGTGCCGGCCCCGCAGTGCGGGTGCCCTTCTGCGGCCCTTGGGACTCTCCAACGGTCAGCGGGCCGTAAACGTCTCCCACGCCGGCCACTGCGCGCCCTCGCCCTCCGCTTACAGGGCGACAGCCGCCATGACCACGCGGACCGGGGGAGTCGTTGACATGCTGTGACTGAATAATATGAGGCGAGGCTGCAAGTGCATGCCTTTCACTCGGGAACCCGGAGCACTCCGCCATGAAGTACACCGTCTCCATCGAGATCGCCCTGCCGCGGGAGAAGGCAGTACAGCTGCTCGCCGACCCGGCATACATGTCGAAGTGGCTGCGGGGTCTGGTACTGCACGAGCCGCTGAGTGGGGTGCACGGGCAGGTCGGTACCAAATCGCGGGTCGTGATGCAGACGGGGAAGCAGAAGATCGAGTGCACCGAGACCATCACGCGCCGGGAACCGGCAGACCTGCGCGGGATCCCGAAAGGGCAAGTCGTTCACTTCGACCGCGAGATCGTCGGCGAGGGCATGTGGAGCACACAGCGCGACCGGCTGACCGAAGCCGGCCCGGAGACGACGCTCTGGGTGAGCGAGAGCGAATACCGGTTCAGCGGTTTGCTGATGCGGCTGGTGGGGCTCCTGATGCCCGGCGCATTCCGCAAGCAGTCGCAACAGCACATGCAGGACTTCAAAGCCTTCGCCGAGCAGGGAAAGGACGTCCGCGAAGCGAAGGACTGATCTACGATCCGCGTTCTGATGGAGGTCGTCGGGAGAACTATGACCCGGGGGTCATCGCTCGTGGCCTGATCATCGGAGTGGGTGGCGGTCGACGCTGTCTAGCCGCCCGAACCTCCCGCTATCTCGAAGGACCACAACGCGCTGTGGATCCCCACCGGGCTCTGGGCTGGTTCGCCCTCGCGTTCAGACGCTGATCGGTGACCGTGTGCGAAAGCAGGAGAATTGACCCAGGCCTCGAACGCGGCCTCGTCGCGCCAGCGTGTGATGACCAGCCAGGTTGTTCGATCGTCGGTGGGCTTGAGCAGCTCGAACCCCTCGAACCCGTCTTGGTCGTCCACAGCGCCCGCTCTCGCCGCGAACCGGCGGGCCAGTTCGTCTCCGCTGTCGGCAGGCACCGTGATCGCGTTGATCTTGATGACAGTCACATGGCGATGATGGCAGAGATCATGTTCCTCGCCTTCGTGGCCTCCGGCCTCCCGAGTGTGAGCGAACAGCGGCGAATGCGGGGGAGTTGCGTCTGGGCTACTGGATCGTCGAAGCGGCAGGAGTGGCGAGACAGAATGGGTGTCCCTCAGGGTCGATGAGCACTCGGAACCGGTTATCGCCGGGCTGATAGTCAGCCTTCCCAGCCCCCAGGGTTGTGGCGCGCCGTTCAGCCTCGTCAAGGTCGCTGACCACGAAGTCCAGGTGCATCTGCGTGGGTACGTCACCGGTAGGCCATGTGGGTCGAGCGAAGTCCTCCACGCGTTGGAAGTCGAGCCTGGGGCCGGCGTCGACTGTTAGGGCGACGAAGATGTCGTTGGTGGACGCTATCGAGCCGCCGAGCAGCTGTTGGTAGAAGCTGGCCAGCTGCCCGGGGTCCGAGCAGTCGATCGTGACCGCGAAGAGACGCATGGCGACCATGATGGCTCACGGTCCGCCGCGGAGGTTGCTCTGCGATCGCAGGTTCGGGGTTAGGCGGCGGCTGGGCGGTGCGCAGCACGCACGAACTTGGCTTGGCCTGCCAGCCCGAACAGGGCATCGAGCGAGTACCTGCCTGGTCCGATGAACAGCAGGCCGAGCAGCCCGGCGAGCAGCACGATCTCGTACGAGAACCCGGGAGACCCATCCGGGACGATGAAGCCGAGGTCGTCTTTCACCAGCAGGATGGCCCCGATCATGATGCCTATGAGCGGCAGCGTCACGAATCGGGTGAGCAGGCCCGCGATCAGCAGCAGCCCGCCGATCCCTTCGGCGATGACCTGGAGCCAGGCAACCACCTCGGGCAGCGGCACGTTGAGCGAGTCGAGGAAGCCGGCGAAGTTCGCGACGCCACCGTCGAACTTCAACCAGCCGTGGTAAGCGAAGGCCGCACCGATGCCGACGCGCATGAGAAGCGGGCCAACGTCGGCCACACGGCCGCTTGGGGAGCTAAGAGACTTCATGCGGACTCCAGAGGGCGAGAGGACGGCGAGACCGCCCCGTTGGTAGGTCATACGCTCCCTCTGGCCGCAGAGATTGCATGAAGCGCGTCAACTACGAACATCGACCTGTATTCGAACAAGCATCCCTCTCCTCACGTTTGTGTGGGTATGGGGATGTTCATGCCGGAGCAGCAGAGGTAGATCATGGCGGTCAGTGAGGCGGGGTTGGGGTGTCCGTAGCCGCGTCGTTGGATGACACGGATTTTGGTGTTGATGCCTTCGCTGCGTGAGTTCGATAGGCCGAGTTCGACGGCGGCGACGATGCCGTCGAAGTGTTTGGCGATCTTGGTGGCCAGGTTGATGAATGGCCGGATTCCGCTGCGTGCGGCGCGGCTGGTCCAGTCGCGCAGGTAGGCCTCGGCATGGTCGGGGTCGATGATCTGGAAGAGGTCACGTAGTTCTTCCTTGAGCAGCCATGCCTGGTGCAGGTCGGCGCGTTCGGAGCGGATGAGGGTGATGATCTTGCGGTGCTCGGCGCTGAGCCGTTCCTTGCCGGCGCGGATCGCATACCGTGCTCGGCGCCAGGCGGAATTGGTCGCGTTGGTGCGGGTGGTGGTTTTCATCTGGGTCTTCAGGGCCGTGATGTCGCTGGCGGCGAAGACGCCGTCGAGGGCTTCGTTGGCCCACTTGATGACGTGGAAGGCGTCGAAGCAGATGGTGGCGTGCGGGGCCTTGGCCCGGGTGGCGCCGATATAGGCCGCGGCGCCGTCCATGGTGACCGCCTCGAGTTGGTCGCAGCGTGCAGGTCCCAGCTCGGCGTAGAAGTTCTGCAGGGTCTCGACGCTGCGGCCGGTGCCGACCCATACGACTCGGCCGGTGTCGTGGTCGGTGACCACGCTCAGGTAGCGGTGGCCGCGCTTGTAGGAGATCTCGTCCACGCCGATCCGGTACAAATCCTCCAGCCGGCTGGCAGAGAGCCGTTCGGTGACCACGTGGGTGACGATGCGGTGCACCGCCTCCCAGGAGCAGCGCATCAGCTTGCTCAGGCTGGTCTTGTCCATCCGCTGTGCCAGCCACGCCACGATGTCTTCGAAGTCCCGCGAGTGCCGCGCGCCCGGGCGTGCCCAGGGCACATCCTCGGTGCGCACCCGCTGGCACCGCGGACACCACACCCGCGCGAGTTCGGCCTCCAACCACACCCGAGCGATGGCCAGGTCCAGATGCCGCCACCGCCGACGGGAACGGTCATAACGGCCGGCGACCTTGTGACCGCACGGACAGCGGTGCAGCCGGGTCCGCCGGCGCAGACCCACGACCACCCCGTCATCGGTGAATGCGACATCGGCCACCGATGCCCCCGGCACGGCCAGAACACGGTTAAATGCAGTTGTGACGCGCACGTGCGTCGCCTCTCGTTCGGTTGTCTCAGCAACTCCCGAACCTAGAGCGCGACCGCGTGCGCGTCCTTCATCAACGGCTCAACACGCCCACAAGCCTCCAGGGCAAGAAGAAAACCCTCCCCTTCAGCAGCCTGAACACCCACGGCATCCCGAGGAGAGGGACAAGCATGCGCTCCTCATGCGCGGCGGGCGGCGATGACCCAGGCGCGGGAGTTGAACCAGACGCCGTCGTCGCTGGTGTGCGCGGCGAACATCTCGCGTAGACGCCTGACTGTGCGCTCCGCGGCGACGGGGTCCAGCCGCTTCAGCGCGTCGCTCGTGCACGTGAAGCCACCGACCCAGTCGAGGGCGGCGGCAATGTCCACGCCGTAGCAGACGGGCTGGCATACGTCGGTGAAGGTGATGTCGGCGAACCCCGCAGCCTCCAGGATCTCCGTCACGGTCGTGGGGTCGGCGAGTGAGAAGGGATTGAGCTCCCCGGAGGCGTCGGCCACTGGCGCTTTGGTCGTTTCCAGCGCGCGGTTGATGGCGACGATCCACTCGTTGTGCTCGTGCGCTTGCCAGACCATCATCACAAGCCGCCCGGCCGGGCGCAGCGCCCGTCCGATGTTGCTGAAGGCTGCGGCGGGGTCGTCGAAGAACATCGTGCCGAACCGGCTGATGGCCACGTCGAAGTGGTCCTCCGGGAAGCGGTAGGTCTGTGCGTCGGCGTGTTCGAAGGTGACGTTGCGGAGATTCGCTGCCCCAGCAAGTTGGCAGGCGCGCTCGATCGATGGCGCGGAGACGTCGACCCCGAGCGCGCTGCCTGACCGCGCCGTGGATGCGGCTTGCCGGGTCGTCTGTCCTGTCCCGCAGCCGATGTCGAGGATGTGGTCGCCGAACTGGATGCCGCACGCCCGGCGCAGTACTTCGTTGTGCCGCCGCAGTTCGGTGTCGAAGTCCGTTCGCGTTGCTGTGTTCATGAGGATGCGACCTCCGATGTGGCGGAGATGGTGGGGCCGTCACGGAGCACTCCGCGCACGCGGGCGAGCGTGAGTGCTTCCGGTTCGAAATCCGTCAAGCACCAGGTGGCGCCGGCAGCGACGTACGCGGCGGGATCGACACCGGGTGGCACAGCCACCGCGATGTCGTAGGGCGCTGTGGGTTCGGCCTGGCGGTCGCGGATCGTCTCGTGGATCTCCGCGAGCTGGTCGGGGTGCCGAAGCCCGAGCGGGAAGAAGCCGTCGAAGCGCGACGCTCGTCGCAGTGGTCTGGGGCGGCCGGCGTAGCCCGCGACCCAGACTGGCACCCGCGGCTGCTGAACCGGCGTGGGCAGGAACGTGACATCGTCGATCACGTAGTGCCGCCCACGGTGGCGCACGGGTTGCCCCGACCAGGCGGACGTGAGGATGTCCAACGTCTCGTCCAGCATCTCGGCCCGTACCCGGCCGTCGACCTGCTCCCCGGTACGGGCGAACTCCGCGCCGTAGACGTCGCTGCCCAGCCCGACGCCCAAGGTCAGCCGACCGCTACTGAGCCGATCCAGGGAGGCGGTCTCCCGTGCCAGCTTCGCGGGCCGGCGGCGCGCCAGCGGCGTGGCCATCGGGCCCAGTCGTATTGACTCGGTCGACGCCGCCGCTGCTGCCAGCGAGATCCACGGGTCGGCGACCCGTTCGACCGGCGCAGCCCACGTGACGTGGTCCCACACGAAGAATCCGTCCCAGCCGACCTCCTCGGCCTCGGCTGCGAGTCGTGCCGCTACGAGGGGGTCGGCGAGTTCGTCGAAGAGCGGGATCCACAACGCGGATCGGGGATTCGTCGTCATGCCCCTGACGCTAGATTCGCGTCTTGATCGTGAAAAGCGAAAGTTCACGATGGGTTTGATCGCTTTTGACGAAGTACCTTCTACACTGACGGCATGACCGGGTTCGACCTGCGGCAACTGGCGACCATGATCGCGATCGCCGAGGAGGGCACCTTCTCCCGAGCGGCGAACCGACTTGGCTACACCCAATCGAGCGTGAGCCAGCACATCGCAGGACTCGAGAGGGCCGTCGGGGGTCCGGTGTTTGATCGGCCCGGGGGCCCGAAGCCGGTGCGGATCACCCCGCTGGGGGCCGTCGTGATCGAGCACGGCAGGGAGCTGCTGTCGAAGGCCGACGCACTGGAAGACGCAGTTGACCGGTTCAAGGCCGGCGACGGCCGAATCGACATCGGCACCCTGCAGAGCATCTCGAACGTCATCCTTCCCACGGTCCTGCGTCGCCTCCAGGACGCACATCCCAACTGCGAGATCCACCTCTCGGAAGAAGAGCCCGACCAAGCACAGCTCGGCGACCTGGACCTCTTGTTCTACGACGGGCCGAGTGGCGACGACGCGGAACATGTGCTGCTGATGGACGACCCCTACCTGGTGGTGGCACGTCCAGACGACCTCCCCGCCGGCAAGCTGCCCGTGGAAGCGCTGGACGGGAAAGCGCTCGTGGCCTGGCCGGCGACCTGCGACCAGCCCAGACTGGAGGAAGCCCTCACGAACGCGGGCGCACAGCTGCGAATCGTGTTCCGAACGGCGGGCAACGACACGATCCTCTCGATGGTGCGAGCCGGCATGGGGTCCGCCGTTCTGCCCTGGCTGGCGATCCGCCACCTCGTGTGCCCCTCCTGCGGTGACATTCATGGTTCGGACGGCGGGACGGACCAACCGCTACAGGTGCACGAGCTCGAAGCCACACCCACGCGCGAGATCTACCTCCACTGGCCCGCCGGACACGCCGCGAAGTCGCCGCTCGCCGCACACGCCATCGAGATCGCGGTCGAAGTCTCGCGCGCGCTGGCCCAGCAGGCACCACACCGGCGCGTGGGCGCCCGCTCGGAGCAGGGTGCCAAATGATCGCCTGAAGCGGTCATTGTCATCGCAAAGCATCGCTATACATGATGCCCGTCCGCGAATAGCGTCGCCACCCTCACCGCAGCAAGAGAGGCAACGAGCCATGAGCACCTTCGCGTTCATCCACGGTGCCGGCGTCGGGGGCGGCTGGTTCTGGCACCTCGTAGAAGCCGAACTCCGATCCCTCGGACACACCACCGTCGCCCCCACGCTGTGGACCGGCGACGAGACGGCGACCCTGTCCGACTACGCCGACACCGCCGTCAACATGATCGACACACTCGACACACGGGAGGAGGTCTTGGTTGTTGCACATTCGTTCGGCGGGTTCACCGCGCCCCTGGTCGCCGAACGCCTCCCCACCGCCGGACTGGTCTATGTCACCGCCATGATCCCCCGGCCCGGCGAAAGCCCTGCCGACTGGTGGAGCAACACCGGATACCCGGAGGCATCCCGAATCCAGGCCACCCAGGACGGCGGACTCACCGGCTCCTCCGACCCGTACGTGTGCTACTTCCACGACGTACCCAAGGAGCTGGCCGCCCAGGTGTCGAGCAGGGAACCCAGCCCACCCTCCAACTCCGCCTACTACGAGCCCTGGCCCCTCGACACCCTTCCGAGCACACCGGCTCGATACATCCTCTGTACCGAGGACCGCCTGTTCCCCGCAGCATTCCAGCGTCAACTGGCACGTGACCGACTCGGCCTCACTCCCGAGGAGATCACCAGCGGTCACTGCCCCGCTCTCAGTCACCCCACAGAGCTCGCAGCCATGCTCAACACATTCACGTCATGACGGTAGGGCGCTCGGTGTCCGTCGAGATGACCTCGGGACCACCGGAACCGATGACACATCCCCAACGGAGTCACGTCGTCGGCCGGGTTCACGGGCCTGGTCACCGGGGCGGCCGGTCTCCGTGTCGGTCGATCAGCCCGGCGCGGGCGGTCAGGCGCCATGCCTCGAAGGTGAGCTCGGCCAGCTCGTCACGCTCGACGCCCTCCAGTCGGACCACGACCCAGCCGAAGGCACCGGTGGTGAACTGGACCTCGAACGTTTCGGGGCGCTCGGCGACCAGGGCGAGCTGCTCGGAGATGGTCTGCTTGAGGCCGACCGTGCGGGTTGGCTCCCAGAGGTAGCCGAAAGTCTGGTTGCCGACCGCCATCCGCCAGTAGCGGCCATTGTCCGCACGGGTGACCTCGGGCAGCTGGTCGGCCAGGTCGAAGAAGTCTGTGATGCTGCATCCGGTCACCCGGATCCTCCTGCCTCGTGGAGCGAAGCCCTGAACCTTCCGTCCCGGGGTCAGGGTGATGAAGCGACGGCATCGACGATGGCGAGAGCGGCGGCTTTGAGTCGAGGCCCCTCGCCGGCGCGGAACAGCTGGAAGCTGACGGGGCTTGCAAAAGTGCCGAAGAACAGGAGCCGCGCCTGCACGTCGGCGTCGACGATGCCGGGCCGAGTCTCGCCGAGTAATGCAGCGATGTGTCCACACCAGAAGGCGTGGAACTCTTCGGCGCGCGGGTCGTCGTCGATGTCGGTGGAGTAGGCCGCGTACAGCTCGAAGTTCTCGATGGTGAAATCGGCCCACGCGGCGAAGAAGGCGAGTAGCCGCTCTCGCGCGGGCGCGCCGGGCCCGAGCGGCGGCTCACCGGACGCGACGGCGCTCCGCAGCGACTCGGCTCGCTCCATCACGAGCTCGCGCAGCAGGCCGACGCGACTTCCGAATCGATGGAACACGGTGCCCTTGCCGACGCCGGCGGCGGCGGCGATCTCTTCGATCGACACGTTGTTCGCGCCTCGCTCGGCCAGTAGCTTGCCGGCGGCATCAAGGATGGCCCGGCGGTTGCGCGCGGCGTCGGCCCGTTCGGGTCTCGGGTCCTCGACCGTCATCGGAACCTCCTGGTCTAGTAACTTGACCTCCGGTCCAGATTGCCGCACACTCGGTACTGGACCGGCGGTCATGTTTGTAGAGGATACGTGATCGAGTACGCCGTCGGCGGAGGGTTGTGCCGGTCCGCCGTCGCGCTGGCGAGGGGTGACGGCGTGTTCGGGGCTCGCCGGGACATAACGACGGGTCGACCAATCTGTCGGAGATGGGATGGGAATGCGCGATCACTTGCCGGAGGTGAAACCCGCCGATCCGCTGTACCGGGACCTGCAGATGCGAGGGAACAACCGACGGTTTGTCGGGGCGCCGGACAGCGTATTCATGGTGGCCGACACGCGCCAGGTGGTGGCTGCGGTGGACGCGGCGGTCTCCTCGGGAAAGAAGCTCGCGGTACGTAGCGGTGGGCATTGCATCGAAGGGTTCGTCGACGATCCTGCGGTCGAGTGTGTGATCGATCTCGCCCGAATGGATTCGGTGTACTTCGACCCGGGGCGGCGCGCCTTCGCGGTAGAGGCCGGCGTCACATTCGGTCGGTTGTATCAGGCTCTGGATATGGGTTGGGGAGTGACCCTTCCCGGAAGCATCTGTCCCAGCGTCGGTGTGGGCGGGCACGTCATCGGCGGTGGTTTCGGGGCGTTGTCACGGTTGCATGGGTGCATATCCGATCATCTGTACGCGGTCGAATCAGTGGTAGTCGACGCGAACGGCAAGGCGAAGCAGGTTATCGCGACGCGGGATGAGGACGAGCCGAATCGCGATCTGTGGTGGGCGCACACCGGAGGCGGTGGTGGGAACTTCGGCGTCGCGACCAAGTTCTGGTTCCGCAGTCGGGATGCCCACGGAGACGATCCGGCGCTGCTGTTGCCGAGGCGGCCGTCCGGGTTCACGGTTGCCTCCGTTGCCTGGAAATGGGCAGACCTCGACGAGGCCACTTTCACGACGCTGCTCCACAACTTCATGGGCTGGTGTGAACGAAACAGCTCTCCGGATACTCCTGCGGCGGCGGTGTGGGGGCAGCTCATCGCGTTCCGCAAGGAGTTCGGTGTCGTCATGCTGGTCGGCCAGATCGATCCGGGACGGCCGGCAAGCCGCGAGACACTTGACGCGTACTTCGCCGAGGTGTCCGCGAATGTCCCGAACGGCACGAAGACGACGCGAGACAGCGAGCCGTGGCTGTACAACACGATCAATCTTCCGGATGCATCCGATGCGCTGGGTCTCCCGGCGACACAGCTGCGTTCGAAAGCCAAGGGTGCGTACCTGCGGTCTCCCTTGGATACAGCGCAAACCGCAACCGTCTATGAACGTCTGACTGATGAGGACTACGGCTGGCGTGGCGGCATCATGTCCCTTGCCACGTGGGGTGGAAAAATCAACGCGCTGAACCCACGCGACACCGCGATCGCCGAGCGAGAGTCGACGATGCTGCTGGGGGTGGGAAGCTTCTGGGATAAACCGGAAGAGAACGAGAAGCACCTCGGTTGGACCCGGACCTTCTACCGAGATCTGTTCGCCAGCACCGGTGGCGTGCCGGTACCCAACGGCCAGACGGGCGGATGCTATATCAATTGGCCTGACCCAGATCTCCTGGATCAGGAGTGGAATAAATCCGGTTCCCCTTGGTCCGATCTGTACTACGGCGGGAACTACACGAAACTCAGAGAAGCGAAGAGTCGGTGGGATCCTCGCCGCATTTTCAGCCATCCTCTGTCGATCGAGCCGGGCTGAGATCGTGCGCGCGACGCCGGGGCCCGCCCCGCGCGCCTCCTGTGACCACGTCGCGCCCGCGGGCTGGCAGCTTGGCTCCACGCACCGCACGTCGGAGGGCACGGTCGCCTACGCCCGCTGCGCCTGCGGAGCGTGGCTGGTGCTGCTGGACGGCCAGCCGCTGGCAGCCGCCGGAGACCCCGGGCCCCGTGCGACGCGACATGTGGGGCGGCTCCGGCGAGGTCTCCTCCCGGTGGAATGACGCATCTTCCGGCGGCGCAGGGAAACTCGCGGACGGCCCTAGGATGTGAGCAGCCACGCGGGGTGCCGACAAGGCTGAGAGGGACACCGGTCCCGACCCGTCGAACCTGATCTCGATCATGCGAGCGGAGGGATCGTGGCCGTGTCCGTCGCCGGGCACCCCTTTGGGTCTCGCGGAGGACTTGATGAGCTCTTTCGCCAGCCAACAGCGCGATCGCTGCGACGGTCTCTTCGAGGCGTTCTATCGGCATCCGTTCCTGCGGTCGCTCGCCGACGGTTCTGCCAGCCGGGAGAGCGTGCTGCACTACGTCGGCCAGGATCATGAGTACCTCACGGCGTACATGCGGTGCTACGGCCTGGGGATCTCCCTGAGTCCGGACCGCGAGTGGGTGCGGTGGTTTCGCGACAGCATCGACTTCCTGCTGGCCGACGAGACCCATCCACATCACGTCCTGTGCGCCGCGTTCGGCGTCGACTATCGGGACGCGCACGTCGCCCGCATGGCGCCGGCGGCGCAGAGCTACATCGACCACCTGGTCACCAGCGCCTACGACAGCCTCGGCGTACTGATGGCTGCTCTGATGCCGTGCCCGTGGACCTACATCTGGGCGGCCCAGCGGCAGATGTCACAGGCACCGGTTCCAGCGGAGAACCCGTTCCACGGGTGGTGGGACTTCTATGCCGCAGATGACACGGCGCACATTTTGCACGACTTCACGGTACGGATCGACATGCTGGCCGAACAGGCCGGTCCGGCCGAGCGGGAGCGCATGGCGCTCGCCTTCGAGCAGAGCTGTCACCACGAGATCCGTTTCTGGCAGATGGCCTGGACTCAGGAGACCTGGGAGCAGCTGCCCCAACAGCTGCAATGCAAATAGGGCGAGAGCCGTCAGGATGTCTTGGTGCGGGCGGCGAGGTAGGAGTGGACGGCGGAGACCACCACGGACCCCTCGCCGACCGCCGACGCCACCCGCTTGACGGACCCAGCCCGCACGTCACCGACAGCGAACACCCCAGGCACCGACGTCGCAAAGCCGTCTCGGGTGATGACGAACCCTTTGGCGTCGAGCTCGACGCCCACCTCGTGCAGCCAGGTCGTGCAGGGGTCCGCGCCGATCATCAGGAACAGAGCGGCTGCGTCGAGCCGGACGTCCCGTTCGAGCGCGCAGTCGCGCCAGGTCAGCGCGCTCAGCCGACTCGTGCCGTGGACCGCGGACAGCTCAGAGCGAGGGTGGACCGTGACCCGTTCATGGTGAGTGAGGCGCTGCGCCAGGTAGTTCGACATCGTGTCGCGAAGGTCGTCACGGCGGATCAGGACGTGGACCTGGCCGGCGTGCCGTGCCAGGAACAGGGCGGCTTGGCCGGCCGAGTTGGCGCCTCCCACCACGACGGCGTTACGGCCGGACACCACCTTGGCCTCGAGCTCGCTCGCGGCGTAGTAGACGCCGCGTCCCTCGAGGTCAGCGAGGCCAGGCACGTCCAGGCGCCGATACCGGGCGCCGCTGGCGATGATCACGGCGCAAGCCACGATGTCGTGCTCGTCGTCGAGCCGGACGCGGAAGCCTCCCGACACCTGTGACAGCCCCGTGACGGAGCGGGGGGACACCAGCCTCGTCCCGAACTTGACGGCTTGCAGCATCGCGGCCCGCGCCAGCTCGGCCCCCGAAACTCCCCGGGGGAAGCCGAGGTAGTTCTCGATCCGCGACGAGCTGCCCGCCTGGCCCCCGATCGCGACGTCCTCGACGACGACCACATCCAGCCCCTCCGAGGCCCCGTAGACCGCGGCCGCCAGCCCCGCCGGCCCGGCGCCCACCACGAGCAGGTCGCAGCGAGAGTCGTCGGAAAGGCCCCACAGGTCGATCCCGAGCGCGGTCGCCAGATGGCGCGTCGTCGGCGCGGCCATCACCCGCCGCTCTCCCGTCACCACGACCGTGCCCGCCTCGGGTAGCGCAGTGTTCTTCGCCAGCTCTGACCAAGCCGACGCGTCCGAACGCAGCACCGTCCGGTAGGGGAGCTGGTTGCGCTCGGCAAACTCCTGCAGCCGGTGCAGATCGCTGTCGTCGTCGCCGGCGAGGACGAGACCACCCTCGCCCAGTCTCGTCAGCAAACGCCGCCGGGCGTCGAACGCCGAGAGCATGACATCGCTCAGCTCTCCCGAGATCTCCACGAGCCGGCGCAGCTCCTCGACGCGCACCCGAAGCACCGCGGTGTCCTCCATGGCCACGCCCGGGAGGAAGGCCCGCTGCCCCATCAACATGCCCAGCTCGCCGACGAAGTCGCCTTCCTCGATGACGAAGACCACCCGGTCGTCCCGCCGGTCCAGGAGAAGAACGCCGCCGGCGAGGACGAGGTACAGGTCGTAGGGGTCACCGGCGTTCCACAACACCTCGCCCGCTTCGGGATGCAGCACCTCACCGGACGACCGCAGCAGGTCCAGCGCGTGCTGGCTGAACACCGGCCAGGCCAGCGCATCGGCATCGTCCTGCCGTCGGGACGAGTAGTGGGTCTGCTCGTCGGGCACAGGGATGCTGCTCATGCGCCTCCTTCACCTGGCAAACGGATCGGTCCAACACTCTCATCAGCGCCGGGGGCAGTCAGGTCGTCTGTGCAAACAGGCCTGCGCCCCCGCTTGGGCAGATCAGTGCGTCGGCTAGCGACGGGGTCGAGCGTCCAGCGCGAGCTCGACCAGCGTGCGGGCCGCCGCGCTAGCCGCGTCCGCGGCGCCTTCGACGCCGACGATGGAGAAGGCGACGATGGCGCCTTCGTGCAGGCTGAGTAGCTGTGCGGCGAGCTGGTCAGGTTGCTCGATCCCTGCCTCGGCGAGTGCCTCCTGGAACTGCTCGAGCAGCCACGTCTTCTCCGTCACGATTACCTGTCGGCCGGGGTGGTCGACGTCGGGAAGCTCGGCGAAGGCGTTGATGAAACTGCACCCACGGGTGCACTCGATGAGCCAGTCGGGTAGCACGTCGAAGGGCGCCAGGACGCGAGCCACCGGGTCGGAGCCGGTCTGCTCGAGGCGGGCGGCAACCGTCGAGCGCCACCGGCGGTCCCGCACCTGCAGATACGTCGTCACCAGGCCGTCCTTGGAGCCGAACCGGTCGTAGAGGGTCCGCTTGGTGACCCCGGACTCTGCGGCGATGGTGTCCACACCGACCGCGTGGATGCCCTGTTCGTAGAACAGCCCAGACGCGACCTCGAGGATCCGTCGGGCACCAGGGGTCAGCGCTTCGACGTCGGACGTCGGTGGCGAAGACATTGCCGAACCTCCTTGTGTTCACAGACCTGTATACCTAGACTCTCAGGCAACTTCACAGATCAGTATACCGAGGAGGCATGGTGGGTCCGACGATGCGAGTGCTGAGCAGGTGGGTTCGCGAGTTCGCAGCAGGGGTGCACGCCGGCCACGCCATCCGGCTCGGGCTTTCCGTATCCGGAGGCGCCCTGCGTGACGGCCTCGTGCGAGATGCCGCCGCGCCGCACGAGCACGCCGGGGCGCAGGCACCGGCAGGCGAGCCCCAGCCGGCAGCGGCGTCACGTCGCCGGCGGCTCGCCCACGCTCCTGCGCCGAAGGGCGTAGCCGCGACGAACGTCCCCAGCCGGTACGAGTGGATCCCGACGAGCCGAGAAAGGGCGCAGGCATGAGGCCGCGAGACTGGCGGCGACGGCGTACGACGTTGATGCCGCTGGCCGACGCGCTCGCCGCGCTGGGCGGCGACGGGACGATGGGGCGCTGCCAGGACGTCGTTCCGCTGACGGCCGTGGTGGGCAGCGCGTCGCGCTCCGTGGACTTCGACGCCGACTTTCAGCTCATCAACCCAGCGCTGCGCCAGCGCAGAGAGGGGCTGTCCACGATGCTGCGAGCAGGTGGTCAACCCGCCCCACTCGACCTGGTCCAGCTGGGCGAGCTGTACTTCGTACGAGACGGCCACCACCGCGTCTCCGCGGCCAAGGCACTGGGCTGGGACAGCCTGCCGGCGCGGGTCACCCGGGTGTGCACCGTCGCCTACGCGATGTGCTGCCTGCGCACGGCACACCTACCCAGCAAGGCCGCCGAGCGCCGGTTCCTGGAAAGGGTCCCGCTGCCCGATGACGTACGCCGGAACCTGTGGCTGGACGAGCCCGCGGACTGGGCGCGGCTGGCCGACTCGGCCGAAGCGTGGGCGTACCGCACCCGAAGCAGCCGACCCGAACCGCTCACCGCGCGCGAGCTCGCGGCGGCGTGGTGGCGCGACGAGGTGATGCCGGTCCTCGACCGGCTGCGCGCCGGCGCCGCGCCGCCTGGCCTGCGCGACGTGCAGCTCTACGTCACCGCGCTCGCGGTGCGAGACCGGCTAGGGGCGCTGGCGTGGCCCGAAGACCTCCCCGAGCTAGTCGCCACCGGATGAGGCTTCCGGCCCTTTGCGGCCGGATGGCCGCAGCTCCGCAACCGCTCA
>DATMEB010000172.1:0-2693 GCA_035557095.1 Nocardioidaceae bacterium | reverse complement strand
CGCTTCCTCGGGCGCGACCCTTTCGGCCTACGCCGCCAGAACATGCTCGCAGACAGCGACTTCCCGTACCGCACGGCGACGGGAATGCTCTACGACAGCGGCAGCCACGTCGAGGCGATGACCAAGGCCCTGGACATGGTCGGCGGCTATGAGCAGTCACGGGGTCAAACCCCGGACGGGCACTACCGCGGCGTGGGGATAAGCCCGTACGTCGAACCCTCGGGTTGGGGTTCAGCCGGCGCCGGTGAGTCGCAATGGTCGTTCTCGTCCCACGACTCCGTGACGATCACCATGCTTCCGTCGGGGGAGGTCCGCGCCGCCGTCGGAACGCCCAGTCAGGGCCAGGGCCACGCCACCTCCCTGGCCCAGGTCGTAGCCAACGTGGTGGGCGTGCACCCCAGTGAGGTCGCCATCGTCGCCGGGGACACGGACTCGACGCCGTTCAGCACCGCCGGCACCAGGGCCAGCCGAGTGGCGACAGTCACCGGAGGGGCGCTGAACGTGGCGAGCGAGCGGCTCCGCGACAAGCTCGTCGCAGTAGCAGCACACCTGCTCGAGACAGAGCCGGATGATCTTGTCTTCGGCGACGGGCAGGTCCGGGTCGCGGGTACCGACGCCGCCATCGCGATCCGCGACGTGGCCGCGGCAGCCACGTTCGACCTGGGTGTGCGCGAGGCCCTGCCATCGCCCGAGCTCGTCGCTACAGCGTTCTACGACCCGCCCGCGACGTACTCCAACGGGTGTGTCGCCGTCGTCGTCGCCGTCGACCCAGGTACCGGGGAGATCACTGTCGAACGTGCCGCGGTGGCTGAGGACTGCGGCACGGTGATCAACCCGATGATCGTCGAGGGGCAGACCCTCGGTGCAGTCGTCCAAGGCATCGGTGCCGCTCTGTTCGAGGATGCGGGCTACCTCGAGGACGGAACGCCCGGGGGCAGCACGCTGGCCGAGTACCTGCTCCCCACCAGCACCGTCGTTCCTCGCATCACCCTGGACCACCTCGCCTCCCCTTCGCCGTTCACGAAGGCCGGCATCAAGGGGATGGGGGAGTCGGCGATGATCGCGACGCCTGGCGCGGTCGCCTGCGCTGTCGCAGATGCCTTGGCCCCGCTGGGCGTCGGCATCGCTGGAACCCCGATCCATCCGGGCGACCTCGCCGAGCGAATCGCCACCGCACAGATCCCGAACCCATAGGAGACACCCATGTTCACCATCGAGCCTCTCGTCGTGGCCTATGGTCCGCACCGGGAGAAGAGCCGGTTCACCTACATGCACAACGCCGGTGTGCCGATCGACATCCCGTACGTCGCGTGGCTGGTCAGGGGTCACGGCTTCGCCGCCCTCATCGACGTCGGTTGCAGCGCGACGGACTACAGCCAGCACATCCGCCCCGTCGACCGGGAGCTTGTTCACGTGGGTCAGGTGTTCGCGGATGTGGTCGACGTCAAGTCGATCGAGAGCCATCTGCGTGAGCGGGGCATGCGGCCGAGCGATATCGACGTCACCGTGCTGACCCACCTGGACTGGGATCACTGCATGACCATCGACCCGTTCGCCGACACCGAGATCCTCGTCCAGCGCCGGGAGTGGGAGACCACGCCCTCACACGAGATGTTCGCGACGTCCTTCGCGCCCGCCGAACACTACGAGCGCATCGAGCAGATGGGCCTGCGGCAGCTCGATGGTGACTACCAGGTCGCGGAGGGGTTCGACCTTCTCTTCACTCCCGGGCACACCCACGGGGGGCAGTCAGCAGTTGTGAAGACGAGCGACGGCACCTTCGTCATCGCCGGGATGTGTGTGCTCAAGGAGAACTTCTATCCCTCACCAGAGGAGAGCGAGCACTTCCAGGTGATCCCTCCCGGAGGGCACACCGACCTGTTCGAGGCGTACGACCAGATGACCCGGCTGAAGGAGATCGGCGGCGACAACGTCCTCAGCCTGCATATGAGCGAGGCATTCGACATGGGCGTGATCGGTGGCTCCGAGCTGGCCGGCCAGGGGGACAGCGGAGTCCGATGAAGCCTGCCCCGTTCACCTATCTGTCCCCGAGGACCGTCGATGAGGCCTTGGAGATGCTGCGCGAGCATGGCGAGGAGGCACGCGTACTCGCCGGCGGGCAGACGCTGCTCCAGTCGATGTCCAACCGTGACATCCGGCCGGCGTTCGTGATCGACATCAACCGGGTCTGCGGGCTGGGTGATGTCAGCGAGGGCGAGAGTGACAGCGTCCTCGGGGCGCTGGTGCGTCAGCGGGCAGTCGAAAAGGGCACACGTGACCTGGCGGGCCTGCCTTTGCTCGCCCAGGCCCTGCCGCACGTGGGCCACGTATCGACCCGCAACCGCGGAACGGTCGTGGGGAGCATCGTGGCGGCGATCCCCGGTGCCGAGATCCCGGTGGTCTTCACTGCTGTAGGGGGATCCCTGACGGTGCGCTCGGTGCAGGGGACCCGTCGGGTCGCGGCCGGCGACCTGTACACCGGACCGCTCTGCACCAGCCTGCAACCCGACGAGCTGGTGGTCAGCGCCTCGTTCCCTCGCCCCCTTCCGGGTGAGCGCACTGCATGGCTGGAGTTCGGACGGCGGCCTCGAGATCTGCCGTTGGTCGGAGTGGCCGTGCGGCTCGTCCGCAGGGCGTCGAACGAGGTGGACTCCATGGTGATCGCGTGCGGGGGAGTCGCCGACCGGCCGTGG
>DATMEB010000171.1:0-5725 GCA_035557095.1 Nocardioidaceae bacterium | reverse complement strand
CTCGCGGCCCAGCGTGAGCTCGCTGCCAACGACGGCGTGTTCGTCGAGCCCGCCTCAGCCGCAGGCGTCGCCGGCCTGCTGGCCGCACAGGAGCAAGGCCTGCTCGACCGTGGCCAGGACGTCGTGGTCACCGTGACCGGGCACGGCCTCAAGGACATCGACACCGCGCTCTCCTCGTTCGACCACATCGTCGACACCGTGGTCGAGGCCGACGTCGACGCGGCCGCGCGGGCGGCCGGGCTGGTCTGACGGGCTCACGGCGACGATGACCGGTTCTCTTGCGGCCGACCCGGCTCGCGTCGGCGTACGCGTGCGCGTGCCCGCGACCAGTGCCAACCTCGGGCCCGGGTTCGACACCTTCGGGCTGGCCCTCGGCATGTACGACGAGGTCGACGCCGCACTGTCGACGGGCGGCCTGTCGGTCGAGGTGTCCGGCGAGGCCGCCGACGACGTACCCCGCGACGAGTCGCACCTGGTCGTGTCGTCGATGCTCGCGGCGCTGCGACGCTGGTACGGCGAACCACCGGGCCTGCAGGTGCGGTGCCGCAACACGATCCCGCACAGCCGCGGCCTGGGGTCGTCGGCCGCGGCCATCGTCGCCGGCGTGGTCGCGGCGAGGGCGCTGGTGGGCGAGCACGCGCCGCCACGGAAACGGATCGGCGACGACGAGGTGCTGGATCTCGCCACCGAGCTCGAGGGCCATCCGGACAACGTGGCCGCGGCCCTGGGCGGCGGGTTCACGGTGGCGTGGTTCGACGACGACGGCGCGCGCTCGGTGCGCCTGCGGCCGCACGACGACGTTCTGCCGGTCGTGTGCGTACCCGACCAGCCGATGTCGACGGCCACCGCCCGCGGGCTGCTGCCGGCAGAGGTCCCGCACCAGGACGCGGTGTTCAACGCGAGCAGGTCGGGTCTGCTGGTGGCCGCGATGACGCAGCGCCCCGACCGGCTGTTCGAGGCCACGCAGGACCGGTTGCACCAGCCGTACCGCGTGGCCGCGATGCCGGCCACCGGCCGGCTGCTGTCCGACCTGCGCGCACGGGGCATCGCGGCGGTGGTGTCCGGTGCCGGGCCGACGCTGCTGGCGCTGTGCGACGGCCGGCGGCAGAAGGCCTCGGATGTGGCCGCTGCGGCCGCGGCATCCGAAGACGGTGCGTGGCGGGTCGAGGCTCTGGGTGTCGACCTCGACGGCGTCGCGGTGCAGCCGCTGGCCGATGGTCTCCCGGGTTCAGGGGAATAGACACGCTGCCGGTGATGTTGGGGCCTGTTGACCCGGAACCCGGGCAAGAGTGCTACTCTCAGGTCTGCACCGCCCAGTCGGGTCGGTGAATCTCTCACCCCGCTTAGCCGGGCGCCACGATCCACTGCGGTCATGGTTGATCCTGAGAGCCCAGAGGAAGGACGCCTACTCGGCGCGTTCCACACCACTCCGCGAGTCCGCACGACGCCGGACTCGCCGATCCAGGGTGCGCGGACTGCCACGTTCGCGGCCCCGACGTGGGAAGGACCTCACGTGACTGAAACAACCTCCGCCTCTCCCGCCACTGGTGCCACAGACACCGGTGCCGCCGGCCAGGCCGCGGAGTCTCCGCGTCGCCGCCGGGGGAGTGGTCTCAACGGCATGCTGCTCCCCGAGCTGAAGCAGCTCGCCGGGGGACTCGGCATCAAGGGTGCCGGGACCATGCGCAAGGGGCAGCTCATCGAGGCCATCCAGGCCGCCCAGGGCAGCGCGCCGAAGACCGCCCACAGCTCCAAGGCCGGCGAGTCCCCGGCCGGCGAGTCCAGGCCCGACGACTCCTCCCGGACGTCGAGCAACGACGAGCCGAAGGCCAAGCAGGCCAGGACCGACCAGGCCAAGACCGACGGCCCCAAGACCGACGAGCGTGGTGACGCGCAGTCCGACAACCGTGACGAGAACCCCGGTGATCAGGACCGCGATCAGGACCGCGATCAGGATCGCGACCAGGACCGGAACAAGGACCGGGGGCAGGACCGCGGTCGTGACGACAACCGCGGCCAGCAGGACCGCAACCAGGACCGCGGTCGCGACGACAACCGCGGCAACCAGGAGCGCGGGCAGGACCGTAACCGCGGTGGCAACCGCGGTGGCAACCGGGACAGCAACCGGGACAGCAACCGCGACAGCAACCGCGACGACGGCCAGGGTGGCGGCAGCCGCCGACGCCGTCGGGGTCGTGACCGCTACCGCGAGCGCGACCGCCGCGGGCCCGCCGACGCGGAGCCCACCGTCGCCGAGGACGACGTCCTGATCCCGGTCGCCGGCATCCTCGACCTGCTCGACAACTACGCGTTCGTGCGGACCAGCGGCTACCTGCCCGGTCCCAACGACGTCTACGTCTCGATGTCGATGGTGCGCAAGTACGGCATGCGCAAGGGTGACGCCGTCACCGGTCAGGTGCGGCAGGCCCGCGAGGGCGAGCGGCGGGAGAAGTTCAACCCGCTGGTAAGGCTCGACACGATCAACGGCGGCGACCCGGAGACCGCGCGTCAGCGCGTCGAGTTCCCCAAGCTCACCCCGCTGTACGCCTCGGAGCGGCTGCGCCTCGAGACCGAGCAGCAGACGGTGACCACGCGCGTGATCGACATCGTGGCACCGATCGGCAAGGGCCAGCGCGGCCTGATCGTGTCGCCGTCGAAGGCCGGTAAGACGCTGGTCATGCAGGCGATCGCCAACGCGATCACGACCAACAACCCCGAGTGCCACCTCATGGTCGTGCTCGTCGACGAGCGGCCCGAAGAGGTCACCGAGATGCAGCGGGCCGTCAAGGGCGAGGTCATCGCCTCGACCTTCGACCGCCCGGCCGAGGACCACACCACGGTCGCCGAGCTGGCGATCGAACGCGCCAAGCGCCTGGTCGAGCTCGGCCACGACGTGGTGGTGCTGCTCGACTCGATCACGAGGCTCGGACGCGCCTACAACCTCGCGGCCCCCGCGAGCGGCCGGATCCTGTCCGGTGGTGTCGACTCCTCGGCGCTGTACCCCCCGAAGAAGTTCTTCGGTGCGGCCCGCAACATCGAGGGCGGCGGGTCGCTGACCATCCTGGCGACCGCGCTGATCGAGACCGGCTCGAAGATGGACGAGGTCATCTTCGAGGAGTTCAAGGGCACCGGCAACATGGAGCTCCGGCTCCGCCGCGAGTTCGCCGACAAGCGCATCTTCCCGGCCATCGACGTCGACGCCTCCGGCACCCGCCGCGAGGAGCTGCTGATGTCGAAGGACGAGCTGGCCATCGTCTGGAAGCTGCGCCGGGTCCTGTCCGGGCTCGACGGGCAGCAGGCGCTCGAGCTGCTCCTCGACAAGCTCAAGAAGAGCAAGAGCAACATCGAGTTCCTGATGCAGGTGCAGAAGACGATGCCCGTGCCCAACGGCGGGCGCCGCGAGAGCAGCGACGATGACTGACGGGGTGCCGGAATAGCGCCGGCGGCGGCGTTGTTCCTGTGAGGCACCGCGTTCCGGTAGCACGCCGCCACCGGGATCGGCTCAGCGAATTGGCTCAGGGCCGACCCGGGGTGGCACACTTGTTCGTCGGTTCCGGTTCACGTCCGCGACCCGCGCGACGACCCGGCGCCTCGAGAGCAAAGGAACCAGCATGAAGCGCGACATCCACCCTGACTACGTGGAGACGCACGTCACCTGTACGTGCGGCAACACGTTCACCACCCGCAGCACCGCGACGTCCGGCTCGATCCACGCCGACGTGTGCTCCAACTGCCACCCCTTCTACACCGGTAAGCAGAAGATCCTCGACACCGGTGGCCGCGTGGCCCGGTTCGAGGCTCGCTACGCCAAGAAGCAGGCGGCCAAGAAGAAGTAGCTACCCGGCGGCGCCGGCCGACGAGCAACCACTCGTCCGGCCGGCGCCCCTTTTGTGTCTTCCGTGGCGTGCGCGCGGGCGCCGGTCCGACCGGTCTGGAGTGAGGTGACCATGTTCGAGGCAGCAGAGACGCTGCTCGCCGAGCACGCCGCCCTCGAGAAGCGCCTCGCCGACCCTGAGGTTCACAGCGACCAGGGGCTGGCCCGCGACCTCAACCGGCGTTACGCCGAGCTGACAGCGGTCGTACGCACCTACCAGGAGTGGAAGCAGACCCAGGACGACGTCGAGGCCGCCAGGGAGCTCGCCGCGGAGGACCCGACGTTTCAGGAGGAGAGCAACCGGCTGGCCGAGCAGCACGCACAGCTCGAGGAGCGGCTGCGCCGGTTGCTGGTGCCCCGGGACCCCAGCGACGCCAAGGACGCCATCCTCGAGGTCAAGGCCGGTGAGGGCGGCGCCGAGTCGGCCCTGTTCGCCGGCGACCTGCTGCGGATGTATCTCCGGTTCGCCGAGCGCCGGGGCTGGAAGACCGAGATCCTCGACGCGGCCGAGTCCGACCTCGGCGGCTACAAGAGCGTCACGGTCGCGGTGAAGGCCAAGGGCACGCCCGAACCCGGCGAGGAGCCGCATGCGCTGCTGAAGTTCGAGGGTGGCGTGCACCGGGTGCAACGCGTCCCGGTCACCGAGTCGCAGGGACGCATCCACACCTCTGCCGCCGGCGTACTCGTGATGCCCGAGGCCGAGCCGATCGACGTGACCATCGACGACAGCGACCTGCGGATCGACGTCTTCCGGTCCTCCGGTCCCGGCGGGCAGAGCGTCAACACGACCGACTCCGCCGTCCGCATCACGCACGTGCCCAGCGGGATCGTGGTCAGCTGCCAGAACGAGAAGAGCCAGCTGCAGAACCGCGAGCAGGCGATGCGGATCCTGCGGTCGAGGCTGCTGACGGCCGCCGAGGAGCAGGCCGCGGCAGCATCCTCAGAAACCCGGCGTTCGCAGGTGCGCACCGTCGACCGCTCCGAGCGGATCCGCACCTACAACTTCGCGGAGAACCGCATCTCCGACCACCGAGTCGGCTTCAAGGCGTACAACCTCGACCAGGTGCTCGAGGGCGCGCTCGACGACGTGATCCAGGCCTGCGTCGACGCCGACCTCGCCACCCGGCTGGCGGCGGTCGAGGCCGGCGAGCAGGACCGCACCGCGTCCCGAGGGCGCTGAGTGCGGGCTCGTGAGGCGCTCGCCCGTGCCACCTGGCGGCTGCAGCAGGCCGGCGTCGCCGCACCCCGCAACGACGCCGAGATGCTCCTCGCGCGCGTGCTCGACGTCTCCCGTACCCGCGTGGGGCTCACCGACACCCTCACCGACGACCAGGTGCGCGCGTTCGACACGCTGATGGCGCGACGGCAGCGGCGCGAGCCGCTGCAGCACATCCTGGGCACGGCCGCGTTCCGCTATGTCGAGGTCGAGGTCGGCCCGGGAGTGTTCGTGCCGCGCCCGGAGACCGAGCAGCTGGCCGGCTGGGCGGTCGACCGGCTCTCCCGGCTGGAGGACCCCGTCGTCGTGGACCTGTGCACCGGCTCGGGGGCGATCGCGCTGGCCCTGGCCACCGAGGTGCCGCAGGCCAGCGTGTACGCCGTCGAGCTGTCCGAGGCCGCGTTCGCCTACGCCAGCCGCAACCTGTCGGGTACCGGCGTCGACCTGCGCTGCGGCGACATCGCCACCGCGTTCGAGGAGCTCGACGGCCGGGTCGACGTGGTGGTGGTCAACCCGCCGTACATCCCGCTGACGGCGTACTCCTCGGTGGAGGCCGAGGCCCGCGAGTACGACCCGCCCCAGTCGCTGTGGTCGGGTCAGGACGGGCTGGACGCGATCCGGTCGGTCGAGGCGAC
>DATMEB010000170.1:0-7911 GCA_035557095.1 Nocardioidaceae bacterium | reverse complement strand
GTGGGCCCGATGTACGCCGGCGCCTTCCACGGCTGGGCGCAGCTGGTCGCCGACGGCGTGAAGTTCGCGCAGAAGGAGGACGTCGTACCCGCTGCGGCCGACCGCACCGTCTACAAGCTCGCGCCGGCCGTGGCCCTGCTGCCGTACCTGGTGGCGATGGTCGCGATCCCGATCGGCCCCGGCCTGGTCGGCCAGGACCTCGACCTCGGCCTGTTCTTCGTGCTGGCCGTGATGAGCGTCGGAGTGCTCGGTGCGCTGATGGCCGGCTGGGCCAGCGCCAACAAGTTCAGCCTGATCGGCGGGCTGCGGGTCGCGGCCCAGCTGATGGGCTACGAGCTGCCGTTCGTGCTGGCCGCGGTCAGCCCGGCGATGGCCGCGGCCACGCTGTCGCTGACGGGGATCGTGGACGCCTGGGAGCCGTGGTGGCTGTTGTGGCAGCTGCCCGGCCTGGTGGTGTTCTTCGTCGCCGGACTGGCCGAGCTGCAGCGTCCGCCGTTCGACATGCCGGTGGCCGACTCCGAGCTCGTGTTCGGCCCGTTCACGGAGTACAGCGGGCTGCGGTTCGCGCTGTTCCTGCTCTCCGAGTACGCCGGCATCGTCGTGCTCTCGCTGCTGACCGCGGTGCTGTTCCTCGGTGGGTGGCAGGGACCTGCGAGTGACCAGCTGGGCTGGCTGTGGACGCTGGTCAAGGCCGGCCTGGTCGCGTTCCTGGTGATCTGGGCACGGGTCGCGCTGCCGCGCATGCGTGAGGACCAGCTGCAGAAGCTGGCCTGGAAGGTGTTGGTTCCGATCGCGCTGGCGCAGCTGGCGCTCACCTCGGTGGGAGCGGTGATGTCGGCATGAGTACGTCGAGCCAGGCGAACGGTCGCACGGGCGGCCGGACAGCAGGATGGCGCAGCGGGCTGCTGCAGGGGCTCCGGGTCACCTGGCAGAACCTCACCCGGCGCGCGGTGACCGCGCAGTACCCCGACGCGCAGCCGGAGCTGCCGCCGCGCTCGCGCGGCGTGATCGCGCTGTTCGAGGAGAACTGCACCGTGTGCATGCTGTGCGCGCGGGAGTGCCCGTCCTGGTGCATCTACATCGACTCGCACAAGGAGACGGTGCCCCCGGTCGAGGAGGGCGGGCGCGAGCGCAGCCGCAACGTGCTGGACCGGTTCGCGATCGACTTCTCGTTGTGCATGTACTGCAGCATCTGCATCGACGTGTGCCCGTTCGACGCGTTGTTCTGGACGCCGGAGTTCGAGTACGCCGAGTTCGACATCCGCGACCTCACCCACGAGCGCGATCGGCTGCGCGACTGGATGTGGACCGTGCCGGCGCCGCCGGCCCTCGACGTGCACGCCGACGAGCCCAAGGAGCTGACCTCGGCGCGGCGTACCGCGGAACGGGCGGCCTCACAGGCCGCCGAGCGCCATGAGGCCGCCCAGCAGCCCGACGGGTCCGAGGGTCCCGACGAGACCGAGGGACCCGCGACGTGAGCGCAGTCGAGGTGCTGTTCGTGCTGCTCGGCGTGGTCGCGGTCGGATCCGCGCTGCTGGTCGTGACCACCGGGCGGCTCGTGCACTCGGCGTTGTGGCTGGTCGTCACCCTGGGCGCGCTCGCCGGCTGCTACCTGTTGCTGGCCGCTGAGTTCGTCGCCTGGGTGCAGGTGCTGATCTACGTCGGTGCGGTCGTGGTGCTGCTGCTGTTCGCGCTGATGCTGACCCGCGCACCGACCGGCCCGCAGCTCGGCGAGACCACGGGCAACCGGGCGCTGGCCGCGGGAGTCGCGGCCGCGGTCGCGGTGGTGCTCGTGACCACGGTCGTGGCCGGCTTCGGCGACGTCCGCATCTCGCTCGACGACGCCCTGCTGGGCTCGGCCGGCAGCACCGGTGAGGCGATCTTCCGCTTCTGGGTGCTGCCGTTCGAGGTGCTCAGCGTGCTGCTGCTGGCCGCGCTCGTCGGTGCGATCGCGCTGTCCCGGCCCGTACGCCACCGGTCCGGGGGAGAGGGCGACTGATGCCGCTGCTGTTCCCGCTGGTGCTCTCGGCGCTGCTGTTCGCCATCGGCACGTACGCCGTTCTCGCGCGGCGCAACGCCGTGCTGGTGCTGATGGGCGTCGAGCTGATGCTCAACGCGGTCAACCTCAACTTGGTGGCGTTCGACGCGTACCTGCGCGACGTGGTGCACAGCGGACAGGTGCTCACGCTGTTCGTGATCGCGGTCGCCGCGGCCGAGATCGGGCTGGGGCTGGCGATCGTGCTGGCGGTGTTCCGCTCCTACGGCCACATCGATGCCGACCGCCTGCGCGCCCTGGCCGACAGCGACGCCGTGGACGAGCAGATCGCCGACGAGCAGATCCCCGCCGAGCAGACGGTCGGTACCGAGGAGGCCGCCGGCGGGCCGGTGCCCGCCGACGCGGCGGGTGGCCGGTGAGCCCGCTCTGGGCGGTGACGCTGCCGCTGCTCGGCGCCTGCGGCGTGCTGCTCGTGCCCCGGCGGTGGGCTCGAGAGCTCTCCGCCGCAGCGGGTGTCGTCACCTGGCTGGCCGGGCTCGTCGTCGCCGTTCCCCAGCTGGGGGCGGCACAGGGCGAGGCGGTGACGTACGCAACCCTGGCCACCGGCGCGGTGCCGATCACGCTGACGCTCTCGGTCGACGGCCTGGCGGCGCTGATGGTGCTGCTGGCCACGTCGGTCGCGCTGGCGGTGCTGGTCTACTCCGTCGCCTACCTGCGCGACGACCCGCGCTACCCGACGTACGCCTTCCTCGTGCTCGTCTTCACCGCCGCGATGACCACGGTCGTGCTCGCCGACGACTTCTTCGTGCTGCTGGTCGGCTGGGAGGTGATGGGCGCGTGCTCGTACTTCCTGATCGGGCACTTCTGGGAGCGCAGCGATGCGCGGGCCGGCGCGGTCAAGGCGTTCGTGATGACGCGGCTGGGCGACATCGGGCTGCTGTTCGGGATCTTCGTGTTCGGGGTGGCGGTCGGCTCGTTCCGCATCTCGGCAGCCAACGACGCCGCCGACGCCGGTGACCTCAGCACCACCACGGCCACGGTGGCCATGCTGCTGGTCCTCTGCGGCGTCGTGGGCAAGTCGGCGCAGTTCCCGCTGCACACCTGGCTCCCCGACGCGATGCCGGGCCCGACGCCGATCAGCGCGCTGATCCACGCCGCCACGATGGTGGCCGCCGGTGTCTACCTCGTCGCGCGGCTGCTGCCCGTGCTGGACCTCTCTTCGGTCGCGAGCAGCGTGCTGGCGGTCGTGGCTGCCATCTCGATGCTGCTCGCCGCGTTGTTCGCGCTGGCCCAGGACGACCTCAAGCGGGTGTTCGCGTGGTCGACCGTCAGTCAGCTGGCGTACATGTTCGGCGCGCTCGCGGTCGGTGGCTACGCCGCCGGCATCTTCCATCTGATGTCGCACGGCGCGTTCAAGGCGCTGCTGTTCCTGTGCGCGGGCGCGGTCGCGCACGCGGTCGGCAGCACGTCGATGTCGGCGATGGGCGGGCTGTGGTCGCGGCTCCCGGTCACCGCTGCGACGATGGGAATCGGCCTGCTGGCCCTGGTGGGACTGCCGCCGGTCGTCGGGTTCTTCTCCAAGGACGCGGTGCTCGGCGTGGTGGTCGACGCCGCGTTGCACGGGGGCTCGGTGACCGACTGGCTGCTGCTGGTCAGCTCCGCGGGCACCGTTCTGGTCACAGCGGCGTACGCGTTGCGCGCCTGGCTGATGGTCTGCTTCGGCACCCCGTCGGCCGCCGTCGCCGACGTCGAGGCCGCCGCGCACGAACCGCCCTGGCTGATGCGTGGGCCGCTGGTCGTGCTCGCTGCCGTGACCCTGTTCGGAGGACTCGTACTGCTGAGCCCGCAGGTGCTCGTGGATCCGTCCGACCCCGACACCGAGTTCCTCCACCCCGAGATCGCCGTCACCGCCACGCTGGCCGTGCTGGTGGTCATCGGGCTGGTCTACGCCGGCTGGCGCCGGTCGGGGCGCCGCGACCCGGCCGGGCTGATGCCCGCACGCGTGCGGGAGTTCTGTGCACGCGAGGCCAGGTTCGACGAGGCCTACGACAGCGCGTTCGCCCGGCCCACGAGCCGGTTGGCCGACGGAGTCGTCGCCAACGACCGCGACGTCGTGGAGCCCTACGTTCGCGGCAGCGCGTTCGCCGCCCGCGGCATGGGAGCCGTGCTCCGGCTGGCACAGAACGGCAACGTGCAGGTCTACCTCAGCGCGGCCGTGGTCGGCGCGGTGCTGGTCGTCGTCGCGGTGGCAGCGGTCGCGGGGGTGGTGGGCGCGTGAACGGGCTGCTGAGCCTTCTGGTCGCCGTACCCGCCCTGGGTGCGCTGGTGCTCGCGGCCTGGCCTGCGCGTCAGGCCGACGAGAAGGCCCCGGTCATCGGTGTGGTGGTAACCGCCGTCGCGTTGGTGCTGTCGCTGGCCGCGGCCCCGGCGGTCGTCGGCACCTCGGCCATGCAGCTCGAGGTCGACGTCGCCTGGATCGCCCCGCTCGACGTCCGCTGGCATCTCGGCGTCGACGGGATCTCACTGCCGCTGGTCGTGCTGACCACCCTGCTCACGCTGTTGTGCATGGTCTCGCTGCTGCGCGGTGGTGGACCGCAGTGCGGTGGCGAGCGCGCCCTGGTGGCCGTGGTGCTGCTGATGGAGACCGGCGTGCTCGGCACGTTCCTCGCACTCGACCTCATCCTGTTCTTCGTCTTCTTCGAGCTCGTACTGGTGCCGATGTGGTTCGTGATCGCCGGCTGGGGCGACCAGCACGACCCGGCCGGACGGCGTCGTGCCGCCACGACGTTCCTGCTGCTGACGGTCGTCGGCTCGGCGGTGATGCTCGCCGGGTTCCTGCTCGTCTACGCGTACGCCGGCACGTTCGACGTCGTCACGCTGGCCGCGGCCGGCGGCACCGACCTCCCGGCCGCGACCCAGCTGGTCGCAGCACTGGCGATCGGGCTCGGTTTCGCGGTGAAGTCCCCGATGTGGCCGTTGCACATCTGGCTGCCGGACGCGCACGCCAAGGCACCCACGATCGGCTCGGTGCTGCTCGCCGGCGTGCTGCTGAAGATGGGCACCTACGGCTTCGTACGGATCTGGCTTCCGGTCGTCCCCGAGGGGGCTCACGCGGTCGCGCCGTTCCTCGCGGTGCTGGGCGCGGTCGGCATCGTCTACGGCTCCCTGGCCTGCCTGGCGCAGACCGACCTGAAGCGCCTGGTGGCGTACTCCAGCGTCGGTCACATGGGCTTCGTGCTGCTCGGCATCGCGACGCTCACCCCGGTCGGGGTCAACGGTGCGCTGGTCGCGAACATCGCCCACGGGCTGATCACCGGCCTGCTGTTCTTCCTCGTCGGTGCGCTCAAGGACCGGCGCGACACCTCGGACCTGGTGGGGCTCGGGCGCGGGCTGTACGCCAGGTCGCCGCGGATGGCCGCGGTGCTGGCACTGGCCGCGATGGCCAGCCTCGGGCTGCCGGGACTCGCCGGGTTCTGGGGCGAGATGCTGACGCTGCTCGCGGCGTTCGACCCCGCGGCCGGCCTGCCTAGGACGACGTACCTGGTGTGCATGGTGCTCGGCGGCGTGGGCGCGGTGATCACCGCGGTCTACTTCGTCAAGGTGCTGCGGCTGGTGTGCCAGGGGGAGCCCTCGCAGGCCGTGCCGCCGACCGGGCCCGCGGAGGCGACGCCGGGTGCGGTCACGGGCCAGCTCACGGCGGTGCGCACCGAGGAGGCCACGTCGCTGGAGCTGGGCGTGTGGGCCCCCCTGGTCGTGCTGACGGTGCTGGTCGGTGTGGTGCCCGGCCTGGTGCTCGACGTCGTCGACCCGGCGGTGCGTGCGTTGCTGGGCGGTGGCGCATGAACGGCGTGCAGTCCGTCGACTGGCTGGCGATCGCGCCGCCGCTGGCGCTGGCCCTGACCGCGATCGCCGTCCTGGTCGTGGACGCGTTCGTCACGCGGGTCCGGTTCCCGGTGGTGAGCGTGCTGTCCCTTGCGGGGCTGGCCGTCGCGGCGGTGACGGCGGCGGTGCAGGCGACCGGGGTGCGCGCGGTGTTCTGCCTGCCCGCGCAGCCGGGGGTGCCCCGGGCGTGCTCGTACGTCGTGGACAGCCTCACCGTGGCCGGCTGGCTGGTGGTGCTCGTCGGCTCGACCGTGGTCGTGCTGCTGTCAGCCCGGGCGATCCTGGACCCGCGGATCCCCTCGGCTGAGTTCCACTTCCTGCTGCTGTCGTCGGCGGCGGGCGCGATGACGCTGGTCGCGTCGCGCGACCTCGTCACGCTGCTGATCGCGCTCGAGGTCGTGTCGCTGCCCGCGTTCGCGATGGCCGGTCTCAAGCGCGGCGACCGGCGCTCGGCCGAGGCCGCGCTGAAGTTCTTCCTGGTCTCGGTGGTGTGCACGGCGTTCACGTTGCTCGGCATCTCGTTCGTGTACGGCGCCACCGGCGCGGTTCACCTGAACCGCATCGACGCGGCGCTGACCGAGGGAGTCCCGGCGGCCCCGGTCGCGGTGGCCGGAGTGGTGCTGACGCTGGTCGGGCTCGCGTTCAAGGTCGCCGCGGTGCCCTTCCACGCGTGGGTGCCGGATGTCTACGTGGGCTCGCCGGTCCCGGTCGCGGCGTACCTCTCCGTGGTCTCCAAGGCCGCCGGGCTGGTCGGTCTGCTGCTCGTGCTCGGCCTCGCCTTCGGCGCCTACGCGGAGATGTGGCAGCCGGTGCTGGCGGTGCTGGCCGCGCTCACGATGACCGTCGGCAACGTCCTCGCCCTGCGCCAGCAGCACGCCGTACGGCTGCTCGCGTGGTCGTCGGTCGGGCAGGCCGGCTTCATGCTCGCGCCGCTGGCAGTACTCGCCGACGTCGGCGAGGACGCGGTGCGTGCCTCGATGACCTACCTGGTCATCTACTCGGTGGTGAACATGGGCGCGTTCGCCGTGGTCGCGGTGATGAACCGGCACCGCCCTGCCGGACGGATCGCCGACTACACCGGCTTGGTGCGGCGGGAGCCCTGGGCCGGGGTCGGGCTGGCGTTCGCGCTGCTGTGCCTGGCGGGGCTGCCGCCCGGCGTGGTCGGCCTGTTCGCCAAGGTCGTGGTGTTCGGCGTGGTGGTCGAGGCCGGGGTCGGCTGGCTGGCCGTGGTGATGGCGGTCAACGTGGCGATCGGGCTGGCGTACTACCTGCGCTGGATCGTGGTGGTGCTCGGCGTGGTCGGCGAGGATGCCACCCGGCCCGAGGTACCCCCCGCGGTGGGGGCGGCGATCGGAGCCACCGTCGCCGCGGCCGTCGCGCTGTCGATCGCGCCCGGCGCGGTCCTGCAGATCCTCAGCTGACCGCCCGGGCATGGGCGCGCCGGCTCAGCGGTAGTTGACGAACTGCACCGCGAAGTCGAGGTCCTGCTCCTTGACCAGCGAGATGACCGTCTGCAGGTCGTCGCGTTTCTTGCTGGTCACCCGCAGCTCGTCACCCTGGACCTGCACCTTGACGCCCTTGGGCCCCTCGTCGCGGATCAGCTTGGAGACCTTCTTGGCCTGCTCCTGGGAGATGCCCTCCTGCAGGGCGGACGAGATCTTGACCTCCTTGCCCGACTGCCGGGGCTCACCGCTGTCGAGCACCTTGAGCGAGACCCCGCGCTTGATCAGCTTCTCCTTGAAGACCTCGAGCGCAGCGAGTGCCCGGTCCTCGGCGTTGGCGCTGACCTCCACACCGTTCTCGCCGGCCCACTTGACCTCGGCGCCGGTGTTCTTGAAGTCGAACCGCTGGGAGAGCTCGCGCGCCGCCTGGTTGAGCGCGTTGTCGACCTCCTGGCGGTCGATCTTGCTCACGATGTCGAACGACGAGTCACCGGCCATGCTGTCTCTCCTCGCGGGTACGGGTCGGTGCGCTTTCGTCCGGCACCGGGTGCTGCGCTATTGTGTCCACTCGCTGCGTCGGGTACCAAACTC
>DATMEB010000169.1:0-2353 GCA_035557095.1 Nocardioidaceae bacterium | reverse complement strand
ACGTCCAGGCCGACGTAGCGCGCGCCGAGCGCCCGCAGCGGGGTGGCCACGGCGGCCGCGCCGCAGCCGAGGTCGAGCACGAGCTTGTCGTGCAGATCGGTGTCGCGCAGCAGCCGGACCGCGGCGCCGTACGGGCCGCGCTCGGTGAACTCGAACTCGTAGTGACCCATCAGAACCGCCGCCGCCCGTACTCGCCGTCGACGAACTCGGCCACCCGGTCCGCGCCGGCGAGCGCCTCGGGCAGCGCCCGGTCCCGGCGGCGGCGCTCGAACTCCGCCACCGCGCGCTGCTGCTCGGTCGACCCGTGCGCGCCCACCAGCTCGATCGTCTCCTCGACCACGTCCTCGCGGGAGAACCGCGTCGCCAGCAGCAGCCGGCCCAGCAGCCCCTCGTACAGCTCGATCCGCGTCGGCCGCACGGTGGCCGACTCGACCAGCCGCTTGTCGTGGAACACCACCGCGTTCGGCTGGTGCACGACCCGCCCGCCGGCCAGCCGCAGCCGCCAGCTCAGGTCCACGTCGTTGACGTACGACGGGAACGCGTCCGCGTCGAACCCGCCGGCCTCGCGGAACCACGGCGCGCGCACGAGCAGGCAGGCGCCGCTGGCCCAGCTCTGCTCGCCGGTCACCGGGTCGAACCACTTCGGGTGCTCACACGGGATCTGCCGCGCGTCGACCGCGGCCACCAGCGGGTCGCGCAAAGCCGACAAGAGCCCGCCGAGCATCCGCGGGGAGACGTAGCAGTCCGGGTTCAGGAACAGCAGCGCGTCCTCGGGCGCGTCCTGCGCCAGCGTGTTGCAGCCGGCGCTGTGCCCGAGGTTGCGGCCGAACCACGTGTAGTCGACGCTCGCGCGGTCCCCGACCATCGCGCGCAGGGCGGCCAGGTCGACGTCCTTGATCATCGGGCCGCCCGAGCAGTCGCCGATGGCGATCGTGACCACGTTCGGCGCGAGCCGCGGGTCCTCACCCGTCCGCTCGATGCCGCGGACCAGCGACCGCAGGCAGCGCCACATCTCGTCCAGCGCGTTCTCGTACAGCACGATCGCGACCCGGACCGAGGTCGGCGTCGCGTCGTCCGCGGAGCGCGTGGGCTGTGCCGGCACGGCCTCCACGACGTGCACGGCCGCCGCCTCCGGTTCGGTCATCGCGGTGGCTACTCCGGCGCGGTGAGCTCGAGCTGGGCCTTGAGCGCGGCGTCGAACTGCGACCTGGCCTTGTCCTGGTCGGGGTCGAACGCCTCGACCCGGATCACGTTGTCGCCGTTGGTGTAGTGCGCGCGGAAGACGTAGACCGTGCGGCTCGCGCTCTTCTGCGTGGAGGAGTAGACCGCCACGCCCTGCTGGGCGAGGTCGGGTGCCTCCTTGAAGCCGAACCGGCCCTGGTCGGTGGTGATGTCCTGGGCGAGCGTGGGCGGGTCGTTGGTGCTGAAGGACCACATGCTGATCGTCGTGGACTCGTTCACCACGATCACCGAGCGCGCCTCCTTCAGCCCGGCCTGCTTGAGCAGCACCAGGTCCGGAGTGGGCAGCGCCTTGGACTTCTCCAGCTCCGCGGCCGAGTAGGTCTTGCCGCCCGACGTGGTGCCCTCCGGCACGTACAGCGGTCCGAAGGGCGGCGGCTTCTCCGGGCTGGGCGCCGGCTTCTTCGTGGTCTGCTCCTGCGGCTGCTGGTTGCCCTGCTGTGCGCTGGAGTCGTCCGGCTTGAGCACGGTCAGGTACAGCACGCCGCCGACGGCCAGCAGCAGCACGACCACGCCGATGATCGCCCACATCTTGCCGCGGCTGCGGGGCTCGTCGGCCTCGAACAGCTCCGAGCCCTGCCCCTGGTAGCCGGCCCACGGCGGGACCAGCTCCTCCTGGTTCTCCCACGGCGGCGAGGACTGTTGCTGCTGCTGCGGACCCGGACCCCACGCGCCCTGCTGCGGGCCCTGCTGCTGTCCCCAGGGCTGGGCGGGCATGCCCTGCGGTGGAGAGTTCGGCGGCACCTGCGGCACGAGCTGGGTGCGGTCACCGAAGCTCGGTCCCGGGCCCTTGCTGGCCGTGTCGTTCATGTCGACGATCTGCGTCTTCTCCGCGTTCTGCGCGGCCGTCACGGCCTGAGTGCGCTCCTCGGCCCCGCCCTGAGGAGCGGGAGTCTGGTTCGGGCGTTCGGTCGTCCACTTGAACGGCGGCGGGAATGCGTCCTGCCCGCGGTTCACCGGGCCGCTCTGTCCCGGCTGGGGACCCGGTTGCTGACCTCCCGGCGGACCCGGTTGCGGGGCCACCGGCTGTGGACCGGTCTGCGGGTGCCCACCGCTGGCACCACCCGTGGCGACGGCGAGGATTCGCTCGCGTTCCCGCCGGTAGTCGTCAGCC
>DATMEB010000168.1:0-5720 GCA_035557095.1 Nocardioidaceae bacterium | reverse complement strand
TGCAACCGTTCGAAGGTGCCGTCGAGGTCCTTGGTGGCCAGCAGGAGCATGGCGTAGTTGCCCTTGGCCATCATCTCGGCGATGGTGCGCCGCTCGTCGTCGGTGTTGATGTCCATGGCAGTCACGCTAAGTGCGGCTCGGGGGTCGGCGCTTCTCGATTCCTGATCGGTCTGGTCACCTGCTTCGCCACGCATGCCGGCATCCCGGCCGTCGCGCGCGCTCCCTCGCGCCGATAGACGCTGGGCGGCACACCGACCAGCTCGGTGAAGCGAGTGCTGAAGGTGCCCAACGACGAGCAGCCGACCGCGAAGCAGACCTCGGTGACGCTGAGGTCGCCACGACGAAGCAGTGCCATCGCGCGCTCGATGCGCCGCGTCATCAGGTAGCCGTACGGCGACTCGCCGTAGGCACGCCGGAACTCGCGGCTGAGGTGACCGGCCGACATGTGCGCACCGCGGGCGAGCGCCTCGACGTCGAGCGGCTGGGCGTACTCCCGGTCGATCCGGTCGCGGACGCGGCGCAGCCGCGCGAGGTCGCGCAGGTGCCGTGCTTCGGCGGGGCTGCTGGTCACCTTGAGATCCTGCCACGACGTGCGGGGGTTGCCTAGCGCAATGGCGCCGCCTCGCCACGGTGCCACCGGATGCCCCCGCGCGTGACCCGGAAGCAGCCCGCCGGCCCTCGGCACCGATGATGGGCAGGTGCAGTCGCGCCACGCCCTCGTCACCGTCGCCTCCCTTGTCGTCGCCTTCCTCCTGGGCGGCATGGTGGCGATGCAGGCGCACATCAACGGCCGGCTGGCGAGCGAGCTCGGCGCCGGGCTGACCGGCGCCGCAGTGGCCTCGATGATCAGCTTCGGCAGCGGCTTCGTACTGCTGTGCCTGATCTGCGGGCTGACCCCGAGCGGTCGTGCCGGGCTGCGCCGGATCGCCGTGGCCAGCCGCCAGGGACGACTCCGGCCGTGGCATCTGCTGGGCGGGCTCGCGGGAGCCCTGCTGATCGTCGCGCAGAGCGTCACCGTCGCCACCATCGGCGTCGCGCTGTTCACGGTCGTGCTCGTCGCCGGTCAGGTGAGCAGCGCGATGCTCGTCGACCGATTCGGTCTGGGCCCGTCCGGTACGAGCCTGGTGACGCCGGGGCGTGCCGCCGGCGCGGGGCTGGCAGTGGGGGCCGTGGTTCTCGCGTTGTCCGAGCACCTCACGGGGGCGGCCCTGCTGGCCCCGGCGGTGCTGCTGCTCGCCCTGCTCCCCCTGGCCGCCGGAGCCGGGGTCGCCTGGCAGCAGGCGGTCAACGGCCAGGTGTCCCTGGTCGGCACGCCGTTCCCGGCCGCCTGGGTGAACTTCGTGGTCGGCACGGTCGTGCTGACCCTGTTCCTCCTCGCCACGCTCGGTGGCGCGACCGACCTGAACCCGCCGCCGACGTCGTGGTGGCTGTACCTCGGCGGCCTGTTCGGCGTCACGTTCATCAGCTCCGCCGCGATCCTCGTCCGGGTGCTCGGCGTCCTGGTGTTCGGTCTGGCCGCGATCGCCGGACAGGTGATCACGGCGCTGGTGATCGACCTCGCGCTCACCGACCTCGCAGTCGGCCCGCTCACCTTCTCCGGCGCCGGGCTGACCCTCATCGGCGTGGCGGTCGCCGCCTTGGCGTCCCGTCCGCGCAGTGGTCCGCCCAGTGGTCCGCCCAGTGGTTCGCCCAGTGGTCCGCGCAGTGGTCCGAGCAGTGGCCGCGAGACGGACCCCCGTGACGCGAGCCGCTCCGAGCACCTACAGTGACCACCGCCCCACTCCCCTCCCCCGGCGTGGCGATTTGCACTATCTCATATCTGAGATAATCTCGGAGCCCATGAGCAACGACTACCTCGCCAGGATCGGCAACCTGATCCGCGACGCCCGCAAACACCGCGGCTGGACGCAGACCGAGCTGGCCGACGTGCTCCGCACCAGCCAGAGCGCGGTCAACCGCATCGAGCGCGGCCACCAGAACCTCAGCCTCGAGATGCTCGCGCGCATCGGCGAGGCACTCGACAGCGAGCTGGTCACCCTCGGCGCCAGCGGGCCGATGCACCTTCGGGTCGTGGGCGGCACCCGCCTCTCCGGCAGCATCGCGGTCAAGTCCAGCAAGAACGCCGGCGTCGCACTGCTGTGCGCCTCACTGCTCAACAAGGGGCGCACGACCCTGCGCAAGGTCGCCCGCATCGAGGAGGTCAACCGGATCCTCGAGGTACTGCAGAGCATCGGGGTGCAGTGCCGCTGGCTCAACGGGGACAACGACCTCGAGCTGGTGCCGCCGGAGACCCTCGACCTGGCGCGAATGGACGCCGAGGCCGCTCGCCGTACGCGCTCGGTGATCATGTTCCTCGGTCCGCTGATGCACCGCGAGACCAGCTTCGAGCTGCCGTACGCCGGTGGCTGCGACCTCGGCACCCGCACGGTGGAGCCGCACATGTCGGCGCTGCGCCCGTTCGGTCTCGAAGTGAAGGCCACCGAGGGCAGCTACCACGCCTACGTCAACGGCAACGTCATCCCCGGACGACCGATCGTACTGACCGAGCGCGGCGACACCGTCACCGAGAACGCCCTGCTCGCCGCGGCTCGCTACGACGGCACCACGATGATCCGCAACGCCAGCTCCAACTACATGGTCCAGGACCTGTGCTTCTTCCTGGAGCAGCTCGGCGTCAAGATCGAGGGCATCGGCAGCACCACGCTGACCGTGCACGGCCTCACCGACATCGACGTCGACGTCGACTACGCGCCCTCGGAGGACCCGATCGAGGCGATGAGCCTGCTCGCCGCCGCGATCGTGACCAGTTCGGAGATCACCATCCGGCGGGCACCGATCGAGTTCCTGGAGATCGAGCTCGCGCTGCTCGAGGAGATGGGCTTCGTCTACGACCGCAGCGACGAGTACGTCGCCGACAACGGCCACACCAGGCTCGTCGACCTGACGACAAAGCCGTCGACGCTGCACGCACCCCTCGACAAGGTGCACCCGATGCCGTTCCCGGGGCTCAACATCGACAACCTGCCGTTCTTCGCGGTGATCGCCGCGGCCGCGCAGGGCCAGACGCTCATCCACGACTGGGTCTACGACAACCGGGCCATCTACCTCACCGAGCTGAACAAGCTGGGCGCCTCGGTGAAGCTGCTCGACCCGCACCGCGTGATGGTCGAGGGTCCGACCCGGTGGCGCGCGGCGGAGATGATGTGCCCGCCGGCACTGCGCCCGGCCGTGGTGATGTTGCTGGCGATGCTGGCCGCGCGGGGTACGTCGATGCTGCGCAACGTCTACGTCATCAACCGCGGCTACGAGGACCTCGCCGAGCGGCTCAACGCGCTGGGCGCGCAGATCGAGATGTTCCGCGACAGCTGACCCAAAGGCACTCGGCGCGACGGCCGATGGGCACACCGCCCGTTCGGGCAGTAGCGGGAGCGGTGTCGACCGGAGCAGGCTGTCGGGATGACCGAACCCACTCCTGGCTACGACTTCACCGGCCTGCGTGCGATGTACATCAACTGCACGCTCAAGCGCTCGCCCGAGACCAGCAACACCCAGGGCCTGGTGGACCGCAGTGTGGCCGTCATGCGCACGCACGGCGTCGAGGTGGAGGTGCTGCGCGCCATCGACCACCCGATCGCGATCGGCGTCTACCCGGACATGACCGAGCACGGCTGGGAGGTCGACGCGTGGCCGGAGATCTACCCGCGGGTGATGGCCAGCGACATCCTGGTCATCTGCGGCCCGATCTGGCTCGGCGACAACTCCAGCGTCACCAAGCAGGTGATCGAGCGGCTGTACGCCAACTCCGCCGAGCTCAACGAGCAGGGTCAGTCGGCGTACTACGGCCGCGTCGGCGGGGCGCTTGTCACCGGCAACGAGGGGCGCTGGTAAGGATCGTGTCACCAGGTGCAGACGAGCCAGGCGCGTGATCTGGCGATCAGTCCGTTGAGCTGTCGTGCCGTTGGAGTGTCCGGTACACCGTGGTGCGGGAGACCGTGAACAGTTCGGCGAGGTCGGCGATGGTGTATTCGCCGGTGCCGGCCATGCGGACGAGTTCGCGCCTTTGTTTGGGTGAGAGCTTGGGCTGTTTCCCGCGGAGCTTGCCTTTCGCTCTTGCCACAGCCATGCCTTCGCGGGTGCGCATCCGCAGTAGGTCGACTTCGAACTCGGCGAATGTGGCGAGGATGTTGAAGAACATCTTGCCCATGGGGTCGGTGGGGTCGTAGACCTGTCCGCCGAGGGAAAGCTTGATGCCGCGGGCGGCGAGGTCGTCGCCGATCGCGCGGGCGTCGGGCACGGAGCGGGCCAGCCGGTCGAGTTTCGGGACGACCAAGGTGTCGCCGACCCGGACCGCGGCCAGCGCCTGGTCGAGGCCGGGGCGGGCACGGTTGGTGCCGGTTAACCCGTGGTCGAGATAGATCCGCTCCGGTGATACGTCGAGTTCGATTAGCCGCTGTTGCTGGGCGGTGAGGTCTTGTTCGTCGGTGGAGCAGCGGGCGTAGCCGATCATGGTCTCGGGCATGGCCCGGAGTGTACGTTTAGCCCCCGACAATCGGGATTTTCACCGTACGGGGTATCTGCAACACCGCAGGTCACGGTCAGGGCGATCGGGCTGCGCCGCTACCGAGTGTACGTAAGGGGTTCCTCAGCGGACGCAGTTCATGTTGCTGCTACCAGTGTCGTTCTCCGAACCTCGCTGGCAGCCGGATGTCTCGGTCGGGTGGTCTGCATGAGTCTCAGCGAGACGTAGGTCGAGAAGCCTGCGCGTCGTGCGAAGCGGACGGATCGACGCTCGTACTCTGTGAATCCGAGCTTGGCGTACAGCTTGAGGGCAGGCGTGTTTGTGTCCTTGATGTCCCGTAGTACGTACTCCTCGTAGCCGGGCAGAGCCAGCAGGTGCTGCATGAGAGCCGTCGCCACCCCGCGTCCCTGGTAGGTGGGGTGAGTAGTTACGAACCCGATCTCGGCGAGGCCCTCCTGTGCGTCGGGAAGGCCACCGAGAAACTGGCTACGGATCACCAGGTAGCTGATCGTGCCGTGGATGAGTCCCAGATGGTGCCGGATCTCCCGCCACTTCGGCGGGAAGCACTCCTGTTCTTGCTCGGTGAGCGTGGCGACGGCCGCGGGGCGCCGTCCGAGAGGGCGACGTAGAAGCGGTCGACGAGAAATGCGTCCGCGGTGACGTGCAGGTGCTCGGCCAAGTACGCCACCGCGGACGGCGGCACCTCACCCGCCACGCTCGGGAACCGCGCCGCGATCTCGAAGAATTTCAACAACACCGCGAAGCCAAGCCGCGTCGCACCGGTCTTGTTGCCCACCAGCGTCCACGACGCGACCAAGTCCTGTGCCGACCACTCCAGCACGCAGATGATCAACGCCCCCTACACCGGCGCCGTCATCCGCATCGATCCCATCGGGCATTACCTCGCCGCAACAAGACCGTCGCAAGGGACAGCAACATGAGACCCGTTGTGACGATGATCACAGGGCCGTGTCGGGTACGGCGACGATCCGGGACCACGGCGGTGATCGCCCGTGTGATTGAAGCAGGCGATGCCGATGGGCGGTGCAGGCACGTCCACCCTGACTATGGTGCCTGGCCGACCTCGGTCTCACCTTGTCGAGGAGGTCCACACCGACGACATCCACGCGCGTCTTGCCGAGCTCGACCACTCGGCCAGCTGACCGCCGGTTCAGCTCGTCATCGCCGCACCGACATCGAA
>DATMEB010000167.1:0-20511 GCA_035557095.1 Nocardioidaceae bacterium | reverse complement strand
GCGATCCTCCTCAACGGCATGAGCCGCCCGGAGGTCGCCCGCTGGACCCACGCGATGATCGCGACCGGGGAGCGGATGGACTTCTCCTCGCTCTCCCAGCCCACCTCGGACAAGCACTCCACCGGCGGCGTCGGCGACAAGATCACGCTGCCGTTGACGCCGCTGGTCGCCGCGTGTGGTGCCGCCGTGCCCCAGCTGAGCGGGCGCGGGCTCGGCCACACCGGCGGCACGCTCGACAAACTGGAGTCGATCCCCGGATTCCGCACCAAGCTGTCGAACGCCGAGTTCGTCCGCCAACTGCAGACCGTCGGCGCGGCGATCTGCGCGGCCGGCGAGGGGCTGGCGCCGGCCGACCGCAAGCTGTACGCGCTGCGCGACGTCACCGGAACGGTCGAGGCGATCCCGCTGATCGCGAGCTCGATCATGAGCAAGAAGATCGCCGAGGGCACCGGCGCGCTGGTGCTCGACGTGAAGGTCGGCACCGGCGCCTTCATGAAGAAGCTCGACGACGCGCGCGCCCTGGCTCAGATCATGGTCGACCTCGGCACCGACGTCGGGGTCGCGACCAGTGCACTGCTCACCGAGATGTCGACGCCGCTGGGCCTGACCGCCGGAAACGCACTCGAGGTGCGCGAGGCGGTCGATGTGCTCCAGGGTGGTGGGCCGTCTGACATCGTCGAGCTCACGCTCGCGCTCGCGCGCGAGATGCTCGGCGCGGTCGGACGCGACGACGTCGACCCCGCGGACCGTCTCGCCGACGGCTCGGCGTTCGACGTGTGGAAGGCGATGATCCGCGCGCAGGGCGGCGACCCCGACGCACCGTTGCCGACGGCCCGGGAGACCCATGTGGTGACCGCCGACCGCTCCGGGGTGCTCACCCGGCTCGACGCGATGGCGGTCGGCCTTGCGGCTTGGCGGCTCGGTGCCGGTCGCGCGCGCCAGGGTGACCCGGTGCAGGCGGGCGCAGGCGTTGAGATGCACGCCAAGCCCGGCGACGAGGTCCGCGCGGGGCAGCGGCTGATGACGCTGCACACCGACGAGTCGTTCCGCTTCGCCCGGGCTCTCGAGTCGCTGCGAGACGGCTACGACGTCATCGCCGGGTCCGCGCCCTACGACCCGCCGCCGGTGGTCATCGAGCGGATCGCCGGCCACTAGGGAACGGTCGGGTAACGACCGCTCCTGCAACGGTGACCGGTCGAGATGGGCGGAGCTCACCTTCCCGGGTCCGGCGAAGGTGAGCTCCTGCCGATCTCGATGCCGGAGAATGACTCGCACACGCGCTGGGTCAGCCTGACAGGATGGGCGCATGGCTGAACTCATCTCCGCGCCGACCCGGATCCCGGTCCCGGGCGGGAAGGTCATCGACGAGCACGTGGGCCGTGTCAACTCCAGCACGGAGGCGCTGTCGGTCGCGCACATGGTCGCTCCGGCCAACTGGAGCGAGCCGCACCAGACACCGGAGTTCGACGAGGTGACGCTGGTCCTGCGCGGCACGGTGCGGGTGGAGCACGGCGGCGGGCTGCTCGAGGTGCACGCCGGCCAGTCGGTCATCACCCGGGCCGGCGAGACCGTGCGCTACTCCACCGGTGACGTCGAGACCGAGTACGTCGCGGTGTGCCGGCCGGCGTTCTCGCCCGACCTCGCGCACCGTGACGAGGGCACCGATGAGTGAGGCCGACGTACACGTCGCCGCCCCGAAGGTGCTGCTGCACGACCACCTCGACGGCGGGCTGCGACCCCAGACGATCATCGACCTCGCCGCGGAGTGCGGCCACGGCCTGCCCACCGACGACGCTGCCCGGCTGGCGACGTGGTTCGTGGACGCGGCGAGCTCGGGCTCGCTGGAGCGCTACCTGGAGACGTTCCGGCACACGGTCGCGGTGATGCAGACCGCGCCGGCGATCACCCGGGTCGCCCGCGAGTGCGTGGAGGACCTCGCGGCCGACGGTGTCGTCTACGCCGAGGTGCGCTACGCCCCCGAGCAGCATCTCGCCGGCGACCTCGTGCTCGACGAGGTCGTCGCCGCGGTGCAGCAGGGCATCGACGAGGGGGTCGAGGTCGCGCGCGGCCGCGGACAGCGGATCGTGGTGCGCCAGCTGGTGACCGCGATGCGCCACCAGGCGAGGTCCCGCGAGATCGCCGAGCTGGCGGTGCGCTACCGCGACGACGGCGTGGCCGGATTCGACATCGCCGGGGCCGAGGCCGGCTACCCGCCGACCCGGCATCTCGACGCGTTCGAGTACCTCCAGCGCGAGAACGCGCACTTCACGATCCATGCCGGCGAGGCGTTCGGGCTGCCGTCGATCTGGCAGGCGATCCAGTGGTGCGGTGCAGACCGGCTCGGCCACGGCGTGCGCATCATCGACGACATCACGACCGCCGACGGCGTGCCCGCCGGGGGCACCGCCGCCACCACCGACGTGGAGGGGGCGAAGCTCGGCCTGCTGGCGGCGTACGTCCGCGACAAGCGCATCCCGCTGGAGCTCTGCCCGTCGTCCAACGTGCAGACCGGTGCCGCGAGCTCGATCGGCGAGCACCCGGTAGGACTGCTCACCCGGCTGCGCTTCCGGGTCACGGTCAACACCGACAACCGGCTGATGAGCGGTACGTCGATGAGCCGCGAGATGCGGCTGCTCTCGGAGGCCTTCGGGTACGGCCTCGACGAGATGCGCTGGTTCACGATCAACGCGATGAAGAGCGCGTTCCTGCCGTTCGACGAGCGGCTGGCGATCATCGACGACGTCATCAAACCGGGGTACTCCGCACTCCGCGCCGGCTGAGACCCGACCCCTACCCGTGCAGCGCTCGGACAGCGGTCCGGCCGCCCCGAGTCGCCTCGGGACGGCCGGAGCCTCGTGGGGACGAGCGGCCTAGCAGCCAGACTTCTGCAGGGCGAAGTCGGCCCGTACGGTCTCGCCGGATGCCACCTTCACCTGCTTGACCTTCGGCTTGTACCCGTCCTTGGCGGCGATCGCGGTCAACGGGTTGTTGCGCTGGTCGATCCAGTACGCGTAGGTGCCGTCCGTCTCGGTCGAGAACGTCCAGTCCGACGCCCACGAGTCGAGCTGCACGGTCGCCGCCGCGAGCGGGCCGGCAGACCCGTCGCAGGACACGCCCGTGACCGTGCCCGCGATCTTGCCCCACGTCGTCGGCGGCGTGATGTTCATGGTCACACCGACCGGGGCCACCGCGTACGGCGTGTCCTCGGCGATGCCCACACCACCGGTGTACGTGCCGGGCTGGTCGACGTCCGCCGACATCGTCACCGTGACCGTCACGCTGTCGCCGGGTTGCAGCGTCGCCGCGGTCGTGTCGACCGACAGCCACTCGACGTCGGCGCCGTCAGCCGCACACTCGGCGAAGCCCGGGAGCACCTCACTGTCCGCGGTGGCGGTGAAGCCCCCGGAGGAGCCGCCGACCTTGTAGAACCCGCACCCGGCCGCACCGCGGTAGCGGGCGGTGTTGGAGTTTGGCAGGTCCGACCAGGTGTTCGTGCCGGGGTCGTAAGCGAACCCGGCGTTGGTCACCGCACCGCCCTGCACGCCACCGTTGACCAGCAGCTGCCCGTTCGCGGCGGAGTAGGCGCTGGCCCACGTGTCGGTCGGCGCGTCCGCGATCGGGGTCCAGGTGTCGGACCCCGGGTCGTAGACGTAGCCGTCCGCGGTGCCGGCGGCGCCGCCATTGCCGCCCGTGCAGTAGAGCTGGCCGGCGATGCCCGCGCACGAGGCGAACGCCACCGACGCGGGGTAGTCGGCATGCGTCTGCCACGAGTCGGACGCGAGGTCGTAGCTGACGACGTCGTTGCCCATCGGCGTACACGCGCTTGTCGTGCACCCGCCGACAGCGAACAGTCTGCCGTCGACCATGGCCTGGCCGGCCGCCGCACGCGGTGCCGGGTTGTCCGCGGCCTCGCTCCAGGAGTTGGCGGCGGGGTCGTAGACCCAGGTGTCCGCTGCCGGACCGGACGCGCCCCAGCCGCCGCTGGCCACGATCCTGCCGTCGACCGCGCCGACCGTCATCGCGTTGCGGGCTGCCGGCACGTCCGCGATCGGCTCCCAGGCCAGGGTCGCCGGGTTGTAGACCCAGCTCGCACCGGTCGAGGCCGTCCCGTTGCCGCCGGCGATGGAGTACACCGACCCGTCGAGAGTGACGACCCGGTTGTCCATCACGTTGGTCGGGTAGTCGGCGATGTCGGTCCACGGCGCCTCGCTCGGTCCCGCCGCCGGCGCCTGCCGGCCCGCGCCCATCCGCGAGTCGGCCTGGGCCGCGAACGACACGGGAGCGTCGATCCGGTGCTCCTTGGTGCCCTCGGACTCGGCGATCTCGCGCTGGGTCATCCGGGTCCCGTCGGCACGCAGCAGCTCGAACGAGCCGTCGCGCTCGCCGAGCTCCAGCTCGGCGGGTGCGCCACCGTCGTTGGTCACGGTGAACGTCCGCTCCCGGGTCCGCGGACCGAGCCGCATCGTGCCGCCAAGTTCGGCGGGCGCGACGCTCAGCATGCCGGCGGGGAGCCGGAAGTCGACTCGGGTCGCCCAGTCGGCCTCCACCGCGGCCGGTTGGCTCTGCGCCTGGTAGTTGCCCGCCGAGGCGGTGAACCCGTGGTCACCGGTCAGCGACGAGAACATCCAGTAGAAGCCGTCCGGAATGGCCTCGTCGTCCGGCGTCGCCGCCGACGTCGCCGCCTCCTCGGGTGCGTCCTCACTGGTCACGGTCGCGCCGTTGACGCCATCGCCGGTGTTGTCGTCCCCGACATGGCCGAGCACGATGCCACCCGCGACCGGGTCACAGGTGCGGTTGCCGACGAACACGTCGTCGACCTGCCACCACCAGTCGTAGTCGGCCTCGTAGTAGTGGAACCGCACCTGCACGTCGGGCTCGTTCGCGGCCTGCGGGATCGCGATGCCCTGCTCGTCCGGGCCACGTACGTCGGCCGTCTGGTGCAGCACGGTCTCCCAGGTCTGTCCGCCGTCGACGCTCAGGTCGACGTCGGCCACGTCACCGAGGTTGTAGTAGTCCTGCTTGAACCCGACGATCGGCGACTCCTGACCGGTCAGGTCGATCACCGGTGACACCAGCGAGGTGTCCTGGTTCGCGCCCGAGCCGTGGAAGTCGCTCTCGGCGATCGCGAACGCCCCCTCGCCGCCGGTGAGGTTGCCGCGGTTGCCCGGGTCGTCGAACTGCCAGACCTGGCCGTTGCCGACGGCGTCCTCGATCGTCCAGCCCGCGGGGAGCGCTCCGGCGTCGAAGCTCTCGACCGTCCCGTCGAAGTTGTACTCGTAGCCCGGAGCGGTCAGGCACTCGTCTGTGTCGACCGGCACCGCGATGTCGTGGGTCATGTTGCTGTCGCCGACCACGATCTCCTCGGTCACCGTCTCGTAGCCGTCGTACTGCGGATCCACGGTGACGGTGTACGTCGAGCCGACCGGCAGCGAGATCCGGTAGCGGCCGTTGTAGGGCCGTGAGTACGTCGCGCCGTCGGTGCCCTTCACAGAGACCTTGGCGTACAGCGGCCACCCGTGGCCCGACCCGTCGGTGACCTGGCCACCGACGTCGACCGAGGGAACGCTCTGCAGGGCGAAGTCCGCGGTGACGGTCTCGCCGGCCGGCACGGTCACGTCGGCGGTCTGTGCCGCATAGCCGAACGAGGACGCCGCCACCGTGTAGTCACCGGCGGAGACGCGCAGCGAGAAGGTGCCGTCGTCCCCGGTCTCCAGCTCGCGCTCGACCGGGCCGGTGATGCTGACCTGCGCACCGTCGATCGGCTCGCCGGTGCCGGCGTCGGTCACGGTGCCCTCGAGGGTGCCGGTGTCGCCCACCGGCGCCTCGCCGAGCAGCGCGAGCGCGTCCAGACGTCCCTCGCCGAACACGCTGTTGTCGTCGGCCGTGCCGCCGCACTCCAGCGCCTCGGTGTCGACCGCGGTGCCGTCGAGCAGTGCGCGTGTTCCCGCGACGTCGCCGACCAGCGCGGGCGCCGCTGACCAGAGCAGGGCGATCGTTCCGGCCATGTGCGGTGCGGCCATCGAGGTGCCGCTGAAGTTGGCGTAGCCGTTGCCGGGGACGCTCGAGCGCACGTTCACGCCGGGGGCGGCGATGTTGGGCTTGATCTCGCCGTCCTGGCCGGGGCCGCGCGCGGAGAACCCGGCGATGTTGTTGCTGATGTCGTAGGCACCCGCGGAGTAGGTGAGGACCCGGCTTCCCGGCGCTCCGCTGGTCTGGCAGGCCGGTCCGCTGTTGCCGTTGGACCACGCGCCGAAGATGCCCGAGGCGTTCCACGCCTCGATCACGTCCTCCATGAACGGGTCGTTGGAGGGGACGGTCGTACCCCAGGAGTTGTTCACGATGTGCGGACGCTTGGTCGGGTCGGCGTTCTCCCCGGCCAGGTCGGTCGGCGCGAGCATCCACTCGCCCGACGCGACGAGGGCCGCGTCGCTGGGGCAGCAGCCGTTGGCCGCGATCCACCTCGCGCCCGGAGCGACGCCGATCTGGTTGGCGTCGTGGTCGTCGCCGAGCATGGTGCCCATCGTGTGCGAGCCGTGCCCGTTGGTGTCGCAGGGCTCGTCGCCGCACGAGCCGGCGGCGTCGAACCAGTTGTAGTTGTGGTCGAACGTGCCGTCGCCGTTGTTGCCGCGGTACTGGCCGACCAGTGCCGGGTGGTCGTACTGCACGCCGGTGTCGATGTTGGCGATCGTGATGCCCTCGCCGCGGACGCCGTACTCGGACCAGACGTCGTCGGCGTTGATGTTGGCGATGCCCCACTCGACCGCGTTGATCTCGCGCACGTCCTTGCCCTCGATCGGCTTCGGCCGGTCGTACTCCCGGGTGGGGTAGAGGGCCTCGACCTCGGGCTGTGCCGACAGCTGCTCGGCCAGCTCCTGCGTACCCCGGGTCACGCGGATGGCGTTGGTCGCGTGGAAGGCCCGGTAGTCGACGCCGGCGGCGTCGAGCTGCCGCCGCACCTCACGCTGGCTCTTCTTCGCGGTCGCGGTCAGCAGGCGGTAGACAACCCGGCCGCGCCGGTCCCAGCTCTTGATCCGGGCGGCCTTGGACAGGTCGGCCTGGTCCCCGAAGCGGACCCAGAAGGGCGCGGTCTCGTCGGAGTCGAAGGTCTTCGCCAGTCCTGGCCTGATCTTGTCCGCGTTGCTGTCGGGAGCACCCTGCGCGCTCACACCACTGACGGTCATCAGTGACGCGACCATCGCGGCGATCGCCGTACCGCAGATCAGCGATCCGGCGAACCGTCCCCTTCGGCGTCTGGTGGGTTTCACCACGTCCTCCTCTGGATGTGCGCCCCGCGGTCCGCGCGGTCGCGCGACGCGAGGCCCGAGCTCGCCGGGGCGACATGCCGGAGGGTCACCGGTGGGGTCATGGGTGCCGGGGCGAGAGCCGGGCGAGGTTCGCCCGGTCTCACGGACACTAGGGAGAAGGCCTGCCCAGAACAATTACGTATCGTGAGCAGTCAATGACTAATGGTGATTGCTTGTGGGCACGAGATGAGCAGATTGCCCAGATACGGTCTTGACGAGTCACCCTGGGTAGCGGAATGGTTACGCCATGACAGTGGGGGGCAAGTTAGGACCAGTCGTCATCGCCATCACCTCGAACGCGGACGAACGCGTGCGCCTCGCCCGGCTCGTGGACGGTTACGCACCACTGCTGCTGGTCTCCAGCCGTCAGGAGGCCCGGGCGTTCCTCGACGGCTACCATCCGGCGCTGCCCGCCGAGGAGCCCTCGCGGGACGCAGCCACCCCCTCCCCCTCGCTCCAGCCGGGGGTGCAGCCGGTGTCCCAGCGAGAGTCCCAGCGAGAGTCCCAGCGAGAGTCCCCGCGAGAGTCGCCGCGGCCACGCCAGGTCAGCCACGCCGGGCTGCGGGTCGACTCCGACCGGCACACCGTCTGCTGGGCGGGTCACGAGACCGCGCTGACTCCGCTCGAGCACGACCTGCTGGCCTGCATGCTCGCCGAGCCCGACCGGGTCTGGAGCTTCGCGCGGCTGCACCAGCAGGTGTGGGGCACGCAGTTCGTCGGCGCCGGCTCCGACGTGCACTCGCTGGTCAAGCGCGTACGTCGCAAGCTCGCGCGGATGGGCGCCCCGGTCGGGATCGACGCGATCCGGGCCGTGGGGTTCCGCCTGTCCTGCCTGGGTGACGCGAAGGACGCAGCGCCCGCGCCGTCTGCGCCGCCGGTTGTGCGGCCGGTCGAGGTACCCGAGGCGAGGGTCGCATCGGATTCGCTGCCGGGTCCGCCCCCGGGTCCGCTGCCGGGTCCGCCGTCTGGTCAGCCGGTGCAATCCGAAGGCGAGAGCGCCCTGCCGCTGGTGAAACCCGCAACAGGATGACTCTTCGGGGTCGAATGTCGTACCCGACCCCCCGGATTCGGTGTGATCTGCGTCGTTTTGCGTCAAACGGCAATACGGCGAGTGACGGCGTGTTCATGATGGACGGCGACTGCAGGACGTGACCTGGGGGTGACCGACGGCAGTCGACGCGGACTGGGGGAAGGGTCCGCGTCACCGTCTGCCGAAAGAGCCAAATCTCGTGAATCGACGTACCCAGCTGATCGCGCGCTGCCTGGGGGCGGCTCTGGCCAGCACGCTGGTCATAGCCACCGCGCTGATCGCCGTACCGACCAACGCGAAGGTGCCGCGGGCGCCGCATCGCTACAGCTCCAGCATCGAGAACCTCGCGGGCTACTCGCCTCAGCGCAAGTGCTCGCCCTTCGCCAAGCCCGGCACCACCGCGTTCGCCAACCTGCTGCTGCGCACCTACCGCAGCTCCCGCAGCCTCGGCATCGTCCGTTCCTGCGGCGTGGGTGGGACCTCCGAGCACAAGGAGGGCCGCGCGTTCGACTGGGGCGTCTCGATCCACAGCGTCCAGGACCGCCGCGCGGTTCGTTCGCTGATGCATTGGCTGTTCAAGACGGACCGGTACGGCAACCGCTACGCCATGGCCCGCCGGCTCGGCATCCAGTACATGATCTGGAACCGCCGGATCTGGGGCTCGTACTCGGCCTCGTCGGGCTGGCGCCGCTACACGGGATCGAACCCGCACACCGACCACGTGCACTTCTCTTTGAGCTGGAAGGGCGCGCGCAAGAAGACCTCGTTCTGGCGCCCGCACCGGTTCGACTCCAACCCGCAGCCCAACCCCACGCCGCGGCCGACGCCCAGGCCCACGCCGCGGCCGACGCCCAGGCCGACGCCGAAGCCGACACCGCCGCCCTCGAACGCGATCCCGGAGCCGCGCTCGCCGCGGACCCTGCCGCGCGCTGCCGCGCTCGCGCACGAGACCGTGACCGTCCCGGCGCGCAGGCGCGCCGGCGTCTACACCAAACGCGCCCTGCGCCGCGGTCACAGCTACCTGGTCGAGGCGTCCGGCACCTACCGGTACGCCCCGCACTCGCAGGCCCTCGCCGACGCCGAGTGCACGACGGTCGCCGGGTCGTCCTGGTCGCGGAACCGTTCGGTCCGGTCGCGTCAGCCCAACGCCGACCACCTCGACCTCTACGTCGACGGCAACGACATGTTCTCGGAGTCGGACAACGGCCAGGACTGCGACACCGAGTCGCACACCTACCGCTGGATCTACCAGCCCCGCCGCAGCGGGCGCGTGCCGCTGCGGATCTGGGACCCCACCCGGTTCAGCGACAACGCCGGCCGGATGAGCGTCCGTATCACCGCTCTGCGTGCGGTGCGGAACCGGATGACGTGGGAGGTGCCGTCCAAGGCGGCCGCCGGAGCGACCAGCCCGGGCTCGCTGCGCTCGGGTGTGGCGTACCAGGTGACGGTCAAGGGCCGGTGGCAGGACGGCGGCGGCATGACCGCCGACGCCGAGTGCTCGCTCACCACGTCGGACCAGGTGTGGTTGCGGGAGCGCTCCGGAGACCATGACCTGCTGCTCGACCGCGAGGGTGTGCGTCTGGAGCCGCTGGTGAACACCGGCGGCGACTGCAACACCGACAACCACCACTACCGGTTCGTGTACACACCCGACCGCACCGGCCCGATGAACCTCCGGGTCAGCGACCCGGGTGCGTACGCCGACAACTCCGGTGCGCTCACGGTGCGGGTGGTGCGCTACGTCGCGCCGACGCGGCAGGCGGCCAGGTCGGCCGGCCTGTCGGCGTCCAGCCCGACCGCGACCCCGACCCCGACCCCGACCGCGACTCCGACTCCGACGCCGGAACCGGAGCAGCCGCGGGACGTTACGGTGGCCCCACGATGACCCGTGTGACGACTCGCCGGGCCGCTGGCCTGGCCCTGGCCGGGGCGTTGCTGCCCGCGGCGTTGCTGCTCAGCGCGTGCGGGGGGCAGCAGGCCGACCCGCGGGCCACCGGGCAGTCCGGCCCGGTCAGCCCCTCCAACGCACCGAGCGCGCCGAGCGGCGCGCACAGCGCCGAGGCCGGATCGGCATCGGCGGGTTCGGGCGAGGGGCAGTCGGTGCCGGTGGAGCACGAGCCGAGTGTGCTGCCGCCCGGTGACCCCGGTCTCGACGCGCCACCCGCGCCGAACCCCGGCGTTCCGGAGGACGACCGCGACCAGGAGGTGCCGGCGCGCACAGTGGTGCCCGACCCGGCGATGCTGGACGCGCAGACGGTGTCGGGTGTCCTCGGCGGCAGCTGGCGGCAGTCCGGCGGACAGCCGCTGGGCTGCCTTGCGGGCGACGACGCCGTGGCGAAGCGCTCGGCGACGTACCGGTCGCAGGACGCACAGGTGCTGCAGACCGTCGCTACCCACGAGAGCCTGGCCGAGGCCGACCGCGCCGTGGCGCGACTGGGTCGTCGGCTCGGTGACTGCGGGTGGACCCGGCTCACCGACCCGAGGTTGGGGAGCGCCTCCACCGCCGCCAAAGGCGCCGACGGTTCGCGTACGGCCGTGGTGGTCGCCGCCGAGGGCGTCACGGTGACGCTGGTCGGGTCGAAGGGCGCGACGCAGAGCCCCGCCCGCTGGTCGTCGCTGGTCGACCTGGCGCTGGGCAACTCCTGCGCCGCAACCGCCCACGGCTGCCACTGAGTCCGGTCGCCGTCCGTCAGGACGTCATCTGCCAACCAGCCGACGCAGCCGCCGCTCGGCTCGTGGCGGTGTCAGCGGCACGCAGCCGGCGGTCGTCGCCCGTCGTACGATCGCCGGCTCCGTGCGCAGTAGCAGGAGGCCGCGCAGCACGAGCACCAGCGGCGGCTTGCGGTGCTCGCGCAGGTCACGGGACAGCCGCCGCCAGAACGTCACCAGCCGGTGGTGGCGCAGGCAGATGGCGTCGGCGAGCAGGCCCCGGGCGCGCAGGTCCGGCACGATCTCGGGGGCGAAGATGCCCTCGGCCACGAAGTACGCCGCACCGCGCAGGTCGATCTCCTGCTCGCCCTCGCGGTGACTGTGGGGGATCGAGTAGCGCGGGACACGCGCGACGCCGTGCGCGCACAGGCTCTCGACTGCTCGGGTCGCGCGGTCGCGGTTCCAGGTGCCCGGGTGGTCCCAGTCGACGACGCCCATCTCGAGCTGGGGGAGTCCCGGCTCGTCGCCGTTGCGGTAGAAGTCGTCGAGCCGCAGCACCGGCAGGCCCAGGCGGTCGGCCAGACGACTCTTGCCCGAACCCGAGGGCCCGGCCAGCACGATCACCCTCGTCGGCACCGGTCGCTGCAAGCCGCTACACGCCGATGGGATGCCAGACGGTCTTGGTCTCCAGCGCCCACACCATGCGCGACAGGTCGGGGGCGTCGGTCCAGGACTCGTCGCGCGGTCGCAGCACCCGCTTGAGGTTGTCGGCGGCGGCGACCTCCAGGTCGCGTGCGAGGTCGGGGTCGTCGACCCCCGCGAGGTCGATCGCGTTGACGTCCATGTGCGAGCCCAGCCAGGGCGCCACATCGTCCGCGCTGCCGGTGAGCAGGTTGACCACGCCGCCGGGCAGGTCTGAGGTCGCCAGCACCTCGGTGAGCGTGACCGCCGGAACCGGTCGCTGCTGCGAGGCCAGCACCACGACGGTGTTGCCGGTGACGATCGCCGGTGCGACGACGCTCACCAGACCCAGCAGCGAGGAGTCCCGCGGGGCGATCACCGCGACGACGCCCGTCGGCTCGGGCACGGAGAAGTCGAAGTACGGCCCGGCGACCGGGTTGTTCGACCCGACCACCTGGGCGACCTTGTCGGCCCAGCCGGCGTACCAGACGAGGCGGTCGACGGTGGCCGACACGGCGTCGTCGGCACGCCGGCCGGTGATGCCCTCGGTGCGCGACACCTCGTCGGCGAACTGTGCACGCCGGCCCTCGAGCATCTCCGCCACGCGGTAGACGATCTGCCCGCGGTTGTACGGCGTGCGTCCCGCCCATCCGCCGAACGCCTTGCGGGCGGCGACCACGGCGTCGCGGGCGTCCTTGCGGGAGGCCTTCGCGGCGTTGGCCACGAACCGGCCCTTCGCGTCCTCCACGACGTAGGTGTGGCCGGACTCGCTGCGCGGGAACGCGCCACCGATGAACAGCTTGTAGGTCTTGCGCACGTCGATGCGCGCGCTGTCACCGCTGGGAGGCCTCATCGGTCACGTTCCTCACTACGCTTGCTGCGCGGGCGGTCGCTGGGCGACCGACCACTTCGCGCGCTCCGTTCGTCACCGCTCAAATAAGCCTCCAGACCGTGCCGGCCGCCCTCGCGGCCGTAGCCGGACTCCTTGTACCCGCCGAACGGGCTGGTGGGGTCGAAGCGGTTGAACGTGTTGGCCCACACCACGCCGGCGCGAAGCTGGTCGGCCATCCAGAGGATGCGCGACCCCTTGTCGGTCCAGACCCCGGCGGACAGGCCGTACGGGGTGTTGTTGGCCTTCTCCACCGCCTCGGCCGGGGTGCGGAACGTAAGCACGGACAGCACCGGCCCGAAGATCTCCTCACGGGCGATCCGATGCGCCTGCGAGACGCCGGTGAAGATCGTCGGCGGGAACCAGAACCCGCGCTCGGGCAGCTCACACGCCGGCGACCAGCGGTCGGCACCCTCGCGCTCACCCACCTCCGACAGCGCACGGATGCGGGCCAGCTGCTCGGCGGAGTTGATCGCGCCGACGTCGGTGTTCTTGTCGAGCGGGTCGCCGACGCGCAGGGTCCTCATCCGGCGCTTGAGCCGCGACAGCACCTCGTCGTAGACGCTCTCCTGCACCAGCAGCCGCGAACCCGCACAGCAGACGTGGCCCTGGTTGAAGAAGATGCCGTTGACGATGCCCTCGACGGCCTGGTCCAGCGGTGCGTCGTCGAAGACGATGTTGGCGGCCTTGCCGCCCAGCTCCAGCGTCAGCCTCTTTCTTCGGCCGGAGGGCATTACGGCCCTGGCCACAGCGCGAGCCGTTTCTTTTCCGACGTCGGTCGACCCGGTGAACGCGATCTTGTCGACGTCCTCGTGCTCGACCAGCGCGCGCCCGGTCTCGCCGGCACCGGTGACGATGTTGACCACACCCGCGGGCAGGTCGGCCTGCTGGCAGATCTCCGCGAACGCGAGCGCGGTGAGTGAGGTGGTCTCGGCCGGCTTGAGTACGACGGTGTTGCCACACGCCAGCGCGGGTGCGATCTTCCAGGCCAGCATCAGCAGCGGGAAGTTCCACGGGATGATCTGGCCGGCGACCCCGATCGGCCGGGGATCTGGGCCGAACCCGGCGTAGTCGAGCTTGTCGGCCCATCCCGCGTAGTAGAAGAAGTGCGCGGAGACCGTCGGGAGGTCGACGTCGCGCGACTCCTTGATCGGCTTGCCGTTGTCGAGGCTCTCCAGCACCGCCAGCTCGCGCGAGCGCTCGGCGATGATGCGCGCGATGCGGTAGAGGTACTTGGCGCGCTCGGTGCCCGGCATCTTCGACCAGACCTTGTCGTAGGCGCGGCGTGCCGCCTTCACCGCGCGGTCGACGTCGCTCGGGCCGGCCTCGGTCACCTCGGCCAGGACCTCCTCGGTCGCGGGGCTCACCGACTTGAACGTGTGGCCGTCGGTCGCGTCGACGAAGCGGCCGTCGACGAACAGGCCGTACGACGAACGGAGGTCGACCACGGAGCGCGACTCCGGTGCGGGTGCGTACTCGAAACCCATGGGGATCGGTCCTAGTCCAGTGTGAAGTAGTCGGGGCCGGCGTAGCGCCCGGTGGCCAGCTTGGTGCGCTGCATCAGCAGGTCGTTGAGCAGGCTGGAGGCGCCGAGGCGGAACCAGTCCGGGCTCAGCCAGTCGTCACCGACGGTCTCGTTGACCAGGACGAGGTTTCTGATCGCGTCCTTGGACGTGCGGATGCCCCCGGCCGCCTTGACGCCGACCTGCCGGCCGGTCGCGTCGCGGAAGTCGCGGACCGCCTCGAGCATGACCAGCGTGACCGGCAGCGTGGCCGCGGGCTGGATCTTGCCTGTGCTGGTCTTGATGAAGTCGGCGCCGGCGAGCATGGCCAGCCAGGACGCGCGGCGCACGTTGTCGTAGGTCGCGAGCTCGCCGGTCTCGAGGATCACCTTCAGGTGCGCGTCGGGCCGGTCGCCGCCTGGGCGTGCGCACACCTCCTTGACCGCGACGATCTCGTCGAACACACGCTGGTAGTCACCGGCGAGGAACGCACCGCGGTCGATCACCATGTCGATCTCGTCGGTGCCGGCGTCGACCGCGGCCCGGGTGTCGGCCAGCTTGATGTCGAGCGCGGTGCGCCCGGAAGGGAATGCGGTGGCGACGCTGGCCACGTGCACGCCGCTGTCGCCCAGCGCGGCCCGCGCGACCGGGACCATGTCGGGGTAGACGCAGATCGCGGCGACGCTGGGGCAGGTCGCGTCGGCGGGGTCGGGCCGCATGCCCTTGGCGCACAGGGCGCGCACCTTGCCCGGGGTGTCCTGGCCCTCCAGCGTGGTGAGGTCGATCATCTCGATCGCCAGGTCGAGGGCCCACGCCTTCGCGGTGGTCTTGATCGAGCGGGTGGCGAGCCCGGCTGCGCGCGCCTCAGCGCCGACCTGGTCGACGCCGGGGAGGCCGTGCAGGAAACGGTGCAGCGTCGACGCGGACCTGGTGGCTTCGTCGACACCGGCCGTCGAGAACGAGACGGTGGTCACCGCGTCAGTCTATGTGCCGCCGACGCCGCGCGCGGACACGCGGCGACCCGGCGGGTGGTCACAGGCCGGCGGCCGCGGCCAGGTCGGTACGGACGGCGTCCAGGCGCCCGGCGGCCGCGATCCGCGCGGCGTCGACCCCGTCGGCCACCGGGACCACGACCTCGAGATAGCACTTGATCTTCGGCTCGGTCCCCGACGGCCGCACGATCACGCGGGCGTCGTCGGCGAGCCGGTAGCGCAGCCCGTCGGTCGGCGGCAGTCCGGCAACGCCCTCGGTCAGGTCCTCCGCGCCTACGACGTCGAGGCCGCCCAGCCGTGTCGGCGGGGTGTCGCGGAGCCGCCGCATCGCGGTTTCGATCTGCGCGAGGTCGGTCACGCGCACGCTGAGCTGGTCGGTTGCGTGCAGGCCGTACTCCTGCGCGATCTCGTCGAGCCGGTCGAGCAGCGATCGTCCCTCCGCGCGCAGCCGCGCCGCCAGGTCGGCGACGTGCAGCAGCGCGGACACGCCGTCCTTGTCGCGGGCGACCTGCGGGGCCACGCAGTACCCGAGCGCCTCCTCGTAGCCGAACGCCAGCCCGTCGATGCGGCCGATCCACTTGAACCCGGTGAGCGTCTCGGCGTAGTCGACCCCGTGCTTCTCCGCCATCTTGCCGAGCAGCGACGACGACACGATCGAGGCGGCGTAGACGCCCTTGACTCCGCGACGCAGCAGGGCGTCGCCGAGCAGCGCACCGACCTCGTCGCCGCGCAGCATGCGCCAGCCCTGCTCGGTGGGTACGGCGACGGCGCAGCGGTCGGCGTCGGGGTCGTTGGCCACCACGAGGTCGGCGCCGTGCGATTGCGCGCTCTCGACGGCCAGGTCGATGGCCCCGGGCTCCTCGGGGTTGGGGAACGACACCGTCGGGAACTCCGGGTCCGGCTCGGCCTGCCGGGGTACGGCATGCAGGTCGGTGAAGCCCGCAGCGCGCATCGCCTTGTCGACGATGGATCCGCCGACCCCGTGCAGCGGGGTGTAGACGACGCGCAGGTCGCGCGGCCCGTCCTCGACCGTGGCCAGCACCGCGTCCAGGTACGCGTCGACGACGTCCTCACCGAGCACCCGCGCACCGTCCGTGCGGGGTACGTCGGCCACCGCCCCGACGGCGTCGATCGCCGCGGAGATGTCGGCGTCGGCGGGCGGCACGATCTGGCAGCCGTCGCCCAGGTAGACCTTGTAGCCGTTGTCCTGCGGAGGGTTGTGCGACGCGGTGACCATCACTCCGGCGACGCAGCCGAGGTGCCGGATCGCGAACGCCAGAATCGGCGTCGGGAGCGGCCGGGGGAGCAGCACGGCCTCGAGCCCGGCCCCGCGCATCACCGCCGCGGTGTCGGCGGCGAACTCGTCGGACTTGTGCCGCGCGTCGTACCCGATCACCACCGCGTCGTCGCCGGCGGCGCCCCGGTCCCTCAGGTACGCCGCGAGGCCGGCCGCCGCCCGGATCACCACGGCACGGTTCATCCGGTTGGGCCCGGCGCCGAGCGCGCCGCGCAGCCCCGCAGTACCGAACTGGAGGAGCCCGCTGAACCGGTCCGCGAGCTCGGAGGTGGCCTGCTCGTCGCCGGACCCGGCGGCGTCGGCCAGCGCGTCGAGCTCGGCGCGGGTCTGCGGGTCGGGGTCGTCGTCGGACCACGCGCGGGCCCGGGCGAGGAGGTCGCCGCTCGGTTGGCTCATGCGGCCGAGTCTGCCAGCCCCTGATCGCCCCGGTCCGGTGCCGGGAGCTGCTGGTGAACGGCATGGCCTGCTGCGCACCGCCCCAGCGGACACCCGATAGGTCTGTTTGGCAGCTGCTTTCGACCGGGTCGCGAGCCGGTGGCGGCGGGGGGTCGTCCGGGTAGGTTCGTCGACATGACCCGGACGACAGTGACGATGACCCCCGACCTGCAGGCCTACGTGCTCGAGCACAACCGTCCCCGTCCCGACGGCGTGCTGCGCGACCTGGCCGAGGAGACGGCCCGCGCGCAGGGGGCACAGGCGCAGATGCAGATCGGTCCCGAGCAGGGTGCGTTCATGACGCTGCTGACCCGGATGGTGGCGCCCCGCCTGGCCGTCGAGGTCGGGACGTTCACCGGCTACTCGGCGCTGTGCATCGCGCGGGGGCTCCCCGAGGGCGGCCGCCTGCTGGCGCTGGACGTGAGCGAGGAGTACACCGCGGTCGCGCGGCGCTACTGGCAGCGCGCTGGTGTCGACGAGCGGATCGACCTGCGGATCGCGCCGGCGATCGAGACGCTGCGGGCGCTGCCGCGTGACGCCGAGATCGACCTCGCGTTCCTCGATGCCGACAAGTCCGGCTACATCGGCTACTGGGAGGAGATCGTGGGCCGGATGCCGCCCGGGGGCGTCGTACTCGCCGACAACGTGTTCGCCGGTGGCCTGGTCGTGGAGTCCGACGCCGATCTCGACGAGGGCGGAGAGGGCAGCGGGATGGCGGAGTCGATCAAGGCGTTCAACGCGCACGCCGCGGCGGACGACCGCGTCGAGATCGCCATGCTGCCGATCGGGGACGGGCTCACCGTCGCGCGCCGCGTGTAGTCGCAGCGCCGCGCGACGGACCCAACCGCGCTACCGCGGCGGTCAGATCTTCGGGACGACCTCGGCGAGCAGGGCACCCATCCGCGAGGCCGCGTCCCGTCCGGCGCGCAGGACCTCCTCGTGGTCGAGCGGCTGGCCGGAGATCCCGGCCGCGAGGTTGGTCACCAGCGACAGTCCGAGCACCTCGAGCCCGACCTGGCGCGCGGCGATCGCCTCCAGCGTCGTGGACATGCCCACCAGGTCGCCGCCGATCGCGCGCACCATCGCGATCTCGGCCGGCGTCTCGTAGTGCGGCCCCGGGAACTGGACGTAGACCCCCTCGGCGAGACTCGCGTCGACCTCACGACACAGCCGGCGCAGGCGCGGGCTGTAGAGGTCGGTGAGGTCGATGAAGTTCGCGCCCTCGATCGGCGACGCCCCGGTGAGGTTGACGTGGTCGCTGATCACGACCGGCGTACCCGGCTGCCTCGTCGGGTCGAGCCCGCCGCATCCGTTGGTGAGGACGACGGCACGGCACCCGGCCGCGGCCGCCGATCGCACGCCGTGCGCGACGGCGCGTACGCCATGCCCCTCGTAGTAGTGCGTTCGGCCGAGGAACACCAGCAGGCTGCGGTCACCGCACTGGACCGACCGGACGGCGCCCGCGTGCCCCTCGACGGCCGGCGGCGCGAACCCGGGCAGGTCGGTGACCGACACCTCGGCCACGGTCTCGCCGAGCGCCTCGGCGGCCGGCCGCCACCCGGAACCCATCACCAGGGCGACGTCGTGCTGGTCCACCCCGGTTGCCTCGCGCAGCCGGGCGGCCGCTTCGCGCGCGGTCTCGAACGGTTCCTGGTCGCTCACTCGGCCGACCCTATCGGCAGCGCACCGTCCACGACCCGGCCCGACGTCACAGGCCGATCGACCGGCACTCGCGCGCCCGCAGGTCGGCGACGTAGTCGTCGGGTGCGCCTGCGGCCTGCGCCGCCTCCCCGAGCACGCCGACGTAGCTCGCCGAGGGCAGGCCGCCCTCGTAGGCGTCGAGGACGTAGACCCACGCCAGCCGCTCGCCGTCGAGCGTGTGCACGCGTACGCGGATCTTGCGGTAGAGGTTGAGGCTGCCGCCCTCCCACTCGTCGAGGTTGAACTCGTCGTCGGGGGTGATGTCGTACAGCGCGACGAACACCTGGTGCAGCTCGGACTCGACGATGGTGGCGAGTGCGCCGTCCCATCCGAGGTCCTCGCCGCCGAAGGTGAGCCGCCATCCGGTCAGCCAGCCCGTGCCGCGCAACGGCGAGTGCGGGCACCGCTGCCCCATCCTCGCTGGATCGAGGTTGGAGGCGTAGGCGGCGTAGATCGGCACGGGTCAGCAGCCTATCCGCCATGAGGAACAATGACTCACGTGACTCGCGTGCTGATCGTCGGAGGCGGACCCGGCGGCTACGAGGCGGCCCTCGTGGCCGCGCAGCTCGGTGCCACCGTGACCATCGTCGACCGCGACGGCGTGGGCGGCTCGGCGGTGCTCACCGACTGCGTTCCCAGCAAGACGCTGATCGCCACCGCCGACCTGATGGCCGACGTCGAGGAGTCGTCCGAGCTCGGGATGCGCTTCGACGGCGGGGGAGGCGCGGTCGACCCGCGAAGTGCGGTCACCGTCGACCTGAAGGTGGTCAACGACCGGGTCATGACGCTCGCGCGCAGCCAGTCCGACGACATCGCCGGCCGGCTGGAGCGCGAGGGGGTGGAGCTGGTGCGCGGCACCGGCCGCCTCGACGGCCCGCAGACCGTGGTCGCACGGCTGGCGGACGGCAGCGAGCGCCGGTACGACGCCGACGTGGTGCTGCTCGCGACCGGGGCGCACCCGCGCGTGCTCGACACCGCCCGTCCCGACGGCGAGCGGATCCTGACCTGGGAGCAGGTCTACGAGCTCGACGCGCTGCCGGAGCGGCTGGTCGTCGTCGGCTCGGGTGTGACCGGAGCCGAGTTCGCCTCCGCCTACCACGCCCTCGGCACCGAGGTCGTGCTGGTGTCGTCGCGCGACCGGGTGCTGCCCGGTGAGGACGCCGACGCGGCCGAGGTTCTCGAGGACGTGTTCACGCGGCGGGGCATGACCGTGCTCTCGCGTTCGCGCGCCGCGTCGGTCGAGCGCGCCGGCGACGGCGTCGTGGTGCGGCTCACCGACGGCCGCGAGGTGTCCGGGTCGCACTGCCTGCTGGCGGTCGGCTCGATCCCCAACACCGCCGAGCTCGGGCTCGAGACCGCCGGGGTCGACACCGACGAGGGCGGGTTCATCAAGCTGGACCGGGTCTCGCGTACGTCCGCGCGCGGGGTCTACGCCGCCGGCGACTGCACCGGCGTACTCATGCTCGCCTCGGTGGCCGCGATGCAGGGCCGGATCGCGATGTGGCACGCACTCGGCGATGCGGTGCAGCCGCTGAACCTCAAGGAGGTGTCGTCGAACGTCTTCACCGCACCGGAGATCGCCACCGTGGGCTGGTCGCAGCAGGCGGTCGACGCCGGCGAGATCGAGGCGCGAAGCCTGATGCTGCCACTGCGCGGCAACCCCCGCGCGAAGATGCAGGGCGTGCGCGACGGCTTCGTCAAGCTGTTCTGCCGTCCCGGCACCGGCATCGTGGTCGGCGGCGTCGTGGTCGCTCCGCGCGCCAGCGAGCTGATCCATCCGGTCGCCATCGCGGTCGCGCAGCGGATGACGGTCGACCAGCTCGCGCACGCGTTCACCGTCTACCCGTCGATGACCGGGTCGATCGGCGAGGCCGCCAGGCGCCTGCACCGGGCACCCGACCTCTAGCCGGGCGCGGGCTCGGCCCACGCCGGTGCGGGTCGGCCGAACGGACGCCTCAGAAGCCGCCGCCGAAGTCGCCGCCGAACCCGCCGCCGCCGAAGTCGCCGCCGAACCCGCCGCCGCCGAAGTCG
>DATMEB010000166.1:0-64300 GCA_035557095.1 Nocardioidaceae bacterium | reverse complement strand
CCGCCACCCGGTCGATCTCGCCCTTGATCGCGATCATTGCGTCGCAGAACCGGTCGAGCTCGGCGAGGTCCTCGGACTCCGTCGGCTCGACCATGAGGGTGCCCGCGACCGGGAACGACATGGTCGGTGCGTGGAAGCCGTAGTCCACCAGCCGCTTGGCGACGTCGTCGACGCTGACTCCGCTGGTCTTGCTCAGCTCGCGCAGGTCGAGGATGCACTCGTGGGCGACCAGGTCGCCGTGCCCGCGGTAGAGCACCGGGAAGTGCTCTTCGAGCCGGTGGGCGATGTAGTTGGCCGAGAGCACCGCGACGGCGGTGGCGCGGGTGAGCCCGGCACCGCCCATCATCTGGATGTAGGCCCACGTGATCGGCAGGATGCCCGCGGAGCCGTAGGGCGCGGCGCTGATCGGACCGATGCCGGCGCGCTTCTCCTCGTCCGGGTGCATCGCGTGGGAGGGCAGGTAGGGCGCCAGGTGAGCGCGTACGCCCACCGGACCCACTCCCGGGCCGCCGCCACCGTGCGGGATGCAGAACGTCTTGTGGAGGTTGAGGTGGGAGACGTCGCCACCGAACTCACCGGGGCGGGCGTAGCCGAGCAGCGCGTTGAGGTTGGCTCCGTCGACGTAGACCTGGCCGCCGTGGTCGTGGACGATCTTGCAGAGGTCGGTGATCGTGTCCTCGTAGGCCCCGTGGGTCGAGGGGTAGGTGACCATGATCGCGGCGAGGGTCTCGGAGTGCTGGTCGCACTTGGCGATCAGGTCCTCCAGGTCCACCGAGCCGTCGTCGGCGGCCTTCACGACGACGACCTTCATCCCGGCCATGACCGCCGAGGCGGCGTTGGTGCCGTGCGCAGAGGACGGGATCAGGCAGATGTCGCGGGCAGTGTCGCCGTTGGCGCGGTGGTAGCCACGGATGGCCAGCAGGCCCGCCAGCTCGCCCTGCGAACCCGCGTTGGGCTGCACCGAGACCCGGTCGTAGCCGGTCACGGTCGCAAGCCACGACTCGAGCTCCTCGATCAGCCTGCGGTAGCCGAGCGCGTCCTCGGCCGGCGCGAACGGGTGCAGGTCGGCAAAGCCCGGCAGGCTGACCGGCTCCATCTCCGTGGTCGCGTTGAGCTTCATCGTGCACGAGCCGAGCGGGATCATCCCGCGGTCGAGCGCATAGTCCTTGTCGGACAGGCTGCGCAGGTAGCGCAGCATCGCGGTCTCGGAGTGGTGCTCGTGGAAGACCGGGTGCTCGAGGAACGGCGACGTACGCCGCAGGTCCCCCGGCAGCGCGTCGTCGGTGACCTGGTCGAGCTCGGTGGTGTCGGCCTCGCCGACGCCGAACGCCTCCCACAGCGCGCGCAGGTGCTCCTCCGTCGTGGTCTCGCCCGTGGACACGCCCACATGGTCGTCGTCGGCGAGCCGGACGTGGATGCCCGCCGCCCGCGCGGCGTCCACGACCTGCGCGGCGCGTCCGGGCACCTTGGCCAGCACCGTGTCGAAGAACGCGTCGTGCACGACCTCGACGCCACCGGCGCGCAGCCCCGCGGCGAGCACGGTGGCGTAGCGGTGCGCGCGCTCGGCGATGCCACGCAGTCCCTCGGGCCCGTGGTAGACGGCGTACATCGCAGCCGTGACCGCGAGCAGCACCTGCGCGGTGCAGATGTTGGACGTCGCCTTGTCACGACGGATGTGCTGCTCGCGTGTCTGCAGCGCGAGGCGGTAGGCGGGCCGTCCGTCGGCGTCGACCGAGACCCCGACCAGGCGGCCCGGAAGGTGTCGCTCGAGACCGGAGCGCACCGCGATGTAGGCGGCGTGCGGACCGCCGTAGAACAGGGGTACGCCGAAGCGCTGGCTCGAGCCGACCACGACGTCGGCACCGAGCTCACCCGGCGAGCTGAGTACGCACAGTGCGAGCAGGTCGGCCGCGACCACGACCATGCCGCCGCGCTCGTGGGTCTGCTCGATTACCGGGGCGGGGTCACGCACGGCACCGCCGGCCCCGGGGTACTGCAGCAGCACGCCGGAGACCTCGCCGTCGGGCAGCCCGTCGGCGTGGACGTCACGCACCTGCACGTCGATGCCGAGCGCCTCCGCGCGCGTCTGCACCACCGCGATCGTCTGCGGAAGCGCGTCGGCGTCGACGACGAACGCACCGCCGCCGCGCTTGCGGTCCGCGCGGCGTACCAGCGTCATCGCCTCCGCCGCCGCAGTGCCCTCGTCGAGCAGCGACGCGTTGGCGGTGGGCAGCCCGGCCAGGTCGGAGACCATCGTCTGGAAGTTCAGCAGCGCCTCCAGCCGGCCCTGCGAGATCTCCGGCTGGTACGGCGTGTACGCGGTGTACCACGCGGGGCTCTCCAGCACCCGCCGGCGAATGACACCGGGCGTGACGGTGCCGTAGTAGCCCAGCCCGATCATCGGCTCGAGCGGCCGGTTGCGGGCTGCGAGCGCCCGCAGCCGTTGCAGCGCGGCGACCTCGCTGGCGGGCTCAGGGAGCTGCAGTCCGGAGGCGGCGCCCGAGCCGGTGGCCGCGGCATGGGTCCGGATCGACTCCGGAACCGCGGCGTCCATCAGCTCGTCCAGAGAGCCGAGGCCGAGTGCCTGCAGCATCTGCGCCTGCTCGTCGCGGCTCGGGCCGATGTGCCGCGAGCTGAACGGGGCGGCGCCGTCGAGTTCGGCGAGGGTGCGGTGGTCGGTCATCCAAGGCTCCAGGCGGTCGGCACGACGTATGACGGCGGGCCTCCCCCTCTGTCGGCGGGTGCCTCCAGAGGTGCCTGTTTCGCGCAGTCCGTGGGCCTGAGAGGTTCCGGGGAGGAGTTGCCCCTTCGGCGCCCCTTACGGGGACTCTCCCGCGCGTCTTCGCTGGCCTCTCGAACCTACCAGCAACCGCTCAGCCGCTGAGGCGGGCGCGGCGCCGTGCGGCGAGCTCGTCGGACGGGTCGCCCGCCTCGGGGCGGTCCGCCCGCTCGCTCGGCAGCGTCGAGAGCGAGCCCTCGATCTCGCGCCACACGCCGCCGATCGCGATGCCGAACACACCCTGCCCGCCCTGCAGCAGGTCGATGACCTCGTCGTTGGACATGCACTCGTAGACAGTGGCGCCGTCGCTCATCAAGGTGACGCGGGTGAGGTCGTCGGTGCCACGCTCGCGCAGATGGTGGACCGCACCGCGGATCTGCTGCAGGGAGACACCGGCCTCGAGCAGCCGCTTGATCACCTTCAGCAGCAGGACGTCGCGGAAGGAGTACAGCCGCTGGGTGCCGGAACCGGTCGCGGCCCGCACGGTCGGCTCGACCAGGCCGGTGCGGGCCCAGTAGTCGAGCTGGCGGTAGGTGATGCCGGCGGCGCTGCACGCGGTCGGTCCGCGATAGCCGACGTCATCGGGAAGCGGCGACACGTCGTCGTCGAAGAGCAGGCCCTGCTCGCCGGCGTCGCGCGCGGCGTTGGCGATCGCCTCGCGCTCGGCCGCGCTGTCGACGGCGTTGGCAGTCTTGTCCCTCTTGCCTGTCACGCGGACCTCCGAAGTCTCTGTGTCCCCGAGGCCCGATCCGTCGTCCCGGGTGCGCCGAGCACGGGCGACACTAGGACCACACGGTTGGAGTTACGTCGAGGACGTTCACTAGCCACGGTAGGTGCGGCCGTGGGGCCGGTCAACGAACTGCTGCCATACAAAGGCCGCGTGTCGCAACCCTCAAGGTGAAGTCGAGGGTTAGGGCGTGCCCTAGGACTGCTCGTCGCCGGGCTGGCCGCTCTCGAAGTCCTCCGGCGTGACCTGGTCGAGGAACTCGCGGAATTTCTCGACCTCGGCCTCCTGCTCGTCGGGCACGACGATGCCCGCCTCGTCGAGGACGGCCTCGGCGCACACGATGCGCGTGCCGGTGCGCAGCGCGAGGGCGATCGAGTCGGAGGTCCGGGCGCTGACCTCGACGCCGGCGTCGAAGATCAGGTCGGCGTAGAAGACGCCGTCGCGCACCTCGCTGATCCGCACCTCGCGCAGCGGTCGGTCGAGGGCCTCCAGCAGGTTCTTCATCAGGTCGTGCGTGAGCGGCCGCGGCGGCACCACACCCTGCTGCGCGAACGCGATGGCGGTCGCCTCGACCGCACCGATCCAGATGGGGAGGTACCGCTCGCCGTCGGTCTCGCGCAGCAACACGATCGGCTGGTTCGAGGGCATCTCCACGCGAACGCCTACGACATCGATCTCACGCACGCGACCACCCTACTCCGACGTATTGCACGTGACCGGCACGGTCGAACGTGCGGACACTCACCGGCCGGACGCTAGTCCGGTCTTGACCAACGTCGCGTGCAACCGCACCGACAACGCGGCCAGCTGGCGTACGACGTCCTCCGAGCGCGCCTTCGCGGCGGCGTCACGTTGTCCGCGCAACGGGGCGACGACCTGCTCGACCAACCCGACCTCACGGTCGGCCGCGGTCTTGAACGAACGCAGATGCCGGGGCTCCAGCCCGAACGCCGCCATCTCCCCTGCCGTCTTGGCGATCACCAACGCGTCACCGTCGAAATGCGTGCCGCCCGAGCGCGGCCGGATCAGCCCGAACGCCTCGAGCTGCTCGAGCAGGTCGAGGTCGACGTCGGCCGCCTCGGCCAGCTCACGGCGCGACAGCCGCAGACCGGAGCTGTCGGGACGGAACGCCTCCGGGTCCGGTGAGTTGTCCGCAGCCAGCACCATGCGGGGAACCTGCGGCCCCCCGCCGGGCAGCTCGGGCGGCTCCAGCCCGCGGTCGATCGCGTCGAGGTGCTCCTTGATCACCTTCAGCGGGAGGTACTTCTCCCGCTGGCAGGTCAGCACGAAGCGCAGCCGCTCGACGTCTGCATGGGAGAACTTGCGGTAGCCCGCCGCGGTGCGTTCGGGCTCGACCAGACCCTCGGCCTCGAGATAGCGGATCTTGGAGATGCTGACCTCGGGGAAGTCCGTGCGCAACCGGTCGAGGACCTCCCCGATGCTGATCCGTGACCGCAAAGGCGCGGCCGAGGTCACCGGCGTGCTCCTCCGGCATGCTGGTGACTGGCGAAGTACACGAGGCGGTACTTCCCGATCTGCACCTCGTCGCCACCGGTCAGCAGGATGTCGTCGATGCGGTCACGGTTGACGTAGGTGCCGTTGAGGCTGCCCACGTCGGCGACGTGGTAGCCGTCGGCCGTACGCCGGAACGCCGCGTGCCGGCGCGACACGGTGACGTCGTCGAGGAAGATGTCGCTGTCGGGGTGCCGGCCGGCCGACACCTCCTCGGTGTCGAGCAGAAACCGCGAGCCCGCACTCGGCCCGCGCTGCACGACCAACAGTGCGCTGCCCGGCGGGAGTGCGTCGACCGCGGCGGCGTCGTCGGGGCTCAGGTCGGACTCGGCCCGGTCGTAGTCGGCCTCGCTGTCCTTGAACGAGATGTTCGCGGTCGACTCGATCACGGGCTCGACGTAGGGCTGCTGGAGCCGGTGACCGCACTGGCTGCAGAACCGCGCGGTGTCGGGGTTCTCGTGCCCGCACTCGGTGCAGAACGGCATGTTCGCAGCCTCCCTCGCCCATTGGATCAGCGTCCGACCCCCGGTCCCCGACCGTACCGTGAAGTCGTGGTCGAGGCTGACAGATGACTGCAACCTAAGTGTCGGCGTGTATCAGGGTCAACCTGAGGTGCAGGGTTCAGCCCGACTCGACCTGGATGCGGTAGTCCTCGGCACTGAGCAGCTTCTCCACCGCGCTCGGGTCGGAGGGCCGGATCTCCATCAGCCAGCCCTCTCCGTAGGGGTCGGAGTTGACCAGCTCGGGGGTCTGGTCGAGGGACTCGTTGCGGCTCACCACGGTGCCGGACACCGGTGCGTAGACGTCGGAGACGCTCTTGGTGGACTCGAGCTCGCCGACGGCCGACCCCGACTCGACGTCCTCGCCGACCTCCGGAAGCTGCACGTAGACGATGTCGCCGAGCGCGTCCTGGGCGAACTGTGTGATGCCCACACGGACGGTGCCGTCGCCGGAGCCGGGCGAACGCACCCACTCGTGCTCGGCGGTGTACTTCAGCTCATCGGGATACACGGGCTCTGCTCTCCTGTCTGCACGGGGCTGTTGCGTGTCAGCGGTCTGCGTCCGGCGCGGGCGACGCGAAGTCGGGTGCGGGGTGAGAGTACAACGAGGTGATGCTCAGGTCCTCCGACGTGCGTGTGGTGACCGAGCCCTGCAGCCGCTCGACCTCGTCCTGCAGGCCACCGGGGAACAGGATCGCCTGCCGCAGCGTCTGCCCGTCGCCGACCACCTCGATGACGTACGGCGGCCGGACGAGCGTGTCGTCGACCTCGACGCCGCCCTCGGCGTCGACCAGGGCGCTCTGCGCGACCACGCGTACGGAGTTGTTGAGCTCGATCGCCTCGGCGCCGGCGTCCCGCAGCTCCTCCATCGCGTTCAGCAGGGTGCTGGTGCCGATCGCCCGCTGCGGGTCCTCGATGCGGATCACGACCCCGGGGCCGGTGGCAGGCAGCGTGCCGGCCAGCAGGCCGAGGGCCTCGACCTGCTCGCGCGCCTCGGCGATCGCAGAACGCCGGCTGTCGGCACTGGACGCCAGTGCGCGGCGGCGCTGCTCGAGGTCCTCGATCTCCCCGCGGGCGCGGGTCGCGGCGGTGTCCAGCGAGTCGAGCAGCTGCAGCAGGTCCTCGCGCCGGGCGTCGGCGAAGTCGCCGCTGGCGGCCTCCTCGCTGCGGATCTGCACGATGGCCAGGAAACCAACGATCGCCAGCAGGACCCCGAGCACCGCCTGGGCGCGCGAGAACCGCGGCCGCATCGCGTCGCGCAGCTTCTCGCGGCCCGGCTCCGAGCCGGTGGTGGGCGGCTGTTCCTGGTCGTGCTCGCTCATCGGTTCAGGCATGGAATATGTGCCGGCGGATCGCGGCGACGTTGGAGAAGATCCGGATCCCGAGTACGACGATCACGCCGGTCGACAGCTGCGAGCCGACACCGAGCTTGTCGCCGAGGTAGACGATCAGCGCCGCGATCACGACGTTGCTGAAGAACGAGATCGTGAACACCTTGTCGTCGAAGATGCCGTCGAAGAACGCCCGCAGCGCACCGAAGACCGCGTCCAGCGCAGCCACCACCGCGATCGGCAGGTAGGGCTGCATCCACAGTGGTACCTCCGGCGTGACGAGCAGCCCGATGCCGACACCGATCAGCAGCCCGAGGATCGCGATCACTGCGCGCCTCCCGGCACCTCCGCGAACCGACGCGGCGACGGGGCACGGCCTGGCACGGTGATAGTCCTCCCGGTCTCGGTGGTGAACTCCACGCCGAAGTTCACCTGCAGATCCAACCATGCGCGACCGCCCTCGGTCTCCAGCAGCCGGGCGGGGAGCGTGTCGGGATTGCCGATCGCGCGCACGACGTAGGGACGGGTGAGAGAGCGGTAGTTGACGGTGATCGCGCTGCCGGCCCCGCGGATCGCGGTACGGCTGGTGATCCGCTGGCCGTTGATCGACACCGCCTCGGCGCCGGCGACCCAGAGCGCGTTGACGAGCTTCTGCAGGTCGGTGTCGAGGACCTGACCCGCTTCCTCGGACGCGGCGTCCGGGGCGTCGTCGACGGTGATCACCAGGCCGGGTCCGGTCACGGGCATCAGGCCCGTCATCATGCCGAGTCGCTGCTGCTGGTTCTGCAGGTTCTGACCGAACTGGGACCGCGACAGCAGCCGGTCCTCCAGCTCGCGCACCGAGCTCTCGAGCGAAATCGCCCGCTGCCGCAGCGCCTCGACCTCCTGGCTCTCCTGGTCGATGCGGGCGATCAGCTGGTTGCGCTCCTCCTCCAGTGCGGGTGCGGCCCGGTTGGTCTGCAGCACCATCGTGACGATGAGCAACCCGAACACGACGAGTACGGCGACCAGGCCGACCGCGCCACCAGTGGTGTGCTCGCTCTCGCCGGCACGCCGCTTGGCCTCCGCGACCGGCGCGTAGTCCTCGTCGACCGGATGCGACAGGAGGTGGTTCAGCAGGGACATCGACGCGTCGGGCGGCTGGGCCCGCGGGGCGGAGTCGCTACCTGGCCTGAGGTCGGTCACGATTCCTCTCTCGTCCGGGCGGGCTCAGGGCGCCGGTTGTCGCGGGCGCGGGCGGTCACTGAGCAGACGGTAGACCTGCCACGCGTACAGGAAGCCTGCCCACCAGTACAGCCCGGTACCCCAGATCGCGAACGCCCAACCGAAAACGTCTGCCAGAGTCGGCAGGACGCCCCGGCCCTCCCCCAGCAGCAGGAGCGGGAACGCGTACAGCAGGTTCGCGGTGGCGGCCTTGCCCAGGAAGTGCACCGGGAGCGCGCTGTAGCCGCGAGTGCGCAGGAACGGCACGAGGCACCAGAGGAAGACGTCGCGCATCGGCAGCGCCACCGCCAGCCACCACGGAATGATGTCGCGCATCGCGAGCCCGATGACGACCGCGAGTATGTACAGCCGGTCCGCGACCGGGTCCAGCACCTGGCCCAGCCGGGTGGTCTGGTTGAGGCTGCGGGCGAGCTTACCGTCGAGGTAGTCGGTGACCCCGGACACCAGCAGCACGACCAGTGCCCATCCGTCCGCGTGCGGTCCCAGGACGAGCCAGAGGAACAGCGGGACGCCCAGCAGCCGGACGAAGCTGAGGATGTTCGGGATCGTCAGGACGCGATCAGTGATCGTCCGACCGCCGCCCTTCTCCACTGCACCCTCCGCTCTGGGAGCCACCTCGGTGCGGTGGCCCGGTATGCGCCGATTCGTGCCCGCCAACCCCATCGACGCGACAGCACGACCCTAACCCGTCGTCGCCGGACGACGGGTGACCATAGGGGCCGCGGCGCTAGTCCGCCGATGCCTGGTCCAGGAGCTGCCACAGCCAGCCCGGACCGCGGGTCTGGGCGCCCAGCTGCTCGACCCGTGCGCGCAGTCCGCGGTCGGCGGTCACCACCGTCACCGCAAGGTCCGGCTCGTGGTGTACGGCGCCGGCCACGCGCGCCACGATGTCGTCGTCGCCCGACCCCTGGGCGTGCACGACGCGCACCGTGCCGGCTGTGCCGGCCGTGCCGGGTTCGACGCCACGGCGGGCCGCGCCCTCCAGGACGACGACGACCTCACCGGGATCCTCCAGGTCGCTCGCGATGCGCTGTACCAGCCGGCTCGCCGCGCCGGCGCGGTCGCGCCACCAGCCGTCGGGACGTGACCCGACCACGTTCGCGGCGTCGACCAGCAGCAGTGTCGCCTCGGCGTCGGAGGGTCTCGAGGTCATCGGTGCCTACCTTGCCTGCTCGCCGTCGAGCCCGGTGAGCATGTCGGGCCGGTGGGTGTAGATGCCGTCGACGCCGATGGCGAGGGCGCGGCGCATGGAGGCGACCGTGTTGAGTGACCACACCTTGACCTCCAGGCCGGCGCGGTGCGCACGGTCGACGTACGCCGCATCAACCGACGCCGCCTGCGGGTTGACCGCGTCGGCGAACGACGCCACAGCCGCCAGGCGGCTCGCCGGTGGTGTCCCGGTGACCCCCAGGTCGACCGGGAGCGACCGGGACGCGAGCCGCCGCAGGAACCCTGTCTCGAAGCACTCGATCTCGAGGTACCGGCCGGGCAGGCGGCGTACCTCCTGGACGACCCGCTCGGCGATGCCCGGGTAGCGACCGGGCGACTTGACCTCGACCACGACCCGCACGTCGGAACCCTCCACGGCCGACACGATCTGGCGCAGGGTGGGCACCCGCTCGCCGCGGAACCTCGGCGCGAACCACGAGCCCGCGTCGAGCCGGCGTACCTCTGCCAGCGTGAACGACTCCACCCGCCACGGCGCACGGCCGGGGTAGAGCTGTTCGACGTTGGTCGTCGGGGCCAGCGTGGGAGCGAACAGCGCGACCAGGCGTCCGTCGCGGGTCTGGCGTACGTCGACCTCGAGGGCATCGGCGCCGCGTGCGACCGACTCCCTGGCCGCCGCCACCGTGTCGTGGGGCGCGTAGGCACTGGCCCCGCGGTGCGCGATCACCAGAACCGACGCGGGCACGCGACGCACCTGGTCACCTCGGCTGCTGTCGTTAACGTCCGGGGCGGCCGGAGGCTCTGCAGGCTCGGGAGAGATGGCCATGCCGATGACCACCGCGACCGCGACCAGCGCGGCCACGGCCACTGCCAGTGCCGACCAGTAGACCCCCCGTGCCATGTCCCTATCGTCGCTCACGCGTGCGGGCCGACCGTGACGGTGCCGACGGTCAGTGTCGGTGAGCCCTCGAGGATCCCACCCAGGCGCTCGACCTGCTGCTCCAACGCGCTGCGGTGTGCTCGCGTGAGCCTCCCGAGAGGTTCCACTGTGACCGCGAGCCGGCGGCCCTGGCGCCGCAGATGCCAGACGCCGGCGGCGGTCCCCTCGACGAGGAGCACCGGGTAGTTGCCGGCCTGGCCACGCGCCAGCGCCCGGTCGGCGGCCTTGCCCGGGAACACGAGCGGCCGCGGGTGGCAGCCCACCGAGTAGGCGTCGAAGTACGGCAGCAGCCGCACCCCGTCGGGCGCGGCGGGCTCAGCGGCCTCGTCGGCCGCGAGCTGCCAGGCCGTATGCGACAGGTCGACGTCGTCGTGCTCGACGTGGACCTCCTCGACCTCGTCGCCCAGTGCGTCGAACATCGACTGCGCCCATGTGCGCGAGGCGTTGAGCCAGCGCGCGAAGTCCTCGGGCCTGGCCGGTCCGTACGCGCGCAGGTAGCGGCGGGTCAGCTCGGCCGTGGCCTGCGGACCCGCCATCGGGCTGAACCCGGGAAGCCAGCGCCGTGGGCTGGTGTAGGTGACCTGGCGACCGCGCTGGTGACCGAAGACGAGGGCACCACGGTTGGCCGCGGTCGAGATGACCTGCCGCCACCGCGGCCACATGCCCTGGAACGCGGGCATGACCAGGTCGCCGGCCCAGGGTCCGGTCGCCTCGACGACCGCCTCGGTCAGCTCGTCCACGGTGAGCTCGGCGTCGGAGAGCGCGTGGTCGATCGCGTGCACGACCGCGTCGGTCTGATCGGCGGTCATCCGCGCCTGCACCGGCATCGGGCTTCCCGGCGCCGGTATCGCCGAGAGGGCGCCGGTCCACAGCTCGAGGTCGCGCGTGGGCAGCAGGTGCACCGTTCCCCGGGGACCGAAGGTCTTGACCAGGCTGCGCTCGGTCCACAGCGCGTCGCGTACGCCGGCCCGCGTGGTTTCCGGCAGGCGGATGCCAAGAGACAGCTCGGCCGCCGACATGACCTGCGCGTGTGCTCCGCACATCGCGGCCGCGACGTCGGCGGGTCCGCCGGAGACCGGGTCGGACAGCCCGTGACGTCGCAACCGCCGAGCGCACACGTCCGCCCAGGCGTAGGACCGTCGGCTTCCGCGGCCCGTCTGCCTCGATCGCGCTCCGCGGCGGCGATCCGTGCTCAGCGGGGTGGCTTCTCGTGGTCGATGCGGTCCAGCACGACGCGCGCGACCTCCGCGACGTGCCGCAGCTGCTCGTCGCTGAGCGCGTCGACCACCAGCGACCGCACGATGTCGACGTGACCGGGCGCGGCCTCGGCGAGCTTGGCGAAGCCCTCGTCGGTGAGTACGGCGTTGGTGTAGCGACCGTCGTCGGGACAGGGCTCGCGGTAGACCCAACCCTTGCTCTCCAGCCGCTTGATCACGTGGGAGAGCCGCGACAGCGATCCGTGCGCGAATGCCGCCAGCGTGCTCATGCGCAGCGTTCTCCCCGGCGACTCGGAGAGCCGCGCGAGCACCGCGAACTCGAAGTGGCTCATGCTCGCGTCCCGCTGCAGCTGCGCGTCGAGCGCCGCTGGCAGCCGGATGATCAGGCCGGCCATCGGAAGCCAGGCCTCCATCTCCGACCGGTCGAGCCAGTGCGGCTCGACCTCGGTGCGTGCGGGCTCTGTCATACCGACGACTTTACCGGGCTATTACTTGACGCCTCAATTGAATCGGACGAACGTATGAGTTGAAGCATCAATTCCCAACGGACGCGTCGAGGTGCCACATGGCTGGGGTCCTCCGGAACCGCAAGGGTGGCTCCCGGAACCTGGGCGCGCCGACTCGTGCCGTGGCGGCCGGCAGGTCGTCTGGCGTACGCCTGTCTTCCCGCGCCGATCGGGCCGCCGACGCAGCCTTGCTCGTCGGGTACGGCCTCGGCGACCCGTCGGCCGCGACGGCCTTCGTCCGCCGCTTCCAGGGCTCTGTCTTCGGCCTCGCGGTGTCGGTCACCCACGACCACGCACTGGCCGAGGACGTCGCGCAGGAGGCGTTCGCGCGTGCGTGGAAGGCCGCCGCCACCTACGACGCAGGGCGCGCGTCGGTCTCGACCTGGCTGCTCACAATCACCCGCAACACCGCCATCGACGCCGTGCGAGCGCGCCGTTCGACGCCGGTGCCCCCGCAGCTGCTGGAGGAGGTCGTGAAGGAGACGTTCTCGAACAGCGACTCGCCGGAGGCGGCCGTGCCCCGGATCGACTCGGTGCGTGCGCTGAAGAAGCTCGCCGAGCTGCACCCGAACCAGGCCCGGGCGGTCGCACTCGCCGTGATCGGCGGCTGCACCGCGGCCGAGGTCGGCGAGCACGAGAGCATCCCGCTGGGCACGGCCAAGACGCGCATCCGCACCGGGTTGATGCGGCTCCGCGCGGAGATGCGCGAGCAGCCCGTCTGATCCTCGGGAGCGCGCCCGGCGGTCTGCTCGCACCGGTCACGGTTCGTCCATGAGCGGCATCGGTCGTGGTCCGCGCTGGATCGTCACGGGGTAGCTGCTGTCGAGCTCCCTCTGTGCATCGGTCGCCTGAAGCAGGTCGTCGTCGGTGGTGGTGAACACCAGCCCGGTCGCGTCCGTGCGCGGGCTTCCGGTGTGCAGTCGCGGGTGACTGTGCATCACCCGCTGCACCTCGCGGTCGAGCTCGCGCAGGGTGTACGGCGTGCTCCGCCACTGCACCTCGAGGTCGTCGGGCGCGTCGTCGATGATCGAGGCCACCTCGGGAACGGGCCGGCCGACGCCGTACAACACGATGCGACCACGGTCGCGCTGCACAAGCTCCCCGGCGTAGTTGTCGGAGCGCTGGGCAGCACTGACGAGACGGTCGGTGTAGTTGGCGCTGCTGTCCCCCGGGTCGACCCGCCCCGCTTCGGTCGAGGGGGTGTCCCCCGGCGACGCCGCCCCCGGGTCGTCGGATGCGGCACATCCCACGACCGACATGGCGAGCAACAGCACAACAGCAAGGACAGGCATCTGCATGGTCAGACCCCCGAGTCGTCGGTCCAGTGGCTTTCTCCTCCATGGGACGTACCCCGGCCGACATCGGTTCCCTCGCGTTCGGCTGATCGCCCGCGTCGGCGCTCGCTCTAGTCTGGGCCGGTGGCGACCCCTGACAAGCCGGGCTTCCCCGGTGGGACACCGGACGACATCGAGCTGTACCTGAACTGGCTCGGCTACCTGCGCGGTGCGGTCCTGCGCAAGATCGACGGCCTGAGCGACGCCGACGCGCACTGGCGACCAGCGGGTGCGCTCAACTGTCTGGTCGGCATCGTCAACCACCTGACGCATGTGGAGTGGCGCTGGGTCGACGGCAGCCTGCTCGGCGCGGAGGTCAGCCGCAGCGAGGAGGAATTCAGCCCCGGCCCCGACCTCACCGTCGACGCGGCGGTCGCGGCGTACCGCGCACGGGGGGCGGCCACCGACACCGCCGTCCGGTCTCTGCCGCTGACCCAGCCGTGCCTGTGGGGAGAGGACAAGGACCTGCGCTGGGTGCTGTTGCACCTGATCAACGAGACGGCCAGGCACGCCGGTCACGCGGACGCCACGCGCGAGCTGCTCGACGGCACCACCGGCGAGTAGCCCTGGTGGCGGGGCGAGGCGAGCTAGCTGGCCGCGACCGTACCCCGGCGGTGGCGCCCCGGTCGGCGACGCGCGATGCGACCGATGTGGGTCGCGACGCGCGCAGCGGTCGTCGCCGGAGTCGTGACCGGCTTCGTTGCTGCGGTCGGCTCCGCCGGGCTCTCCTGCGTCGCCGGTGTGTCCGGCATGCGCGGGCCGACCAGATCCTCCAGCGTCGTACCGAAGCCCGGTGCGGTCAGGTCGCGGAGGTACAGGTGCTGGTACCAGATCTTGCTGGTGACCTGGTGCGGCGCGAAGTAGGTGACGTGGACCTCCGCGGCCTCAGCCCCGGACAGCTCCACGTGCTTCATCTCGTCGTAGCACACGCGTATGCCCTGCTGCAGGTCGGCGCCGACGAGGAAACGAAGGTGCAGCGCGCGGTCCGTTGCCGCGACCCAGCCCCTCACGGTCCTGCGCTGGGTGCCCTCGAGCACGGCGGTGACCTCGGACACCGCGACTGCGACCTCATCGGGCTCGAGGTCCCGCCGGAACAGCTGCCTGAGCCGTGACTGCAGCATCCAGCCGTCGGTGCCGCCCGCAGCGATGCGCTGATACGGCGACGGCGCCTTCAGGCCGCTTCTTGACCTTCGCGATAACATCTTCGACCACTCCCGAGCGCATCCTGTCAGGCCGGGCGGCGGCTTCGCTGGCAAACGGCGAAACCCGAAACGAGCTCCGGCGATAGGCTCCGCGGACGAGTGCATACGAGGGGTGACGTGATGCCGGACCCGCTTCTTCTGCGGCCCGTCGGAAGGGTCGACTCGCCACTGGTCGACCACGACGCGGCGCCTCTGCAGGGCGACGAGGGAGCACCGGATGCATGGCTGGTGTTCGACGAGACCGTCGCCGACGGGCTCCGGGACCTCCGGGCCGGCGACGACGTGCTCGTGCTCACCTGGCTCGACCGCGCGCTCCGCGAGGTGCTCCTGGTCCATCCGCGTGGCGACCTCAGCAGGCCGGCCACCGGCGTCTTCGGGACACGGTCGCCGGACCGCCCGAACCCGATCGGCCTGCACCGCGTGACCATCCTGGCCGTGGACGGCTCCCGGGTGCAGGTGAGCAACCTCGAGGCGCTGGACGGCACGCCGGTGCTGGACGTGAAGCCCGTGCTCGGGCCCCCCGGCGAGCGCTAGCTCACCGAGGGGCCCGACTGGCCGGTTGCCTTTTCTCCCCTGGGCCTTCCCTGGCGCCTACTGGGCGCCGAGGTCGGCGAGGAACTGGTCGTAGGTGATGAACGCGCCGTGTCCGCCGGCGATCCACTCGACGTTCAGGCTCTGGTTCTCGATCAGGTTGTTGAGCCGTTGTCCCTCGGGACCGGGCGGTGCACCGGGGGTGTAGATGTCACTGGTGAACAGGACACCGCTGTCGGCGGCGAAGAGCACGGTCATGTCGACGGAGTGTGTGGTGTTGAACCGGTAGACCTCGACCGCCTCGAGGGCGTCGTCGAGGACCAGCCCCGCGGCCGGAACCGCGGTGATGCGGGCCGGCCGGTTGCTCCGGTCGAGCCGGTCCGGCAGCAGGGTGCTGTTGCGCTGCCGGAAGACCCGGCGGAAGAACGCCACCGAGGGCCGGTCCACCACCACGCGCGCGCCGATGGCGACGTACGGACGCATGCCGCCGGCGTGGTCGGAGTGGAAGTGCGTCGTGATCACGTGGGTGATCGGCAGGTTGGGGAACCGTCGCCGCACGAACGCGATCACGGCCTCGGCGCGCATATCGTGCACCGCGCCCTCGAAGACGACCACACCGTTGCTGCGACGCACGACCAGCGAGTTGTTGGCCACGCCGCCGAGCAGGATCACCCCGGGGCTGATCACGGTCGGGTTGATCGCCCGCTGCCCGCCGTCCTTGATGAAGCCCAGGTAGGCGAACCCCATCACCCATTCACTGGTGCGGGCGCCGACGCGGGCCAGGGCGGGCTGGAACGGCGCGGGGCCGAGGTTGCCCGGGAACCGGAAGGCCGCGGGGCGCAGCCGCGGGTTGGCCCGCACCGCGGTGCGGGTCTCGCGCTGGATCAGCAGGCCGTCGGAGCGCAGGACCACCCGGCGCGGGAACGACAGCCCGGCGCCGCCCGAAGCCCAGCGGCTGTAGCGGGCCTCGACCACCACGTCGCGGCGGAAGTAGTCGTGCTGCAGGGTGCGCAGCCGGGCCAGCCTGCCGGTGCGGGCATCGAGGAACAGCCGCATCGGCGCGACCTGGTGCCGAACCGTCAGCACGCGGTAGCGACGACCGTCGAGGCGGCGGACGCCTCCGGCGCGGGCAAGACGCGGGTTGCGCAGCGCCTTGCGCACGATCATGTGCGGGTTCAGCAGCAACTGCTGCATCCGCACCGCGGCCCAGCGGTCGGAGGTCATCGCCTTCAGGGCCGGAGCCGAGCCGTTGGCGTCGACGCCGCGGATGTAGCCACGCCGCCCGGACAGGACCTCACGCACCGGGCGGTCGACCCCGAGCGAGTTGCGTACCGAGTCCGCCCGCAGCCGCTCTGGACGGCCCTGCGTACCCAGCTGGTACCGAACTCGTGTGCGGAACGTGGCACTGCGCTCGATCCCGTTGCCGGGGCGCAGCCCCTCGTCGAAGATCCACCGCTGGCCCCTGGCCCGGTAGCTCAGCGACTGCAGACCCCGTACGTCGTCAGCACCGCCGAGCGCGCGCGCCACCTGTCCCAGTACCGCTGGACCACCTCCACCGGCCAGTCCGGCCGGCGCAGGCGCGGCGGCCGAACCCGGCCCCATCCCCGCGAACGCCACCGACATAGCCGCCACACCGACAGCCGCCACGCGTGGCAAACCCTCAAACCGCATCTCGATCCTCCCCAGCTCGTTGCGCAGGTCGTTAGGTGAACTACGGCCCGGGGGGTCGACCGAGATTGCATGAGTTTTCGCGTCGACGGCACCAGGGCCGGCCGTTTTCCCAATCCTGCACCCGCGGGGCCCCCTCGCGGGTAGCGTCCGGTCGTAAAGCTGGTACGGGGAGGTGCGGTGAGCCAGAAGACAATGTGGATGCGCGGTTCGACCACGGGTGCCGGTGGGACGCGATCCGGCCCCTGGCACCTGCTGACCGCCGAGGGCACGCCCTGGTGCGGCAGCATGCTGCGCCGGCTGACCACGACGCTGGCCCAGGGCCACGTCCGGCCTCCGGGGTCGGTGTGTCGCCGCTGCCTGCGTGCCGAGCGCAGTGCGCTCCGCGCCGAGGCGAAAGAGGCCCGCCTGCAGCTCAAGGCCGCCCGCCGCCGCGCGCCGCGGCACGCCGCGACGGGTCCTGCCGGCGCCACCTCCTCCTGAGCCAGCCCTGCCTGCTGCGGCCGGAAGTCCGGGTCTCGTGACCGACGTACTCAGTGGACAGGCGTTGAACCGGGCGTCGCTGGCGCGCCAGTACCTCCTCGGTCGCCGTACCACCTCGCCCGCCACGACGCTCGAGCACCTGGTCGGCCTGCAGGCCCAGGAACCCCAGGAGCCGTACGTCGGGCTGTGGTCGCGACTGCACGCCTTCAAGCCCGCGGAGCTGGTCGCGCTCCTGGAGGACCGCGACGCCGTACGCACCGCACTCATGCGCCGGACGCTGCACCTGGTCACCGCGCGAGACGCGTTGGCCCTGCGGCCGCTGCATCAGCCGATGCTGGTGACGCGCATGCTCGGCGCGCTGCGCCGGCGGCTGCCAGGTGTCGACCTCGACCAGATCGCCCGGTTCGCCCGGCCGTTGTTCGAGCAGGAGCCGCGCGGCGTCACCGAGGTGGCACGGCTGCTCGCCGACCGATGGCCCGAGGTCGCGCCACGCGACCTCGGTGACGCGTTGAGCTCCCTGCTGCCGCTGGTGCAGGTGCCTCCGCGCGGGCTCTGGCGCCAGGACGGCCCGGCGCGGCAGACCACGATCGAGTCCTGGCTGGACCGGCCACTGGACCAGCCGGGTACGTCGGCGGACGCGCTCGTGCTGCGCTACCTCGCGGCGTACGGCCCGGCGTCGAGCGCGGACGTCCGGGCCTGGTCCGGTCTGACCGGACTGCGTGCTGCCCTGCAGCGGCTCCGGCCCGGGTTGCGCACCTGCCGCGACGAACGCGGTCGCGAGCTGTTCGACATCCCCGACGGGCCAGTGCCCGACCCCGAGACGCCGGCGCCACCGCGCTTCCTCCCCGCCTTCGACAACGCCGTCCTCGGCTACGACGACCGCAGCCGCATCGTCGACGACGCACACCGCCGACTCAGCGTGGAGGGCGCGCGGTTCGTCCTCGTCGACGGCCGCGTCGCCGGAACCTGGACCACCGACCAGGGCATCGACCACACGACATTGAAGGTCCGGCCGCTGCGGGCGCTGCGACCGGTCGACCGCGACACGATCGTCGCCGAGGGCGAGAGCCTGCTCACGTTCCTCACCGACGGTCAGGGCAGGCACCGGGTGGACATCCGCGCAGACTGACACGGTCGGCGTGAGTGGCGTCACGCTCGCTGTAACACCGTCGGGGCATGGCGCGATAGACCCTGAACCGCCCACCACCGGTCCGCTGTGACGTTGGGTATTCGTCGACCAACATGAGGTGACCCGCGAATGAGTGCACACGCCGTCCTGAGCCCCCACTTCCGACAGACCAAGTGGCGTGCCGGGTACGCGGCGCACGAGGTCGACGCGTTCATCGAGTCGGTCGAGGACGCGCTGCGTTCGCCCACTCCCCTGTTGCGGGCCTCGGACGTGGCCTTGCAGCGGTTCACGCCTGTGCTGCTCAAGCCCGGCTACGACATGGACGACGTGGACTACTACCTCGCCGACGCCGAGCACCGCCTCGGCGAGCGCGAGTCGTTGTCCTAGGACTGCTCGGCGTCGAGGAGCTGGTCGTACTCGTCCTGGATGACCCGGTAGCACTCGCAGCTCAGCGCCTCGAGGCCGGCCGCATCGGTGATCGACATCGTCCCCCGGTTGTAGGCGATCAGTCCCGCGGCCTGGAACTCCGCGGCGATCCCCGACACGGTGGCGCGGCGTACGCCCAGCATCTGGGCAAGGAACTCCTGCGTCAGCGTGAAGGTGTCCTCGTCGACCCGGTCGCGCGTCATCAGCAGCCATCGTGCGGTGCGCTGGTGCGTGGTGTGCAGCTGGTTGCACGCCACACTCTGCGCGAGCTGGACGATCGTGGCCTGCGTGTAGCGGTGCAGCCGCGAGTGCATGGTGCCGTCCCAACGCGCCAGGAAGCTGACCAGCTCGGCCGCCCGCATGCGCAGCGCCGGACCCGGCACCTGGCAGAAGGCGCTGTTGGGACTCACCGCGGCTCCGAGGAACACCGGCAGGCCGACCATCCCCTCGTTGCCGATGGTGCTCACCTCGATGACGTCGTCACCGACGACGGCGACCAGGGAGAACACGCACCGCAGCGGGAAGTAGACATGCTCGATCGCCACGCCCGGGTCGTACACCGGCGTCCGGAGGGTCACCTCGACCGGCTCGAGCAGCTGTGCCAGCCGAGCCCGCTCGTCGTCGTCGAGACCGGCCAGCAGCCGGTTGCGCCGCAGGTCGTCGTCGATGGGCTCACGGTCACCTCGCATTCGTCGGGGCCCACCCGGCCCACGCGGGCCGGGGCGTGCGCAACAGGTCCGCACCACGGGTGCCATCGCCAGCGCGACCAGCGACGGCGCGATCCGGCGCGCCGGTACGACCAGGTCGACGCTGCCGGTTGCGAGCGCGGCAGCGGGCATGCTCGGCGTGTGCGCGTCGGCCGGATCCTGCACGATGACACGGCCGCGGGCGCGCTTGATCGCGCGTGCACCCAGTGCCCCGTCGTCGAGGCGGCCGGAGAGGACGACGCCGATGCATCGGGCGCCGTAGCGCGCGGCCAAGGCGCTCATCGTCGGGTCGGCCACCCGCCAGCTTTCGCTGGCCGTCAGCGCCAAGGTGCTGTCGGGCCTTGCAGTGAGCTCCGTCCGAGGTGGCATGACGATGATCTGACCCGGAGCCAGCGTCACCGGGTTGCCGGCAGGCTGCACCGGCATCGACGCACGACGGCCGAGCAGGTCAGGCAGAGTGTCGCGACTACCGCTGTCGGCCGCGCGGTGCAGGCTGACGGCGATCGCGGCCGGAAACTGCGATGGCAGCTGCTCCACCGCAGTGAGCACCGCGCGCAGTCCACCGGCGGACCCGGCCAGCACGACGACGTCGAAGCCGGTTGAGTGGCCGACGGCGTCGTTGCTCTTCCCGGCACTCACGGGTCACCAGAGTACCCGCTATGTACGCCACCTGACACAATGCGGCCCGGCCATCTGTCGTGACGCGGCGTCCTTCTGGCCTCAGTGGCCCGGACTGATCACGATCTGCCTGCGTTCGGACTCATCGGCTCCGCCTTTTCGCGCCAGCGTCGCGCACGCCGTCTCGATGTCCGTGGCCAGCGTGTCGACGTGCTCGCGGCTCAGCGTCTCCTTGACGAGGGCGCGCATGATCGTGATGTCCTCCGCGTCCGGCGGGAGCGTGTACGCCGGCACCATCCAGCCGCGTTCCGCGGACAGCTGCCAGGCGATGTCGAACTCGTCGTACACCTCGTCACCGGCGAGCCGGAACGCGGCCAGCGGAAGCGTCTCCTCGTCCGCGCCGATGAGCTCGAACCTGCCCATGGCCTCCAGCTTCTCCGCCAGCAGCTGCGCGTTCTTCTGCATGCCCCGCATGATGTAGGTGTAGCCGGCGCGACCGAACCGCACGAGGTTGTAGTACTGCGCCAGCACCATCGACGAGCCGGTGGAGAAGTTCAGCGTAAACGTCGCGTCGGTCTTGCCGAGGTAGTTCTCCGTGAACACCAGGTCGTCGGCGAGATCGGACCGCTCGCGGAAGATCAGCCACCCCACGCCGGGGTACACCAGCCCGAACTTGTGCCCGGAGACGTTGATCGAGCGCACCTGCTCGAGGCGGAAGTCCCACTTGGAGTCCGGGTAGAGGAACGGCCAGACGAAGCCGCCGCTCGCGGCGTCGACGTGCAGTGGCACGTCGAGTCCGCGCTCCTTCTTCGTCCGTACCAGCAGGTCGTTGATGCCGACGATGTCGTCCTTGTGCCCCGTGAAGGTCGTACCGAGGACCGCGGCCACACCGATGGTGTTCTCGTCGATGTGCGGGGCGACGTCGTCCGGGCCGATCGTGTACTTCCCCTTCTGCAGCGGCACGATCCGCGGCTCGACGTCGAAGTAGCGGCAGAACTTCTCCCACACGACGTGCACGTCACCGCCGAACACCAGGTTCGGGTGCGCCGACGGCTCCCCCGCCGCCTCGCGGCGCTTGCGCCACTTCCACTTCAGCGAGAGGGCGCCGAGCATGATCGCCTCGGACGAGCCCTGCGTGCGCGCACCGGTCGTCTCGCCCGGCGCGTTGAAGAGGTCGGCGAGCATACGGATGCAGCGCTGCTCGATCTCGGCGGTACGTGGGTACTCGGCGTGGTCGATGAAGTTGCGGTGCAGGTTGTTGGCGATGATCCGTTGCGCCTCCGGCTCCATCCACGTGGTCACGAACGTGGCCAGGTTGCGCGCCGGGTCGCCCTCGAGCGCGAGGTCCTCGGCGACCAACCGCATCGCGTCGACGGCGGTCATGCCCTCGTCCGGGATGGCGTCGGTGGGCACTTCCTGTGTGACGAAGCGGTTGCCGAACAAAGCCGCGGCACGTTCGATGTCGGGAATGGTCATGTGCTGCTCCTTCGGTGGACACCGTCCTCTGTCCACCAATGTCCTTCCTCGACCCGCTCCCCGGCTCACCCGCGCAGGGTGATTTCGGGGCCGCGCCCGGCGGCTGGACACGTCCGGCGTGCCCTTCGGACCTGGAGGCTGCGCGTGCCTACCCGTCGAAGACGCTACGCCGCTCTTCCTCGGCCGCCTCGGAGGAGCCGCCCGCGTGCGAACCGGTACGGCGAGTCTTCTTCGGCCGGACCACCCACGCCACGACCAGCAGGCCGAACCCGGCCCCTGCGGTGACCACGTCCACCGGGTCGGGGACATGCATGAGCACCCACACTGCGACAGCGGCCAGGCCCAGCGACCCCAACCCTTGCAGTACCTTCACGACGTCCCACTCCTTTCGGACGGGTCGTAAGGGTAGCGGTACCGATCCGCGTCCGGACATGGCGATGCGCTGACGCGGGGGTACGGCTGTGCCAGCATCGAAGGCGGGACCTGTCACAGGGGGTGGGTCGATGACGTACGACGATGCCGCTGCAGGCGCGCACGGGCCGGCGCGGCGTGTCCGTAGACGGGCCACCGGAAAACAGCTGATGCAGGCGAGCTGGGCACTGCTGCGTCAGGATCGTGAGCTGCTGTGGCTGCCGGTCCTGGGTGTTGTGTTCGCGGTCCTGGCCGCGGTCGTCCTGGCGGTGCCCGGCCTCGTCCTCGGGGCACTGGCCGGCGACGCCACCGTCAGCCAGGTCGGGTACTGGATCGCGCTCGCGCTCGCCCTCTTCGCGGCGACGTGCGTCTCGATCTTCTTCCAGACCGCGATCGTGATCGGGGCCAACGAACGTGCCGAGGGCCGCGACCCGACCCGTTCGCTCGTGCTGCGCCAGGCATGGGGGCGCAGGGGCCGCATCCTGAAGTGGTCGGCGCTCACCACCACGGTCGGCCTGCTGCTACGGGTGATCCAGGACCGGCTCGGCTCGGTCGGAGCAATCCTCACCGCGCTGGGAGGGCTGGCGTGGGGCGTGGTGTCGTTCCTGGTGGTGCCGGTCCTGGTGGCCGAGGACGTGGGGCCGGTGACCGCGGTCAAGAGGTCGGCGACGCTGTTGAAGGAGACCTGGGGAACGAGCCTGCGCACGACCGTGCGGTTCGGCTGGATCGCGCTCGTGCTGTGGCTTCCCACCATCGCGGTCATCGGGCTCGGGGTGTGGCTGCTCGTCCAGGGAGGCACCGCCGCCGACGCGACCGGTGTCGGGCTGCTCGTGCTCGGAGTGTTCGCGGGAATCGTCCTGGCCACCGTCTTCAGCGCGGTCGGGGGGTACGCCCGGGCGCTGATCTACCGCTACGCGACCGGACAGGCGACGCCGGGCGTGGAGCCGCAGCTGCTCGCCGGCGCGTTCCGCAGCAGGTGAACCTCCGACCCGACCACGAATGTGGACAGGAACTGCCCGCAACCGTCCATAGCCTGCAGGCAAGCCCGCTCCCCTCCCGCAGCCGCGGGACCGACATACAGGAGAGAACACATGGACTTCAAGATCGAGCTGATCCCGGTGGCTGTGCGGGACGTCGACCGGTCGGTCGAGTTCTACGGCAAGGACCTCGGCTGGAGCATCGACCACGACCACACCGTCAACCCCGAGCTGCGCTTCGTGCAGGTCACCCCACCGGGGTCGGCGTGCTCGATCTGCTTCGGCACCGGTCTCGGCATGATGCCCGAGGGCTCGGCGCAGTTCATCCAGGTCGTGGTCGCGGACGCCGACGAGGCCTGTGCACTCCTGCGGGGTCGCGGTGTCGAGTGCAGCGACGTCGACGATCAGCCGTGGGGCCGGTTCGTCATGTTCGACGACCCGGACGGCAACCACTGGGCGCTGCAGCAGATCGTCATCCCGTCCTGAGGCACGCCACCGCGCGCCGGCTCAGGGACGACCCACGGCGTGGTCAGGAGTCTGGGCCGTCTCCACGCTCGAGGCAGGTGCACACGCAGGCCTTGTTGCCCTCGGGGTCGGCCAGTACGACGAAGGACGGGGCCTCGCTGTCGTCGACCACGCGTCCACCGGCGGCGACGGCGGCCGCGATCCGCTCCTCGGCGACGTCGTGCGGCACCCACAGGTCGACGTGGAAGCGCTGGCGTGGCGTCTCGTGCGGGTCGGTGTGCTGGAACCACAGCAGCGGGAGCCGACCACTGGGGTCGATGACGTCGTCGCCGTCGACCGAGTCGGGACTTCCGGTGAGCAGGGCGGCCCAGACAGGCCCGGCGGCCGCGAGGTCGGCGGTGTCCAGGGCGAGCTCGATCTCGGTGAGAACGCTCGGCTGCGTGGCGATCCCCTGCTCGCGGGCGATCTCGCTGATCCGCCGTGCGAGGTCGACGTCGCGCCGGGTCACCCCTGAGACGTCGTGGCTGACCAGCTTCACGTCCACGCAGGGGTACGTGAGCGTGACGTCGGGATGATGGTTGGCGCCCTCTGCCGTCTCGGTGACCGCGCTGACGAACCTGAAGCCGGTGGCGAAGTCACCGGTGAGGAAGCGGGCATGCAGCGCCGTGGCGAGCTTGCGCCAGTCGTCCAGGCCGGCGTCGAGAATCTGCTGGGTGGTGAGCTGCTCCATGCCGGTCAGTATGTCGTGGGGTCACCTCGACGCACCCGCGACCGGACTGGTGCCGGTGTCGACGGGTACGGCCAGAGAGGCGACGTAGCCGCGGGCGACGTCACCCTTCACGGTGGCGAGCTGGCGTGCCGCACCGTCGTCGGCGAAGACGAGGTCGCTGTCGAGGCTGACCTCGGACAGGGCCGTCACCGAGGCCTCGTAACCCGCCTGGGCGTAGACACGTTGGCAGACGTCTGCCGGCAGCGCGAGCTGGGACGTCGCGATGACGTTCGAGGTGTCCGCGATGCTGCTGCGGTCGGCGTACACCTCGAAGTGAACGTGCGGCCATCGTCCGGGATAGCACGCCGGAAAAACGCTGCCGAACCGCACGCGCCCGTCGGCGTCGGCGATCTGGACGCCCCGCAGATAGTTGCGGTCCTCGGCGCCCGGCGAGTACAGCGAGTACCTCCCCTCGCGGTCGCAGTGCCAGACGTAGACCGCTGCACCGGCGAACGGCGCGCCGCCGTTGGCCGAGTCGGAGACGACGAGCTCCAGCGTCATGGGCACCCCGCCCGCGGTCCCGACACCGTCCCCGAAGCTCGACCGGATGTCGCTGCGGACGATCCCACTCTGCTCGAGCACGTCCGGGCCGTTGGAGCCGTCGGCCGGAAAGGGACCGCCGGTCTCCTCGGGGATGGCCCCGGACCGCGCGGAGGGCGACGTCGATGACGGAGCACCTGCCCCGGACGAGGTCGGCCCGCCCTCACATGCCGCCAACCCGAGCGCAGCCGCTCCGAGGCCGAGGACGCGCAGCGTCTGCCGCCGGCTCAGCAGGGTCGTGACGTCGAAGCCCAGACCCTGGTCGACGACCTCGTCCTCGGGCCGAGGCAACGGGCGACCCTGGTACGTCGGCACCGCGTAGTACTCCTGGTCGTGCTTCATCGGTTCCCCCTGCTCACGCCTGCTCACCCGAAGATAGGCAGCAAGTCTGAGCGCGGGCTGTGCGCTCGGTGAGACTTTGCCATGAAGCCCGGTCGGGAGCGCCCGGCTTCGGGCTTGTGCCCCCGAGTCCTGCGCGGGACGCTGGACTCGTGGCCGACCCCACGGGCGGGGATGCCCAACAGGCATTGCGCGGCGCTGTGCTCGATGCGCACACGCAGCTCGAACGACTGCTCGCCGACGTCCACCGCGACCACTCGTCCCATGGCGACCCGCGCCGCCTGCGCGACCTCGCCGACTCGTTCATGGCGTCCACCAGCCGGCACCTCGGCGCATTCCACGACATCGTGCTGCCGGCCGCGCGGCACCGCCTGTCGGCGGGCCACGCCCTGGTCGCGAGCTACGTGTCCCAGGCACGCAAGCTCGAGCAGGCGCTGCACGCCGTCAAGGCGTGGGTGTACGGCGACGTGCACGCCCGCCGCCTGCACGGACATGACCTGTGGGCCGAGGTGGGCAGCCTGCTCGGCGAGCTCGAGTCGCGCGAGCAGGACCTCGTGGACGGTCTCGGCTCCGTCATGGCCGCTGAGGAGCTGGCCGCCCTGGCCGAACGACTGCACCACGCCGAGGAGCACGGGCCCACCCGACCACACCCCTACACGCCGCACACGGGCCCGCTCGGGAGGCTCGTTCACCGCGCCTGGTCGCTGGCCGACAGCTTCTGGGACAGCGCCGAGTCACGGGTCATCCCCCACCGCGACCGCCCGCCGCACCCGCGCCGCAACAGCCTGATCACGCGGTACGTCATGGGGAGCCCGCGTGACGACGAGCCCGGCGACACGCGAAGCTAGCCGGTGGCCTGCACGGCGTGGCGTACCACTGCCTCCCACACGGCTGTGATGCTGCCCGGTCCGCGGTCGGGATGCAGGCGGTTGGTGAGGAGGACGACCACCAGCTCGCGTGCGGGGTCGAAGAGGAACTCGGTGCCGGTGAAGCCGCTGTGGCCGAACCCGCCGGCCTGCCCTACCGGGGAGAGCCGGTCGGTCCAGAACCCGAGTGCCTGGCCGTTGTCGTACTGCTCGGTGAGGAACTCGTCGACGACCTCGGACGATGCGAGCTCGGTGTCGGCGTAGCCGCCTCCGTTGACCAGGGTCTGGGCGTACACGGCGAGGTCGCGGGCGGTGGAGAAGAGACCTGCGTGTCCCGCCACGCCTTCCCAGCCGTACCAGGCGTTGCCGTCGTTGACCTGGCCCACGAGAGTGTGGTGCCGCCAGTCGGGGAAGTCGTCAGGGTCGAGGTCGCCGACGATCGGGTAGGGGCTCGCGGTGTCGATCATCGTGTACTCGTAGGAGTTGCCCAAGGACGTGGCAGCGATCCGGTCACGCAGGGAGGGATCGGGCAGGAACGTGGTGTCGGTCATGCCCAGCGGGCGGTGGATGTGTTCGCGGACGTAGTCGTCGAGCGCCTGCCCGGTCACCTTCTCGACGATGGCACCGAGCAGCATGAACCCGATGTCGGAGTACTGCCGGCGCTCCCCGGTCGGGTACCGCAGGGCGAGGTCGGCGAGGAAGTCCAGCACCTGGGCCTTGTTGCGTCCGTGCATGTAGGTCGGCTGCCACTCCCACAGCCCGGACCGGTGGGTGAGCAGCTGCCGGACGAGGATGTCGCCCTTCTCGTCGGAGAACCGAGGGAGGTACCGCCGGAGCCTGGCGTCGAGGTCCAGCCTGCCGTCGTCGACGAGCTTCATGACGGCCGCCGTGGTCGCCTCGACCTTGGTGACCGAGGCCATGTCGAAGATGGTGTCGGGGGTGGTGGGGCGGGGCCGGGCGAGGGGCTCGGTGCCCTGGTGGGTCTGCGCATCGCCGAACGCACGCTCGTACACCACGCGACCTCTGTGGGCGACGAGCGCGACCGCGCCGGTGTAGCGGTCGGTCGTCTCCAGGCCGAGCCGGCTCTGCACAGCCGCATCGATGCCGCCGAGGATCTCCGGGTCGATGCCTGCCTCTTCGGGGTCGACGTCGACGAGCGCGGGGAAGTCGACGCTCACGTAGGCAGCGCCCCGGGCGAGTCGTGCCTCGACTGCATTCTGCCCTGCCTCGACGAGCGGGCTGACGTCCACGGAACCATGCCGACCGCGTGCGAGAAGTGCGGTCGCTCGCGGCACGGCATGCCCGTTGACGGATACGCGTCCGACGGCGGCGCCATCCGGTTGCAGCCGCAGGGTGGCGTGCCCGTGCGGTGAGGAGAAGGTGGCGTCCTGCACGTCCTTGCCGCGGCACGCGGACAGGTCGAGAACGACTTGGCCCTCGGGAGCGGCTCCCCGCACCTGCCGCGGCTGCGACTCCTGCGGCTGCGGCACGTGCGTCCTCAGCGAGGCCGAAGCCGTTCCGGACGTCAGCAGGCCACACGTCACGACCAGCGCGACCAGTCGCAGTGGGTGACGGATGGCCATCGACAACTCCCCGTACTGCCGGCAAGGGTCCGACACCGGCTGGAATGGACCAATATCGCACCGGTACCGGTTGTCGGCAATACGGGGTCGAACCGCTGGGTCGTGCTCAGCCGGGCAACGGCTCCCGCGAGACCCGTGCTTCGACTGTCTGGGGTCCGAACCGCGCCCAGGCGATGAACGCAGCGACCGCACCGAGAACGAGCGGCATGACGGCCAGCGCGTACTCCCCGATGATGATGTTGGTCGTGACGGCTCCGATCATCGTGAGGACGAGGCCGCTGGCGGCGATCGGTGTGAGTACCGGCAGGACGCGGGTCGCCGCCGGCAGGATGAGGCCGATGGCACCGAGCACCTCGGCCGTCCCGGCGATTCTCAGCAGGATGACGGGAACGCCCTGGGCCCCCGCTTCCATGTCGGCCGTGGACATGAGCAGCTTGCTGAGGCCGATGAGGAGGAAGGCCAGCGCGGCCAGCCCCGACACGACCCATACAGTGATCTTCATGTGAGTCCACCCTCTCGTGGGTTCCCTGGACGTGCTTGTACTGCTGTTCGACTCGTGGCGGGTCCGAAACTCATCGCCCTCATTACACCGCGTTGTCAAGGTTGCGTGGGGTGTAGCGTCGAATCGCTGGCGTCTCGGGCACATGGAGCCGGCCCTTGGGTCTGAGGGGGTGGCATGTCCGAGCAGAAGATGATCGACGTGGTTCAAGCCGCGATGGCCGACCAGGGCATCCACGACGACGTCGTGGCCGTCGGCGAGTTCTACCCTCGTGGGCACACCGGCGGAGGCTTCGTGGGTGGCATGGTCGGCGACACCGTGGGAGGCGCCTTCGGGTCAGTGGGGAGCTCGATCGGCACCGTCGGGGGCTACCTCGCCGGTGCGGAAGCGACCGACGGGGCCTCCGGGCTGCCCACCAAGATGCTGGTCGCCGTCTCGCCTGGCGCCGTGTACGGGTTCGCGTCGGCCTCGCGGAACCAGGAGCCGACCAGCCTTGTCTTCCAGGTACCACGAGACGGGCTCAAGGCGAAGGTCCACCAGCGAGTGAACGTTCGCGTGCTGGAGCTGGTGGACGAACGCGACGGTACGGCGATCGAGCTCGAGGGCAGCCGCGTGCCTTTGACGCACTCGAACGACGTGATCCGCGCACTCAAGGCTTGACGTCAGCTGTACACGTGTCGGCCGCGCGGGCTCGCCGACGCGAGAGCTAGCGTGGCTTCGTGAGCTTCGATGTCCGGCCCGCGCACGCGGCACGGTTCGACGACGTCGCGACCATGCTCGGGCCCAAGAACCCCAGCTCCTCGGTGTGCTGGTGTCTCAGCCATCGGGTCGACGCGAAGACCAACCAGGAGCTCGTCGGTCCTGCACGAGGCGAGTACGTGAGGAGTCTCTGCTCCCGCGAGGTCGCACCTGGAGTCCTCGCGTACGAGGACGAAGAGGTCGTCGGCTGGGCCGCCGTCGCACCCCGGGCGGAGCTGCCCTTCGCACGGTCCACCAAGATCCCGCACGTCGACTCCTTGCCCGTCTGGTCGGTGTGGTGCATCCGGGTGCGACCCGGCCACCGCGGCAAGGGAGTCTCCCACGCCCTCCTCGACGGCGCCGTGGCCTACGCGCGCTCACACCGTGCTCCAGCGGTCGAGGGGTACCCGGTGGACAACAAGGGACAGAAGGTGGACACCACGATGGCCTACGTGGGCACTCGCGGCCTCTTCGAGCGAGCGGGATTCACCAAGGCCGCGGACACGGATTCGGTGTCCGGTGGGATCCCCCGGGTGCTCATGCGACTGGAGCTGCGCTGACCCTGGTGGCTCCGGCTCAGTGGGCTCCCGGGGATTGCTCAGGCACGCTAGCCGTCCCGTGCGAGCGACTGGGCACCGCCGGATGTCGGTGTCACCTCGTCCGCCGGTTCCTCGGGCTCCCAGCGCAGCAGGTCGCCGGGTTGACACTCGAGAACATCGCAGAGTGCGGCGAGCGTCGTGAAACGCACGGCCTTGGCGCGACCGTTCTTGAGCACAGCGAGGTTGGCGGGCGTGATGCCGACGCGTTCCGCGAGGGTGCCTACCGCCATCTTGCGCCTGGCGAGCATCACGTCGATGTCGACGACGATGGGCATCAGATGACCTCGTTCAGCTCTGCCTGCAGGTGCTGCGCCTCGGCATCGCGGGCGACCGCCTGAGCGAGCAGCGTCCGCATCACCAGCACCAGCAGGGCGACGCCGGCGATCATCACGCCAGCCCCGCCGATCAGCAGCACGATGCCCGGCGCGACCGCCTCGCCCGGTGCGAGCGTGACGCCGAGAGCGAACGTGAGCAGCGCGGCGGCCGCGACTGCACCGATCACGATGTCGACGTAGCGGAAGGCGGCGTGGGAGAACACCGTTCCTCGACGCACCATCGTCAGCAGCCGCCACACGCAGACCATGGTGACCTGGGTGGTCACGATGCCCAGCAGCACGATGACGACCACCGGAACGCGGACGGCCGCTGGGGCCTCGTCCAGGTCGATGGCCAGCAGCGGGACCATCACCGCCTGGACGAAGAGCGAGCCGGCGAGCCCTGTGGCAAGCACGATGCGCAGTGCGCGCAGGGTCAGATCGCCCATCGGTTCCTCCTTCAATCGAGCAACGATGCGAATATATCGTTAGTCGACAAGTCCGGCAAGAAATTCGGCAGAGCTGCGGCCGCCACCGAGGTCGGGCCGGCATCGCCCGACAGCCGGTCGGCTGACGATCAGTTTCCCGGGTCGGGAAAGGACCGGTCGCCGAACAGGATCCGGCGGGCCGCCGCCCGCCCGAACGGCGTACGAAGGAACGTGAAGCCCATGGCGGCGACCGCGGGCGTCCGAACCTGAGCCAGCGCCCTGCGCAGCATGAGTCTTCCTCGAAAGTGGGCGCGCAGGGCGGCTCCGTCGTAGCGGGCCAAGGCATCCGGTCGCCCCGTTCGCAGGGCGTCGTCGAGAACACCGGCGGCGAGCGTCGAGAGGCGCAGGCAGGGATCGAGGCCACCGGCGGTGAGCGGGGACACCGCTCCCGCCGCGTCCCCCACGAGCAGCCCCTCGGCGCAGCCGATCCGGCGCAGCAGGCCGCCGACGGGGATCGGGCCTGCGCGCCGCTCCACCTCGTCGGAGCGGGTGGCGCCGGACAGCCCGGGAGCCGAGGCGCCGAACCGCTCCAGAGCGCGGCGAAGCCCGTGGGGAAAGCGCGCGGCGTACCCGGCCACGCCGACGTGGGCGTGCCGCCCGTCGTTGACCACCCAAGCCAGGTAGCCGGGGGCGAGCGAAGGGTCGAGCACGCAGTGGAACGCGGGGGGTTCCTCGCTTCGGGGAACCTCGAACACCTCCTCGGCTCCGACCAGCATGTGGTGGTTGCGGTCCAGTGCGAGGTCGCGGGCGACCCGCGAGCGGGCTCCGTCGGCACCGACGACGAACCTGGCCCGCACTCGGGTCGGCCCGTCGTGACCGACCAGGACGAAAGAGTCGTCGCGCCGGCCGGCGAAACGGGTGCCCAGCGCCATCCGCACGCCGGCCTCGGCGGCGGACTCGGCCGTCGCGACGTACAGCGGCGCCATGTCGCCCACCCGGTACTCGTCGCGGTCGCTGTCCAGGGTCACCGCACGGCGCAGCCCGGGCGGGTAGAGCACGACGCGTCGAATCGGTGGGCCCAGGCACTCGGCAGGCAGCGGAAAGTCGTCGAGCGTCCGGCGAACGAAGATCCCCGTCGTGCGGATCGCGCCGGTGAGCCTGGGCCGCCGTTCGACCAGCAGGACGTCATGGCCTCGCTGGGCGAGCAGCGTGGCCGTGTGCAGTCCGGCCAGGCCGGCCCCGACCACCAGAACATCGACATCCTGCTGCTTCGGCACGCAACGAGTATCGAGAGGTTCCTATCGACTGTCAATCGATTCGCACGGCTCAAGCGACCCGTCCGACGCCACCCGCCGTCGGATCACCCGGACGGGTCACTCCTCGCAGAGACAGAAGGGATGGCCCGCGGGATCGAGGAACACCCGGAAGGTCTTACCGGGCTGGTAGTCGTGCTTGGTCGCGCCGAGCTCGAGCACGGCCGCCTCGGCCGCGTCGAGGTCGTCGACCATCACGTCGAGGTGCACCTGCTGGGGCAGTCGCTGGTTCGGCCATTCAGGCGGCGTGTAGTCCTTCACCTGCTGGAAGGAGAAGTGCTCACCGGATTCCGAGCGGATCCCGGCCCAGTCGGGCGAACCGCCGACCTCCCAGTCCAGCAACGCGCCGTAGAACGTCGCGAGGGCGCGGGGATCGGGGCAGTCGATGACGAAGCTGGGTTCTCGTGCGATAGCCATGCCGGCACGCTACGCGCAGGCACCGACAGTCGACCGCCCGAACGTGTGCCGGATCGGCGGACTTCCGCCGGGCGCCAGCCGCCCTAGGCGCAGGAAACGAAGGTCATTAGGGTGCCCCGCATGCGCGGATCAATTCTCGGCACCCGAGTTCGGAGGGTCGAGGACGCCGACCTCCTCACCGGCGCCTCCACCTTCGTCGGCAACCTCCAGCGAGACGGGTTGCTGCACGCAGAGTTCGTTCGCTCGCCACTGGCTCATGGACGCATCGTCGGCATCGACACCGCGGAAGCGGCGTCGGCGCCGGGCGTGGTGGGCGTGTTCACCGCGGCGGACCTCTCGTTGCCGGAGCACCACACCTTCATCGTGCTCCATCCAGAGGTGCGCCGTCCGCCGCTGGCCACGGATCGGGTGCGGTTCGTCGGCGAGGCGGTTGCGCTGGTCGTCGCGGAGTCGAAGGCGGCCGCCGTGGACGCGGCCGAGCTGGTGGACGTCGACTACGAGCCGTTGCCCGTGGTCGTGGACCCCGAGGCGGCGCTGGCACCCGGGGCAGAGCTGCAGTTTCCCGACCTCGGCACGAACCTGATGGGCGGGGCGCGTTCCGCGGCCGACCCCGACCCCCTCGCCGACGCCGAGGTGGTCGTACGTGCGCGGATGGTGAACCAGCGGATCGCGGTGATGCCGCTGGAGGGCAACGCGATCCTCGCCGACCCGCCCGAGGGCGGCGAACACGATCTCGTCGTGCACGTCTCGACGCAGATGCCGCACCTGTTCCGCACCTCGCTGTGCGAGGTTCTCGGCCTGGACCCCGAGCGGGTGCGGGTGGTCGCACCGCACGTCGGCGGCGCGTTCGGAGGCAAGGCGGGGGTTCTCGCCGAGCACACCGCCACGGTCGGCGCCGCCCGGACGCTGGGCCGACCGGTCGCGTGGGTGGAGACCCGCTCGGAGAACCTCGTGTCGATGCCGCATGGCCGCGGCCAGGTCGGCTACTACGAGCTCGGTCTGACCCGGGAGGGGAAGATCACCGGGCTTCGGGCGCGGGTGATCGGCGATGCCGGCGCCTACGCCGGGTTCGGCGGCGCGCTCCCGATCGGCCTGACCTACCTCATGGCGCCGGGCGTCTACGACGTCCCCGTGGTCGGCTTCGACGTTGCGGCCGCGGTCACCAACACCACCCCCACAGGTGCGTTCCGCGGCGCTGGGCGACCCGAGGCCGCCGCACACCTGGAGCGGATCATGGACATCGCGGCCGACGAGCTGGGGGTCGACCCGGTGGAGCTTCGCCGGCGCAACTTCCTCGATCCCGCGGCCTTCCCGCTGACGACCGCGGTCGGAGCTCGGTACGACAGCGGCGACTACGACCTGCCGTTGCGCGAGGCCTTGAGACTCGCGGACTACGACAAGCTGCGTGAGGAGCAGGCACACCGTCGGGAGAGCGATGAGACGGTGCAGCTGGGCATCGGAGTGAGCGTGTACGTCGAGGTCACCGCGCCGGGAGGCGGGTCGGAGTTCGGGTCGGTGAAGGTCAACCCGGACGGGTCGGCGACGGTGTCGGCCGGGAGCTCCGCACACGGACAGGGACATGCGACCTCGTTCGCCATGCTCGTCTCCGACAGGCTCGGCATCCCCATGGACGAGATCTCCTACGTGCAGTCGGACACCGCGGAGGTTCCGCGGGGCGGCGGCACCGGCGGCTCGAAGTCGTTGCAGCTGGGCGGCACAGCCGTAGCCGCGGCCGCAGGCGAGGTACTGGACCAGGCGCGCCGGCACGCTGCGAAGCTGCTGGAGGCATCGGCCGACGACATCGAGCTCACCGAGGGCGGGGAGTTCGGGGTGACCGGTGTGCCTGGGGCGACGGTGACCTGGCTGCAGGTGGTCGGTTCCGCGCAGGAGGCGGGTGAGGACCTGTCCGCCGTGCACGACGTCAACCAGGACAACGCGACGTACCCGTTCGGGGCGCACGTGTCCGTCGTCGAGGTGGACACCGACACCGGGTTCGTGCGCCCGCTGCGTCATATCGCCGTCGACGACTGCGGGAGGATCCTCAACCCCCTGCTGGTGGAGGGTCAGCAGCACGGTGGCCTTGCCCAAGGCATCGCGCAGGCGCTCTACGAGGAGGTCGTGTTCGACCCCGAGGGGCAGCCACTGACCTCGATGCTGGCCAACTACCAGATGCCCAGCGCTCCTGACCTGTTCGGATTCGAGACCGCGAACACCGAGACCCCGACAACCCTGAACGCGCTCGGCGCGAAGGGCATCGGCGAGTCGGCCACGATCGGCTCCACCCCAGCGGTGCAGAACGCGGTGGTCGACGCGGTCAGCCATCTCGGCGTGCGCCACATCGACATGCCCTGCACTCCACAGCGGGTATGGCGCGCGGTGCAGGATGCCCGCGCCGACCGGCTGCCCGACACCTGGCGTGAGCCGCCCGACGTGTTCTCGGGTCTCCCGGTCCGCGGTGGTGAGGCGCCCGACGAGTCCGCGGGCATCTAGCGGAGCCGGTCCGAAACCCCTCAGGTGCCGAGGTCGTCGGAGCGACCGGCGTCCAGGCGTGACCACTGCGCGGTGGGACGTCCGTTCATGCGCCACACGGAAGGGTCTACATCGAACTCCTGCGGCCAGCCCGCCGGCGAGTCCTCCCAGGCCTCCCGCCGCCCGTACACCGTCATGTCCAACAGCCCATGGGTGGGGGCCATCGCCTCCAGCCCACGGCCGCTTGTCCAGTAGGTCTCGAACACCCTGTCCCCGTCCCGCACATAGAAGACCAGCGGCGCCGGGGCGCGTGGCCGATCGCCGAGGAGGGCGTCCGCCGCGTCCTGCGCGGAGTACCAGGGCACGTCCCAGCCCATGAAGTCGCGGTAGCGGACGCTCACGTCGTACGGACCCTGGCAGAGCGTGGCGTACGTGGCGTCGCGCGAATGCAGGTACGACAGCTCGCGCACCTGACCGTTGAAGAACGTGCAGCCCTCGCACTGTTCCGCCGCGGAGTGGCCGGAATGCCACATGTGGAAGTACGCGACCAGCTGGCGACGGCCCTCGAACACGTCGAGCAGCGTGACCGGGCCGTTCTCGCCGACCAGCGTGACCGTGGGGTCGACCTCCACCATCGGCAGGCGTCGCCTCGCCGCGGCGATGGCGTCGCCCTCGTGGGTGTGCGCCTTCTCCCGAACGAGCAGGGCGTCCCGTTCTGCCTGCCAGGTGGCCCGGTCCACGACCTTCGGCAGGGTGCTGCTCCTCGAGTCGGTGTTCATCATCGTCTCCCTTGGTTGTGGATCTGACCCACCGACGAACGGGACCCCCCTCGATTCGACATCATCTGCCTACGATGACCGAACACGCAGCCGCCCGTCGGCGAGGAGGTGCGCGTCCGTGAGGTACGCGTTGGTGGTCTGGCACGGTGAGGAGCACGCGGAGTCGCCGCAGGAGATCCACGCCTGGCCTGAGCACAAGGCCTGGATGGACGACCTCGTGGCCCGCGGCATCTTCCAGGGCGGCTCCCGGCTGCGGCCGACGGCCACGACGAAGGTGCAGGTCCGCGACGGCGAGACACTGGTGTCCGACGGCCCCTACGCGGAGACCAAGGACCTCATCGGCGGGTTCCTCGTGATCGAGTGCGAGCACCTGGACGAGGCGATCGAGATCGCGGCGGGACACCCCTTCGCAACCTTCGGCACGGTCGAGGTCCGACCGGTCTGGGAATGACGCACGGGCCGAGCGACGACGTCGAGGCTGCTGTCGCCTCGGCGTTCGCGACGGAGTGGGGACAGGTGGTCGCCACCCTCATCCGCGTCACTGGCGACTGGGACCTCGCCGAGGACAGCGCAGCAGACGCGTTCGCCACTGCGCTCGAACGGTGGCCTCGCGATGGCATCCCTCGCAGCCCCGGCGCCTGGCTCACCACCACCGCGCGCAACCGGGCGACCGACCGGATTCGACGCGAGGCGACCGGCAACGCCAGGCTGCGCCAGGCCGCGCTCCTCGCCCGCGACGGCGGCGAGCCGGCCGAGCCCGACGAGGTGCAGGACGACCGGCTCCGGCTGATCTTCACCTGCTGCCACCCGGCGCTGCCGTTCGAGGGCCGGGTCGCGCTCACGCTGCGGACGCTGACCGGCCTCACCACGTCGGAGATCGCGCGCGCGTTCCTCGTCCGCGAACCGACGATGTACCAGCGGCTGACTCGCGCCAAGAAGAAGATCCGCGAGGCCGCGATCCCGTACCGCGTGCCGCCCGCGCACCTGCTGCCCGAGCGGCTGTCGGCGGTGCTCGCGGTCCTCTACCTGCTGTTCAACGAGGGGTACGCCGCGACCGCCGGCGTCGACCTGGTCCGGCAGAACCTCAGCGCGGAGGCGATCCGGCTCGGCCGGCTCCTCGTCGAGCTGCTGCCCGAACCCGAGGCTCGGGGCCTGCTCGCGCTGATGCTGCTGCACGACGCCCGGCGCGCGACCCGGGTCGGGGCCGACGGTGAGCTCGTGACGCTGGACCGTCAGGACCGAACGCGCTGGGACGGGGTCACCATCGCCGAGGGTCTGCAGCTGCTGTCGCCGGAGCCGGGTCCGTACCAGCTGCAGGCAGCGATCGCGGCATGCCATGCCGTCGCGCCGAGCGTCGAGACGACCGACTGGCCCCGGATCGTGGAGCTCTACGACGACCTGCTCGTCCGCGCGCCGTCGCCGGTCGTCCGGCTCAACCGCGCGGTCGCCGTCTCGATGGCCGACGGGCCGGCGGCGGGTCTCGTGCTGGTCGACGGGCTGGCCGCCTCGGGTGAGCTCGCCGACTACCACCTGCTGCCGGCGACGCGCGCCGACCTGCTCCGGCGGATGGGCGACGCCGAGCGCGCCGCCGACGCCTACCGCGAGGCGTTCGCACTCGCCGCCACCGACACCGAGCGCGCCTTCCTGAAGGCCCGGCTCGAGGAGCTCTAGGGGCCCTCGCGGCGGCGACGTCGTGGGAGGGTCTCAGCCGACGCCGCGGTGGCCGGTCCACAGCGCGCCGGCACGCCCGGCGGCCTCGGCCGCCAGTGCCGCCAGCTCCGGCCTGTCGGGGACGGGGAACGACACGTAGGCACCACGGCCGCCGGCGGTCGGTCGGCCATAGGCCTTCATGGCGAGGTGCCCGTCCTTGAGAAGCCGGACGTTGATGGTGCTCAGCGTGAACCCCACTCCGCGCCGGGTGTCCGTCCATCGGAGCGCCTCGGGGATCGTCACGGTGATCGCGAGCGCGCTCACCTCGACGACGTCATCGCCGCTCATGAACGCATGGTGCCACGACAACTCGACCCCCACGTTCCCACCCGCGCCTCCGGCTGCTAGGAATGGACGCCATGTCCACACCAGGTCCGGACTCGACGTCCAAAGCGGCCGCCACCGGCGGTGCCAAGGCGCTCGCCAAGGGGCTGGTCCTGGTGGACGTGGTCGCCCACAGCCAAGGACCGGTTCGGCTGAGCGACCTGGTGGACACGAGCGGTCTCCCCCGCCCCACCGTGATCCGGCTGCTCGACGCGCTGCTCGAGGCCGGCGCCCTCCGGTCGGAGGCATCCGGCGGCTATTCGTTGGGGCCCCGGTTGCTGGTGTGGGGCCAGGCCTATCTCAATGCCCTGGACCTGCCGCAACAGGCCCAGGAACCGATGCATGCCCTGGTCGAGGAGAGCCGGGAGACCTGCTTCCTCGGTGTGCGCGACGGCTCGCACCTGCTGTATGTGGCGACGGTCGAAAGCCCGATGGCTGTGCGCCCGGCAGCGACCGTGGGCAGCCTGAACCCCTTGCACAGCACGGCCATGGGGAAGGCGCTCCTCGCGTTCGCGGATCCTGGGCTCATCGACACCTACCTGGAGAGGCCGCTGGAGCCGAGGACCTCGAACACGATCGTGGATGCCCAGCGGCTGCGCGAGGCCCTGACAGATGTGCGGGCTCGCGACTACAGCGTGGATGAGGTGGAGAACGAGGACGGGGTCCGTTGCATCGCCGCGCCGGTGCGCGACCACACCGGCGACGTCGTCGCCGCGGTGTCGCTGTCGGCACCTGCGTACCGCTTCAGCGCGGAGGACCCCCACCGGTGGGCGCCACGCGTCCAGGCCGCGGCCGCGGAGATCGCGACGCACCTGGGATACAACGCCGGGCCCGGCCGCCACCTGGCAGCAGTGAGCACCGACACCGAGGAGAACTCATGACTGATGAGAGCTGGAGAGGCACCGTGGGACGCCTGGCAGACGACGAGGTCGCCGGCTTTCTCGCGGAGCCGATGATCGCCCGACTGGCGTGCATCGACGACGACGGATGGCCCTACGTGGTGCCGTGCTGGCAGGAGTGGGACGGTTCCGCGTTCTGGGTGGTGCCGCGCGCTCGATCGGCATGGGGGCGCTACCTCCAGGGTGAGCCGCGCTGCGCGATCACCGTGGACGAGGCCGGCGCCCAGCGCAAGGTGGTCGCGCAGTGTCGCGCTCACCTCGTGGAGGAACCCAACGTGGGCGGGCAGTGGGTCGCGGTCGCCGAGCGGATGAGCCGGCGCTACCTCGGTGAGAACGGACCCAAGTACCTCGAGCCGACGCTGGACAAGCCCAGGTGGCTGTACCGCCTGGACCCTGTACGGCTGCAGACCTGGCAGGGCCAGGACTGGGCGGCGCGGTACAAGTGACGGCACCCACCGCGCAGCCGGGTCCCAGGTCAGATGTCGACGTGCTGGCGCTGGCCCAGGAGCTCATCCGTACGCCCAGTCCGAACCCCGGGGGCGACGAGTCGGCCGTGGCTCGCCTTGTCACCGACGTACTCGTCGAGCAGGGACTCCCCCGGCCGCAGGTGATCGCGAAGGACCCGTCGCGTCCCAACCTGCTCAGCACGATGCATTTCGGCGAAGGCGGGTCGCATCTGGTGCTGTCCGGGCACCTGGACACCAAGCCGGTGGGCGACGGCGTATGGAGTGTGGATCCGTTCGGCGCCGAGCTGGATGGCGACCACCTCTTCGGTCTGGGGTCGGGCGACATGAAGGCGGCGATCGCGGCGATGATCGCCGCCGCGGCCCGGCTTGCGCGCTCCGACCTGTCGGCGGGCACGCTGTCGTTGCTGTTCACCGCCGACGAGGAGGACGGCGCCAAGTACGGCGCCCACCATGTCGCCAGCAGCGACGTGCTGTCCGCGGACGGCGTGGTGATCGGCGAACCCGGCGGCGTCGAGGACGACTTCGATCGTCTGCACCTGGTGAGCCGGGGCATCGCGAGAATGCACCTCACCGCGTCGGCCGACCAGGGGCACTCGAGCCTGACCGACGAGCTCGCCCGCCGCAACGCCGGAGCCGACCTGGCCCGGGCGATCGTCGCGGTCACGGACTCGCTGCACGTCGACGTCCCGGACAACGTGCATGCCCTGTCGGGCTGGCACGCCACCGTGAACGCAGGACTGCGTTTCCGCGGCGGGGTGGGATACGGCGTCCTGCCCGGACGCATGAGCGCAGACACCGAGGTGCGGCTGCTCCCGGGGATGTCGCAGGATGCGCTGCGCGCCTCGGTCGAGGAGGTCCTGACCCAGACGTCGAAGGATCACGGAGCCGACCTGACCCTCGACTTCGACGACCCGCCGAACGACTGGCTGCCGCCCACCGTCGTAGCACCGGGCCATCCGCTGGCCGCGGCCGCCCGCGAGGCATGCCGGCAGGTGTTCGGCCACGAGACTCCGGACAGCGTCTTCCCGGGAACCACCGACGCAACCTGGTTCGACGCCCTGGCGGGGATCGCCACCCTGCCGGCGCTCGGACCCGGTCTGCTCCGGCGCGCTCACGCAGCCGACGAGTGGGTGTCGGTGACCGCGGTCGAGCAGTCGGTCGACCTGTATGCCGCGCTGGCCGCCAGCTTCTGCCGCACCCCGCCCCCGGAAGGTCGACGGCGATGAGCACCACCGACGAGAGCACGAGAACCGAGCCTCAGCGGCGACCCCTGCGCGCCGGGCTCAACCTGGCACCGGCCTTCGGCATCGGCGTGGTCCTGCTGGCCGCGCTGATCACCACGCCGGGCTTCTACAGCGGCACCACCCTCGCGTTGGTTCTGTTCCAGGTGGGGTTCATCGGCATCGCCGCCATCGGGCAGACGCTGGTGCTCATCAGCGGCGGCATCGACCTGTCCGTGGGTGCGGTCATCGGCCTCACCTCGGTCATCGTCGCCACGCAGACCGAGGGCGCGAACGACCGCCTGCCGTGGGCTCTGCTGCTCGCGCTGCTGGCCGGCGTCGCCGTCGGTGCGGCCAACGGAGCACTGGTGCTGGTGCGTCGCGTGCCCCCGTTCGTGGCCACGTTCGCGACGTTCGTGCTCGTCCAGGGCGTGATCATGTGGTGGACCGGAGGCGCCCCGTCCGGCAGCATCCCCGGCGCACTGGGCCCGCTCGGCACCGGACGGCTCCTCGGTCTGCCGGTGCCGGTGTGGCTGTTCGCGGTGCTCGTCGTCGCCGGTGCGATCGTGCTCGCCCGCACCACGTTCGGCCGTCGGCTGTACGCCAGCGGCGCCAACCCGCGAGCAACCGCGATGTCCGGCGTTCGCACCGGTCTCGTCGTCGGCTCCGCCTATGTGGCCTGCGCCGTGCTCGCCGTAGTTGCCGGGCTGGTCTACGCCGGGTACATCGGCTACGTCGACGCCGAGCTCGCACGGACGCTGAACCTCGACTCGATCGCCGCCGCGGTGGTCGGTGGGGTCGCGCTTACCGGCGGTCGCGGGCACATGGGCCAGACGCTCGCCGGTGTCGTGCTGCTCTCCCTGCTCGTGGTGTGGATGGTGCAGCTCGGCACGGGCCCCGGCGGTCGGTTCGCCGTCGTGGGCGCCGCCATCCTCCTCGCCGCACTGGCACAGCAGCACACGTTCTCGCTCAGATCACTATCAGGGAAAGGAGGCCGGACGCGATGACGGTGACTCGAGGTCGCGCACGGTCCCTGTTCACCGTCATGGCGGTTGTCGTCCTGGCGCTGGCAGGATGCAGCACCCAACGCGAAGGATCCGGCACATCGGCCGACGCCTCCGGGAAGTGTGCGCGCTCCGCGGACGCGAGCGCGCAGTACGAGCAGACCTGGAGTGAGTCCGCACAGGCCCTGGGTCTGTCGGATGTCGAGGCGCCACCACTGGAGATCTGCGAGGTGGACACCAGCGAGTACGCCGCCGACCCCGGCGACGACGGCTACCAGATCGCGCTGGCGGCCCAGGGCCCGACCAACTCGTGGGCACTGACCAACGAGGAGGCCTTCCAGTACGCCGCTGAGCAGCGCAACGTCGAGGTGCTGTACGCGTCGGCGAACGGTGACGCCACCAAGCAGGTCGACAACATCCAGCAGCTGGCGGCCCAGCAGCCGGACGCGATGGTGGTGGTCCCCATGGGCCCCGGCATCACCGGACAGGTGCGCGCCGCCGCGCAGCAGGGAACACCCGTCGTCCTGTGTGCCGGACGCCTGGAGGGCAACCACGGCGCCGTCACCACCGTGACGCGCTCCTACGAGATGCAGGCGACGCTGTGGGCAGAGTGGCTGATCCAGCGGCTCGACGGCCAAGGCAAGGTCGCCATGCTGTCCGGCATCCCCGGCGTCCCGACCGCGGAGTACCAGAAGGCGGCCGCGGAGAAGGTGTTCGCCAAGGAGCCGGGCATCGACGTGGTGGCCAAGCAGTACACCGACTGGTCGCCGACCAAGGCCAAGACCGTCGCGGCGAGCCTGCTGGCCAAGTACCCGGACCTGGACGGCATCTGGTCCGACTCCGCGATCAGCGACCTCGGGGTCGTGCAGGCATACCGCGAGGCGGGCAAGCCGGTGCCGCCGGTGACGGGCGACTCGTCGAACGCCTTCCTGAAGGCCGTCGAGGGTTCGGACGTCCCCTTCGCCCTCTCCGCGTTCCCGCCGGAGATGAGCACCGAGTGTCTCGACGTGACTCTCGACGTACTCGAGGGCAAGCCCGTTCCCGACTTCGTGAACGTCGAGGCGGCGGCGTTCACCGACGAACAGCTGAAGGACTACGTGCGACCGGAGTGCACCGACAACCTGTGGGTGCCCTCGAACCTCCCCCAGCCGCTGCTGACCGAGCTGGAGCTCTGCTGAGGGTGGCAACGGGCGACGACACGCCGGTGCTCGCGGCGCGCGGGCTTACCAAGGACTTCCCCGGTGTCCGCGCGCTGGACGGGGTCGGCCTGACCTGCCGGCCCGGTCGGGTGCACGCCGTGATCGGCGAGAACGGCGCGGGGAAGTCGACCCTGGTGCGTGTCCTCACCGGGCAGATGCAACCCGACTCCGGGGAGCTGGCGCTCGACGGGACCACGACTCGCTTCGACGACCCCCGGCAGGCGCTGGCTGCCGGGGTGGTGACGGTCCACCAGGAGCTGACGCTGCTGCCGGCGATGAGCGTGGCCGACAACGTGATGCTCGGTCAGGAACCGGTGCATCGCAGGATGCTGGACACGAAGCGCCAGCAGAGCACCGCGCGGGAGGCGCTCGAGCGGGTCGGGCTGGGCGCTCTCGACCTCTCCGCGCGCGCGGAGACGTTGTCCCTGGCCACGCAGCAGCTCATCGAGATCGCCCGCGCCCTGGTCCGCCGGTCCCGGCTGCTCATCCTGGACGAGCCGTCCGCGGTGCTCGACGGAGACCAGCTCGAGCGGTTGCTGGACCTGCTGCGACAGCTGGCCGGCGACGGGGTGTCGATCGTCTACATCAGCCACCGCCTCGACGAGGTCGGCCGCATCGCCGACGACCTCACCGTGATGCGCGACGGTCGCACCGTGTCGACCGGGCCGGCCGGTGAGTACGACGTCGCACGCATGGTGCGGGAGATGGTCGGCCGCGACGTGGACACCGTCTTCCCGGCACTGCGCGACCCCGGCAGCGGCACTCTGCTCAGTGCGCGCGACCTGACCCCGGCCGGCGACGACACCCACCTGCCGGGACTGGACCTCGACATACGTCCCGGCGAGGTGGTGGGCCTCGCGGGTCTGCTGGGCTCCGGGCGCTCTCGGCTGCTGCGCACCCTCGCTGGTGTGCACCCGCGCGAGCGGGGCAGCGTGACGGTCGACGGCGCACAGGTACGGCCGGGCATCCGGTCGGCGTTGCGGGCCGGCATCGCGCTGGTGCCCGAGGAACGCAAGACCGAAGGGCTGGTGCTCCCCCTGCCCGTCCGGGCCAACACCACACTCGCCGACATCGCCGCCGCCGGCCGCTACGGCTGGTTGTCGCCCCAGCGTGAGCGGGCGATGTTCGAGGAGGACCAGGGCAGGATCGGCATCCGTGCCTCCAGCGGCGACCAGCGCACCGTGGACCTCTCCGGCGGCAACCAGCAGAAGGTCGTGCTGGCGAAGTGGCTGCGCACACAGCCCAAGGTGCTGATGCTCGACGAGCCGACCCGAGGGATCGACGTCGGTGCGAAGGCCGAGATCTACCGCATCATCGCCGAGCTCGCCGGGCAGGGCATCGCGGTCCTGGTCGCCTCCAGCGAGCTGACCGAGGTCATCGGGATGGCGCACCGGGTACTCGTCTGCCGCGCAGGTCGAGTGGTCGGTGAGCTCACCGGTCGCGACATCGACGAGGAGCACGTCATGCATCTCGCTCTGGGTACGACGGAGGTGCCGGCGTGAGCGCACTGCCGACGTCGGCGCGTCGGACCCGAGGTCCTGACCTCAGTCGCGCCGCGCAGACCGGGCTGGCCGTGTGGATCGTCGTGGCCATCCTGGTCGCTGGGCTCACGGTGGTCGACCCCTCCGGCTTCTGGGCGTCAGCGAACATCGCCAACGTCCTCGTCGGCACGGTCGTCCTCGGCCTGGTCAGTCTCGGACAGCATCTGGTGGCACTCAGCGGAGGCATCGACCTGTCGGTCGGGTCCATGGCCACGCTGTCGGCGCTGCTCACCGCCCTGCTGATCAACGGCTACCCGATCCGGACCCTGCCGGTGATCCTGGGACTGCTGGCCCTCGGTGCGGCCGTGGGCGTCGGGCACGGGCTGCTGGTGACCAAGGCGGGGGTGGCCCCGTTCGTGGTAACGCTGTCGACGTTCTACCTGTTGCAGGGGGTGGCATTCCTCATCAGCACGACACCGGGAGGGCTGGTCACGACGGTGCTGTCCGGGATCGCGCTGAACAGCTGGGGCCCGATCCCCCAGGCCCTGCCCGTGCTCGTGGTCACCGTCCTCGTCGTGGCCCTGCTTCTGCACCGAACGGCCTGGGGCCGCCACCTCTACGCCGCCGGTGGCAACGCCGAGTCGGCCAGGTCCGCCGGGATACCGGTGACCAAGACCGTCACCTACGCCTACCTCGCCTCCGGTCTGCTGGCCGCACTGGCGGGCATCATCCTGGCGGCGCGCGCAACCGTCGGCTCCCCCACCGCAGGTGAGGGACTCGAGCTCTCGGCGATCACGGTCGTCGTGGTCGGTGGTACCTCTCTGCTCGGCGGTCGCGGCAGCCTCGTCGGCGTACTCGGCGGGGTCACCCTGCTCGCGATCCTGGAGAGCTCGTTCACCCTGCTGCAGATCCCCTCGTCGACCACCGACCTGATCCGCGGGCTGGTGATCCTGGCGGCGGCCGCCATCTTCGTGACGCGGAGCCCCCGATGACATGTCACGAGGGCGCCCCGCAGGGGAACGGGGAAGATGGCTGACATTGTCGTCGACGCCCATGTGCACGTGTTCCGCCCGGCCGTGGCGACACCACGACCCGTGGACGACCTCGCGCCGGCGGAGCGGGATGCTCCCGTTGAGGACCTGCTCGGCGTGATGACGGCCAGCGGGGTGCACGCTGCGGTGCTCGTTCCACTGGGACCGGAGGACGAGTACGTCGCCGCCTGCGTGCGCGAGTCGCCGGGTCGCTTCGCCGGCATCGCCGTCGCCGACGGCGCGATGCAAGGGCGTAAACCCGGCGTCGACCCCGTCGCCGACCTGGTCCGCCGGCGCGCGGACTTCGGCTTCCACGGTGTCCGGACCCAGTGGCTCGGCGAACCCACGAACCCGGTCACGAGCTCCCCGATGTTCCCGGTCCTGGAGTACATGCAACAGCACGGGCTACTGCTCTGGAGCTACCTGACCCGCGACCAGATGCCCCTGCTCCAAGGCGTCGCCGAGACGCTGCCCGACCTGCCGATCGTGCTGAACCACCTGGGCTTCTGCCCCCATGACATGCGCGTCGATGCACACCGCAGACCCTGGTTCGAGACCGCGTTCGACGAGGACGACCTGGACCGGGTGACCAGGCTCGCCGCCCATCGCCAGGTGCACCTGATGTTCTCCGGCCAGTACGCCATGTCGCGCGGGCAGCCGCCGTACACCGACCTCCGCGACACGGTCACCCGCCTCGCCGACGCATACGGACCCGACCGCATGCTGTGGGCGTCGGACTACCCCTGGACCCGCGACGTGCCCGGTCTCGCGGCACTGCAGAACATCGCCCGTGAGCTGCTGCCGAAGCTCACCGAGTCCGACCTCGCGAAGGTCCACGGTCTCAACGCACAGCGACTCTTCCCGCACCTTGGATCCCACCGTTCGGAGTCTTGAATGCCCCTCCTGGCAAGTCACGCAAGCAGCATGCCCCGGTCCGGCATCAGGCGGATCATGGACCTCGCCTGGGCGTCGGCCGACCCGGTCATCGGCCTGCACGTCGGTGAGCCCAGCTTCAGCACCCCGGAGCACGTCCGGGACGCCGCTGCGGACGCCCTTGCGCGAGGCGAGACCAAGTACGTTCCCAACCCGGGGATCCCGGCGCTGCGCGAAGCCATCGCGGACAAGGTGACGTCTCGCAACGGCTTCCCGGCGTTGCCGGAGCAGGTCGTCGTCACCGCCGGCGGCATGCAGGCCATCAGCCTCGCGCTGACCGCCATCCTCACCACGGGCGACGAGGTCCTGGTGCCCGACCCGGGCTGGCCGAACTTCGACATGGCGGTCCGGCTCCTGCAGGGCACGCCGGTGCGCTACCCGCTCACGCCGGAGCGCGACTTCCTTCCCGACGTGGAGCGGCTGGAGGACCTCGTCACCGACAGGACCCGCGCGATCGTGGTCAACTCGCCGTCCAACCCGTTGGGCACCGTGTTCACCGAAGCGATCGCCGAGCAGCTGGTCCGGTTCGCCGACCGGCACGACCTGTGGGTGCTCTCCGACGAGTGCTATGACGCCTTCACGTTCGAGGCCCCTCATGTCAGCCCGGCGAGGTGGGACGAGCAAGACCGCGTCCTCAGCCTGTTCAGCTTCTCCAAGACCTACGCCATGACCGGGATGCGGGTCGGCTACCTCGTGGCTCCCGAGTCCGTGGCCCCCGCCACGGCGAAGATGCAGGAAGCCATCCTCGCGTGCGTCAACGCACCGGCTCAGCGCGCCGCCCTGGCAGCCCTGCAGGGGCCCCAGGACTCGGTCGAGCACATGCGAGCCACCTACCGCGAGCGCCGCGACAGGGCCGTCGAGCTCCTGGAAGGCGAAGGCACGCGCTACCTACGACCGCGCGGAAGCTTCTACCTGTGGCTCGACGTCCACGACCACACGGACGGCGATGTCGCGAACTGGGCCCTCGACCTGCTGCGCCGTCGGCATGTCGCAGTCGCCCCTGGAACCGCGTTCGGGCCCGCGGGCGAAGGCTGGATCCGCACGTCGCTGGCCACAGACACCGATCAGCTTCTGGAGGGCCTCGCCCGCATCACCAAGCCATAGCTGGTGACAAAGGCAGTGGCAAGGAGATCGCTCCCCTTGCCACTCTCAACGTATAGCGCACCGGGGGGCTTGCGGCAAGACCCCGGTCGTGCCGCAGAATCGCCGGCCGAGGCCAGAACGTTCGGAAATGAGGGGGCGGAAGATGCGTGTGCTGTTGTCGACGTACGGGGGACGCGGGGACGTCGAACCGGTGGTGGGGCTGGCGGTGCAGCTGCGGGCGCTCGGTGCGGAGGTGCGGGTGTGCGCGCCGCCGGACTGGGCGGAGCGGCTGACTCATTTCGACGTGCCGCTGGTGCCCCTCGGCCCGCCGGTACGCGAGCTGATGCACGGGACGAAGCCGCCGTCGGCGGCGGACGTGCCCCGGCGTATCGCCGAGCTGGTCGCCGAGCAGTTCGCCAAGCTGCCCGCCGTGGCCGAGGACTGCGACGCGCTGGTGACGACCGGCCTGTTCCCGGTCGCGGCCAGCGGGCAGTCGGTGGCCGAGAAGCTGGGCATCCGCTACGTGTTCGCGGCGTACTGCCCGATCTACCTGCCGTCGCCGCACCACCGGCCGCAGCCGCTGCCGGGGCGGGCAGTGCCACCGGACGTGACCGACAACCGCGCGCTGAACGACCTGGACATCCAGAACTACAACGCGGTGTACGGCGGCGCGCTCAACACTCACCGGGTGGCGATCGGCCTGCCCCCGCTGGACAACGTCCGTGACCACGTCTACACCGACCACCCGTGGCTGGCGGCGGACCCGGTCCTCGCCCCCTGGCAGGACACGGCGAACCTCGACGTCGAGCAGACCGGCGCATGGAACCTGCCGGACGAACGCCCGCTGCCGGCCGAGCTGGAGGCGTTCCTGGAAACCGGCACACCACCGGTGTACGTCGGCTTCGGCAGCATGCGCGCCCCGAAGGACGTCGCCCGGGTGGCCATCGAGGCGATCCGAGCGCAGGGCCGACGCGCCCTCGTCGCCCAAGGCTGGGCCGACCTGGGCCTGATCGACGACCGGGACGACTGCTTCGCCGTCGGCGAGATCAACCAGCAGCAGCTGTTCCGCCGGGTGGCCGCCGTGGTGCACCACGGCGGCGCGGGCACCACGACGACCGCCGCCCGAGCCGGGGCGCCTCAGGTGGTGGTACCGCAGATGGCGGACCAGCCATACTTCGCCGGCCGGGTGGCCGAGCTGGGCATCGGCACGGCACACGACGGTCCGACTCCGACCACCGAGTCCCTGTCGGCTGCGCTCAGGACCACCCTGACCCCCGAGACCCGTGCGCGGGCGACGGCCGTGGCCGGCACGATCCGCACCGACGGAGCAACGGTTGCCGCGACGCTGCTGCTCGACGCGGTCAGCCGGGAGACATCTGGTCTGCGCTAACGTCACGGCATGACCCAGGCGCCGCCGGGGTGGTACCCGGACCCATCCCCGCAACCGCTGGGCGGACCACCGGGGCAACCACCGGGCCAACCCCCGAGGCAACGCTTCTGGGACGGGCAGGCCTGGACCGAACATGTCCACCCCTCCCCGCACCCAGCCACGTCGCCGTACCAGGCTTCGGCTCCTACTCAAGAGACGACCACGCCGGACGGCGTCGCGCTGTCAGGCTGGTGGCTACGCGTGGGTGCCTATGCCATCGACAGCGTGCTGATCGGCGGGATCGGCCTGCTCGCCGCGATCCCGCAGTACGTGCGGATGCAGGCGGGACTCCTCGACCTGATGCGCCGCTTCGACAGCGAGGTGTCGCGCGCGGGCAACACCGGGACCGCCCCGGACGTCGACACCTATCTGCGGAGCTACATGGACCTGGTGCTGCCTATGGTCACCTGGACAGCGCTGGCGACCTTTGTCGCGTGGATGGTCTACGGCTCGCTGATGCTTCGGTTCAAGGGAGCCACCCTCGGCAAGATGGCCCTCGGGATCAGCGTCCGGCTCCGTGAGCGACCCGGCCGGATGCCATGGTCGGCCATCGTCGTCCGCCTTCTGGTCCAGCAGGGTGTACTCCTCACCGCGGCACTGCCCCTGCTCTACCTCGTCCTCAGCTGGTTCCCCTACCTGGACAACCTCTACCCGCTGTGGGACAGAAGGCGGCAGGCGATCCACGACAAGGCGGCGAAGACCAACGTCGTGCTGGACAGGCAGATCGCTGCGCGGTGACCCGTTCCTTGGACTGCGACGGAGGGGCCCGCGATCCCGGGACTGGCCCCTCAGCTCGGGCCGCTGCGCATGCGCCTGCTATCCCAGCCGGGACCGCGACCTCGAGAGCAGCCACACGAAGTACGGGGTGCCGAGCAACGCGGTGAGCAGCCCCGCGGGCAGCTGCGCTGGAGCTATCACCGTACGTCCGATGGTGTCGGCGACGAGGACGACGACGGCGCCGATGAGCGCAGCCATCGGCAGGATGCGCGCATGCGAGCTGCCTACGAGGGCACGGGCCATGTGCGGCGCGACCAGGCCGACGAAGGCGATGACTCCCACGGCCGACACCGCACTCGCAGTGAGCAGCGCGCTGACGACGAGCAGAATCAGCCGTCGCGGCATCAGGCGGATGCCCAGCACCTGCGGGGTGTCGTCGTCGAGAGCGAGCAGATCCAGGTCGCGCCGGGCGCGCACCAGTACCGGAGTCACCAGCAGCAGGACGACGGCCACGGGAACCACCTGCTGCAGCGTCCGGCCGTACGTCGAGCCGGACAGCCAGGTGAGCGCCTTGACGGCGTTGTAGGGGTCGGTGAGCACCACGATGACGGTGATGAGCGCGGTCGAGCCGGCGGAGACCCCGATACCGATCAGCACCAGCCGGTCCGAGGCCATGCCACCCCGTGCCGCCAGCCCGAACACCAGGATGCTGGCCACCCCCGCGCCCACCGCCGCAGCACCGGCGACGCCCCAGACTCCGGCTTGGGGGGACACCGTGATGACCCAGACCGCGGCGACGCCCGCACCGCCGGTGACACCAAGGACCCCTGGCTCGCCGAGCGGGTTGCGGCTCACCGCCTGCACCAGGACGCCGGCCAGGGCCAGGGCGGCGCCAGCGAAAAGCCCCGCCAGGACACGGGGAACTCGCGTGTCGATTACGAACGTCACGATGGGGCCGGCCTGACCGGTGACCCAGTTGGCGATGTCGCCGGTGAGCAGCATGGTGTCGCCGAGGAGCAGACCGCCGATGACCGCGGCTGTCGCCACCGCCAGCGCGACGACGCCGGTTGCCAGGAACCCCCGGCCGCTGCGCAGGCGTGTGGACCTGGCGGCGGGTGCCTGCCGTGCGGGCCCGGAGTCGCGGAAACGGCAGGCCAGCGCGACCAGCAGCACTGCGCCGAACAGGCTGGTGACCACACCGGTCGGCACTTCCACTCCGGCCTGGCCGCCGAGGAAGGCCCGCAGCACCACCTCCGCGCCAAGGGTGACGACAACACCCGCGATGGCGGACATGGGCAGCAGCAGGCGGTGTCGTAGCAGACCGGGAACCGCCCGGGCACTCAGCCGAACCAGCGCCGGGGCGCACAGACCGACGAACCCGACGGGGCCTGCCACCGTGACGGCCGCCGCGGACAGCAGGACGGCACCCAGCACGGCCATGAGCCTGATCGCGCGCACGTTCACTCCGAGCACCGCAGCGGCGTCGTCGCCGAGCGAGAGGATGTCGAGCTGCCGCGCCAGCAACGCCATGCCCGCCACACCGACGACGATGACGGGTGCCATCTGGGTGACGTTGGCCAGGCCGATCTGGGCCAGGGAGCCGCTCCCCCAGGCGTACAACCCGACCGTCTCCTCCGCCTGCAACAGCAGCAGCACCACGGTCAAGGCGTTCAGTGCCAACGCCATCGCCGACCCGGCGAGCACCAGCCGGGTCGGGCCCGAGCCCGCACCCGACGAGATCACGAGGACGAGCGCGGCCGCGGCCAGGCCGCCGACGAACGCCAGACCGGCCCGGGGCATGGCCGCCAGGGACAGCCCGAACGCCGCAGTCGCGACCAACGCCAGGTGAGCACCGGCGTTGACCGCGAGCGTGTCCGGTGAGGCGAGCGGGTTGCGGGCCACCGACTGCAGGACGGCACCCGCCACCCCGAGCGCGACCCCGACCAGCACGCCGGCGAGGAGGCGCGGGATCCGGGAGTCGATGACGACCGCGGCGGCCAGGTCGGTCCCCTGCCCGGTCGCCAGCCGCCACAGGCTTCCGGCGTCGACGGCCGCGGTGCCCTGGGTCAGGTGCAGCGCGGCCATGAGCACGGCGGCGCCGAGCGCGACGGCAACGGCACTGAGCAGCCGGGCCGGCCGCGGGCGCGCCGTCGCCGGGCCGTCGCCCGGCGACGCACGAGCGGCCGGCAGCGTCCGCGATGACGTCATGCGGTCGCGATCAGGTCAGCTCGGCGACCACGGCGTCGATGTACTGCATCATCGACGACGGTCCGCCGAACATCCAGATTCCGTCCGGCAGCCGGTGCACGTCGTCGCTCTTGACGAACGGCAGGGAGCTCCACACCGCGTTGCCGCCCAGGCCGTCGGTGAACGGGTCGGGACCACCCGCCTTGTCGTTGTGGTAGTAGATGAAGTGATCGACGTTCTTCAGGCGGGTGAGGCCCTCCACGTCGGTCTCGTCCAGCCCGTAGCTGGGGTCTCCCTTGCCCGGCCAGGCGTTCGCCAGCCCGAGCCGCTCGGTCACGTCGGAGACCAGCGAACCCTTCGCGAACGGGCGGATCGACACCTGGCCCCCTTCGACGAAACCGTCACCGAAGTAGAACCGGTCGCCGGTCAGGCCGGCCTGTGCCAGCGCCTTGCGGCCCTCGGCCAGCTTGGCGTCGAAGTCCGCGAGCAGGTTCTGTGCCTTCTCCTCGGTGCCAGTGGCCTTGGCGACCAGCTGCAGGTTCTCGCGCATCTGCCCGATCGCGTCGGAGGCGTCGGCCGGGCGGAGAACGAGGACGGGAGCGAGCTGCTCCAGCTGCTTGATCGCCCCGGCCGGCAGGTCGTTCATGGCCACGATGAGGTCCGGACGCAGGCTGGCTATGGAGTCCATGCTGGGCTCCCCGCGGACGCCGACGTCCTTGACGGAGCCGTTGAGCGGCTGCGCCTTGACCCAGGCGTTGTAGCCCTCCACGTCGGACACACCGACCGGTTCGACCCCCAACGAGGCCAGATGCTCGACCGCGTTCCACTCCAGTCCCACCGTGCGGGTGGCAGGCCCGTCCAGGGTGACCTGCTTGCCCCGGGCGTCGGTGACGGTGATCTTCTCGCCGCCACCATCGGCGGTCTGCGCCCCGGCAGGCGCCTCGGTGGTGCCACAGCCCGACAGCAGCAACACCGCAACGGCTGTGACCGCCAGGACCAAGCTACGCAAAGAACTCATGCTTCCTCATCACGTCGGTTTCGTTCAGTTGCCGATGACAGCGCCGGCACGGCGCGTGGCGTGACGGCCGACGGCCCTCGTGCGCAGCGCGCCGGTGACCGGGTCCACGTCCACCTCGACCCGGATCCCGTAGGTCTCGCTCAGCCGCTCGGCGGTCAGCACCTCGTCCGGAGCCCCAACCGCCCGAACTCGCCCCCGGTCCAGCAGTGCGAGGACGTCGGCCACCGCGGCCGCCTGGTCAAGGTCGTGCAGCACGAGTCCGACCGCCACCTGATGTTCATCAGCGAGGTCGCGTACCAGGTCCAGAAGCTCCACCTGGTAACGAAGGTCGAGATGCGTCGTGGGTTCGTCCAGCAGCAGGACTCCGGTCTGCTGAGCCAGGCAGGTTGCGACCCATACCCGCTGCAGCTGACCTCCCGACAGCTCGTCCGCACTGCGCTCGGCCAGCTCTTCCACGCCGGTCACGCGCATGGCGTGGGTCACGGCCGCGACACCCTCGGGATCGGCGGCGCGCCATCGGCCACGGTAGGGGTGGCGTCCGAAGCCCACCACGTCTCGCACGCTGATCCCCGTGGGCGTCGGGCGACTCTGGGCGAGCAAGGTGACCCGACGGGCGAAGTCACGGCGGCTGAGCGCAAGCGCGTCAGGAGCATCGGCGAGCTCGACGCTGCCGGCCGACGGGGTGTGCAGGCGAGCCAGCGCCCGGAGCAGGGTCGACTTGCCGCTGCCGTTCGGCCCTACCAAGGCCGTGACCGTGCCCTGATGGATCTCCACGCTCGCCCCGTGCACCACCACATCGCCGTGGTAGGCCAGGTCGAGCCCCTGTCCACGTAGGGCGGCGGATTCGGTGTCAGACACGACCGATAAGGTTAGCCATACCTAACCTCAGAGTCCAATCTCGCCCGCGCGGCCACCCTACTGTCCATACTGTCCCTGTGGCGTACGACGACGACCTTGCCGACCGGATCCACAGAGTCGTGCAGGACGAACCTGCGCTCAGCGAGAAGCGCATGTTCGGCGGGCTCGCCTTCCTCGTCAACGGCAACATGGCCGTCAGCGCCAGCAGCCAGGGCGGCCTCCTGTTGCGTGTCGATCCGGCCCAGACGGACTCCTTGGTCGATCACACGCACGTGCGCCGCTTCGTCATGCGCGGCCGAGAGATGAACGGCTGGCTACACGTGGACGTCGAGGTGCTCGAGAGCGATGACGAACTGCGGCGTTGGGTGAACCACGGCCTCGCCTACGCACGATCGCTGGCGGCCAAGTAGTCGGTCATTGCACGGTCGGTTCACTCCACGCCGGTGACCCGTCCCAGCTCGTCGGTGACGTAGCGCCCCTTGGACAGGTCCAGGAGCACCAGCTGGTTGCCGAAGATGTCCTCGACGATCGCCAGCCGCCCGACCGGTATGTCTGAAGGACCACTGATCCGACGTCCGCCGGCTGCCACGACCGCGTCTGCGGCATCGTCGGCCGAAGCGACGAGCCAGCTCGGGGCATAGGGCTCCCGCGTGGTCAGAACCAGCTCCGTGCCTGGCGTGGCGAGCCCCAGACCGGCCTGTCCGAGCTCGTCGTCTCGCCAGAGCAAAGGGTGGCCGAGACGCTCCCGGTAGAAGGCCAACCCCGACTCCAGGTCAGGCACCGGCACGGTCACAGCGTCGACGCTGCGGAGAAGCGGCACATCACTCATCGCGACATACTCCCGCTGACCACCGACAGCCTGGGGGTTCTCGGCTGACTCGCGCGCACCCGTTCGGTGACCCCTGCTGCAGTACTGTTCGTCCATGACGGATGGCTCGGGCTCTGACGCGGATCCTCCTCGAAGGCCGGATCCGTGGGCACATCCGGATGCATCGCCGCCGCCCAGTGGCCAGCCGGGCTATCCACCCGGCCCGCAGCATCCACCGGGGCACTCCGGGCAACAACCCCCACCTGGTTTCTACCCGCACCCTGGCCACGGATACCGGCCGCCTCCGCCCCGGCCCGGCATCATCGCGTTGCGGCCGCTGGGGCTCGGCGACATCCTCGACGGCACGGTCAAGCTGATCAGGGCGAACCCCAAGGCCACCTTGGGACTGTCGGCCGCAGTGGGCGTTTGCGCGGCGGTGCCGTTGGTGATCGGCAACGCGCTGTACTTCCGCGAGGTCGGCGGCTCGTTCCCCGGTATTACGCAGCAGCCGCAGGATGACGCCGTGTCCCTGTCGGCGGTGGTGGCCCAGTCGGTCGGCGGCGTCGTCTCGTTCGTGCTGGCGTTCGTGGCGACCACCCTCCTGACCGGCCTGCTGACTCGTGTGCTGGGCAGGGCCGTGTTCGGTGCACGCATCACCGCCGGCGAGGCGTGGCGGATGACACGGTCCCGCGTGTGGGCACTGCTGGGCCTTGCACTGTTGGAGACTCTCCTGATCGCGCTGCCCGGTGCTCTGGTCGGGGGGGTGCTGATCGCCGCCGGCATCGCGCTCGACCTGGTGGCACTGACCGTGATCGGCGGACTCGGCCTGGCCGCCGGGGTGGTGTACGCGATCTTCATCGCGACGCGGTTGTCGCTGGCCGCGGCGATCCTGGTGCTCGAGCACCGCGGTGTCGTTGACGCCATGCGTCGTTCCTGGCAGCTGGTCAAGGGCGACTCCTGGCGGGTGTTCGGAATCATCCTGCTCACGCAGCTGCTCATCGGCCTCATCAGTGCCGTGGTGTCGGTTCCGTTCAGCTTGGGGTCAACCGCGCTGACGTTCCTCGGTGGCACCTCGGTCGCGGTCACGGTGGTGGCCGCGGTGCTGTCCGGAATTGGACAGACGGTGACCGCGATGCTGACCTACCCGTTCACCGCCGGGGTCTACGGCCTGTTGTACGCCGATCGCCGGATGCGGGCGGAGGCCTTCGACCTCGTCCTGCAGAGCGCGGCGATGCGCCCCGATGAGACCTCGGTCGACGACCTGTGGCAGTACACGCCCACCGGACCAGCGCGGCCGTGAGTGGCGTGGGCGGGGCCGCCGTGGAGATCGGCAGGGAGGGAGCCCGCCGAGCGGCCGCGGAGGAGCTGAGCCGCAGCAGGTACGAGGACGAGGGACTGCTCGAACGCGTGTGGCGCCAGCTGCAGGAGCTCGTGAGCGACCTGCTCAACAGCGCCGCGTCGGGGGGCCTTGGGGCCATCGTGTCGTTGGTGATCCTGGTCGCGCTCCTCGTCGGGCTTGTCGCCTTGCTGTGGTGGTCGACGCTGCGACGGATGTCGGGCAGCGCGCGCTCGGCGACACCTGAGCTCTTCGTGGATGGCGGGCAGACGTCGGCTCAGCACCGAGCGTCCGCCCAGGGGCTGGCCGAGGAGGGACGCTGGGCGGAGGCGATCCGGGAGCTCGTGCGCGCGATAGCACGCACGCTGGAGGAACGGCAGCTCCTGCCCGAGCTTCCGGGCCGCACCGCCGGCGAGTTCGCTGCCGCCGCCGGCGTGGTGCTGCCGCCGCTGCGTACCCGGCTCGGCGAAGCCGCCCGGCTGTTCGACGCGGTCACCTACGGGCAGGACCCCGGGACCGCTCAGGGCTACGCGGCCGTGTCTGAGCTGGACGAGGCGTTGCGCGTCGCCGAGCCCGTGACGTCGACGCGATGACCACCGTGTCGGCTCCCACCTCACCGACCGTACGAGGTGTCTGGCGGTCCGGGCGCGGTGTCTTGCTGGTCGCCGGCCTGGTGCTGCTCGCCGCGGCCCTGCCGGTGCTGCTGGCCGGGCCGGGGTCCCCCGCAGCCCGGCTCGACCCCCGCTCCGGCTCCCTCGACGGCGGTGCTGCTCTGGCAGCGCTGCTGCGTGAGCGGGCCGTCGAGGTGACCCGGGTGACCTCGATGTCGCAGGCGCGGTCCGCCGCCGGCACCGGTGGGCTGGTACTGGTGAGTCGCCCCGGCACCCTGACGCGCGCGCAGGCACAGCAGCTCGCTGGCTCCGGCGCCGAGCTGCTCGTGGTGGGTACCACACATGCGGGCACGTTCGTTCCCCGCGACGGCACCCGGGTCGAGTCGCAGACTCTGTCACTGACTCCGAAGTGCCGACTGCCCGCGGCCGTCCGTGCCGGGAGTGTCTACCTGGGTGGTGCGAGCTTCGACCGCGAGGCCGGCACCGTCGGGTGCTACCCGCTCAACGGCCGGCCGACGCTGGTCAGCGACGGACGCGTCACGATGCTGGCGGATGGGCAGTTCATGACCAACCGGCGCCTCGACGAGGACGGGAACGCCGCCCTGGCCATGAACCTCGCCGGCGACACCCCCAGCCTGGCCTGGTTGGTGGCACCGGAGGGGGGCACGAACGGGGCGGACGCAGCGGCTAGGAGCTCCCTCGTCGGGTTGATCCCGACGACGGTGTGGTGGTCCGCCGCAACCCTCGCGCTGGCGGTGATGCTGGCGGCGGTGTGGCGCGGGCGTCGGCTGGGTCCGGTCGTGACCGAGCGGCTGCCGGCTGTCGTACGGGCGGCCGAGACCGTGGAAGGGCGGGGCCGGCTCTATCGTGCGCACCGGGCCAGGGCTCAGGCCGCGCGGGCGATGCGCTCGGCCGCGGTCACACGGATCGTCGGCCGGTTGCACCTCGCGGCGGCGGCCCCGGCACCTGCTGTCGTGGACGCCGTGGCCGCCTGGGTCGACGAGGACGCCGAGGAGGTCGAACGGCTGCTGTTCGGTGCGACGCCCCACGACGACCGGGCCCTGGTGCGGTTGGCCGACGAGCTCGACGTACTCGAGAGAAGGGTTCGGCAGCGGTGAGTGACGAGCAGACACCAACCTCGGACGGGCAGGTTCCGGGCGAGGACCGAGAGGCCTTGATGCGTCTGCGCGAGGAGGTCGCCAGAGCCGTGGTCGGCCAGGACGGGGCCGTCACCGGTCTGGTGATCGCGCTCCTGTGTCGTGGGCACGTGCTGCTCGAAGGTGTGCCGGGGGTCGCGAAGACGTTGCTGGTGCGTTCCCTGGCCGCTGCGCTGTCGCTGGACTTCAAGCGGGTCCAGTTCACCCCCGACCTCATGCCCGGGGACCTGACCGGCTCGCTGGTCTACGACAGCAGGACCGCAGAGTTCGAGTTCCGTGAGGGCCCCGTCTTCACCAACCTGCTGTTGGCCGACGAGGTCAACCGCACGCCGCCGAAGACCCAGGCCGCGCTCCTGGAGTCGATGGAGGAGCGGCAGGTGAGTGTCGACGGAGCGCCACGGCGGCTGCCGGATCCGTTCATCGTCGCCGCGACCCAGAACCCGATCGAGTACGAAGGCACGTACCCGTTGCCGGAGGCCCAGCTGGATCGCTTCCTGCTCAAGCTCAGCGTGCCGTTGCCCGACCGCGACGACGAGATCTCGATCCTCGACCGGCATGTTGCGGGGTTCGAAGCGCGCGACCTGTCCTTCCTGCAGCCGGTGGCCTCCGCCGAACAGCTGGCCGCCGGCCGCGCCGAGGTCGCAGGCGTGCACGTCTCGGCCGAGGTGCTGGGCTACGTCGTCGATCTTGCTCGTGCCACCCGGCAGGCGCCGTCCTTGCGCCTGGGTGTGTCACCGCGTGGAGCCACCGCTCTGTTGGCCGCCGCACGCGCCTGGGCCTGGCTGGCCGGCAGCTCCTTCGTCACCCCCGACGACGTCAAGGCGCTGGCGCGTCCCGCCCTGCGGCACCGGATCCAGCTGCGCCCTGAGGCCGAGCTCGAAGGTGCCAACGCGGACGGAGTGCTCGACGGCATCCTCTCCTCGGTGCCGGTCCCCCGCTGATGGTCCTCACCGGCCGCGCGAGCCTTCTCGCCGCCGTGGGCGCGGTCGCCGTGCTGTTCGCGCCCCGGCCCGGGCTGACCCTGCTCATCGTGGTCACGCTCCTGGCCGTCTTGGCCCTGGTGGATGTGCTGGCCGCGGGAAGCACACGAGCGCTGGCGTTCCAAAGACATGGCCCCCGGCTAGTCCGGCTGGGCGAGTCGGTGACCGTCGAGCTGTTCGCGCGCAACGAGGGCCGCCGCCGTGTACGCGGGGTCGTACGCGACGCGTGGCCACCCTCGGCCGGGGCGGTGCCGCGTCACCAGCCCTTGGACCTCCGCTCCGGCGCAGCACAACGCGTGTCCTTCACCCTCACCCCGACCCGGCGCGGCGACCGGGAGCCGACGGAGATCACCGTTCGCTCCCTTGGACCGTTGGGCATCGCGGGACGACAGGGCAGGCATCGATCGCCCTGGTCGCTGCGTGTGCTCCCACCGTTCCTGAGCCGCCGGCACCTGCCGGGAAAGCTCGCCAGGCTGCAGGCGTTCGACGGCCAGATCCCCTCCCAGGTCCGTGGTCAGGGCACCGAGTTCGACTCGCTACGGGAGTACGTCGTGGGTGACGACGTACGCTCCATCGACTGGCGCGCGACGGCGCGTCGCCGCGACGTGGTCGTGCGCACATGGCGTCCCGAACGGGACCGGCGGGTGCTGATCGTGCTCGACACCGGACGTACCTCGGCGGGACGCGTCGAAACGTGGCCACGCCTGGACTGGTCGATGGATGCAGCCCTGCTGCTCGCCGCCCTGGCCGCGCAGGCCGGCGACCGGGTGGACTTCCTCGCCGTCGATCGCGCCGTGCGGGCGTGGACTCCTGCGGTACCCAAGACGCAGCTGCTGTCGGCGCTGGTCAACACGATGGCACCGATCGAGGCCGAGCTGGTGGAGTCCGACTTCGCGGCAATGGTGTCGGCGATACTCGCCAGGGCCAGGCGTCGCTGCCTGGTCGTCCTGCTCACCGAGCTCAATGCCACCACGATGCACGAGGGTCTGCTGCCGGTCCTTCCCCAGCTTGCGAGCAGACATCACGTGCTCGTCGCGGCGGTGTCCGATCCCCGCGTGGCGACGATGGCCGGGCAACGGGGAACACCGGAGAGGGTGTACGACGCCGCAGCGGCGGAGCACCATCGGCACCAGCGGCGCGGAATCACCGCGCTGCTGCGACGGCACGCGGTCGAGGTCATCGACGCCGTACCGCAGGACCTGGCCCCGGCCCTCGCCGATGGCTATCTGGACCTGAAGGCCTCCGGCCGGCTGTGATCAGACCGACGGTGCGACATCCGGTGCACGCTCGAGGTCACCGGTCTCGCCTGCGGCCAGCGCGCGACGGCCGAGAACGGTGACGTAGGCCAGGAAGATCACCTCAGCGGCCACCCCGACCCCGATGCGGGCCCATGTCGGCAGTCCGGACGGCGTGATGACCGCCTCGATCAGCCCGGACACCAGCAGCACGACGACCAGGCCAAGACCGACGCTGATCACCGCTCTGCCCTGCTCGGCGACCGCCTCCAAACGTGGCCGGGGTCCCGGATCGATCACCGTCCAGCCCAGCCGCATCCCGGCGCCGGCGGCCAGGAACACCGCGGTCAGCTCCAGCAGACCGTGCGGCAGGATCAGGCCCCAGAACACATCTCCCTTCCCGTGCGCGGTCATGAGGCCGCCGATGGCTCCGACGTTGACGACGTTGGTGAACAGGATGTACGGGATGGGCAGACCCAGAAGGATCGCCGAGGCGATCACCTGCAGACTGACCCACGCGTTGTTGACCCACACCTGGCCGGCGAAGGACGCCGCCGGGTCTTGCGAGTAGTAGTCCGCGAAGTCACGCTGCACCAGCTGCCGGACCTCCTCGGGGGTTCCCATACTGGCCTGCACATCCGGGTTGGCCACCACCCAGGCACCCACCACGTACGCGACCAACAGCGACGCGACAGCTGCGCCGAACCACCATCGCCGCGCCTGGTAGGCGGCCACCGGGAAGGAGACCGTGAAGAACCGCACCAGCTCGCGCCATGCCGGAGCGTGCGCGCCGATCACGGCCGAACGCGCGCGGGCCACCAGACTGGACAGACTGCCGACGAGAACGCCGTCGCCGGACGCCGTGCGGACCACCGACAGGTGGGTCGCGGTTCGCTGGTACAGGTCGACGAGCTCGTCGACCTCGGCTCCGGTCAACCGGCGATGCCTCTGCACCAGCTGTTCGAGCCGCTTCCACGTCGGCTCGTTCGCCGCCACGAAGGCATCGAGGTCCACGTCGGGAGGCTACCCGCCGGGCACGTGGCCGGTAGAGTCCGTGCTGTGTCCGAGGTCGTCACCGGCGAGGCGGTTGTGCTCACGGTCCGGGTCGCCTCACTTGCCAGCCGGGCGGTCGCCCTGGCGATCGACATGCTGGTCCAGGGTCTTGCGCTCGGCCTGGCGATTCTGCTGCTGGTCAGCACCGGGTCCGTCGTCGACGACGCCCTGGCGGCCGCTCTGTACGTCCTGGTGACCGTGCTGATCCTTGTGGGCTACCCGGTGACCTTCGAGACCGTGACCCGCGGCCGCAGCCTGGGCAAGATGGCGATGGGGCTTCGTGTCGTGAGCGATGACGGGGGCTTCGAGCGGTTCCGGCAGGCGCTGTTCCGCGGGCTGGCCGGCGTGATCGAGATCTGGCTGACCTCGGGGTCCATCGCGTTGATCTCCTCATTGATCTCCGCGCAGGGCAAACGGCTCGGAGACGTGTTCGCAGGCACCATCGTGATCGGCGAGCGGGCTCCCCGCGAGGCCGCGCCTCCGCCGATGCCGCCCGGCCTGGAGACCTGGGCGGCCTCGCTGGAGCTGTCCCGGCTGCCGGAGGAGCTCGCCAACTCCGCGCGGCACTACCTCACCCGTTGGAACCAGCTTGCGCCTGAGGTCCAGCACACCCTGGGCGCGCGGATCGCGGCCCAGGTCGCATCGTGTGTCACGCCCGCTCCCCCACCCAACCTGCCGCCGTACCAGTACCTCGCCGCGGTCCTGGCCGAACGTCGACGCAGAGCCCTGGCCCGCCACGCCTCGCCAACGCCAACAGCCCCTCCGGGCCCACCACCGCCGCCCGCGACCGAGGCGCAGTCGGCGCCGAAGACCGACCGTCGAGGGTTCGCTCCCCCGAGCTAGCGGGCATCCGATGCCTGGGCGAAAGGGCGGCTGCAGGACGGTCGCGTCATCGGGTGATCGCGGTGATGGCGTCCTCGACGGAATCCCGGATTGTCAGGAGCTTGTGAAGCCCGGTGACGTGCAGAGCGTTGCGGACGATTCCCACGGGGCCTACCAGCGCCAGGGCACCCTCGCGCCCGCGGGCGTGGTGGTACCCGCTCACCAGGACGTTGAGGCCGGTGGAGTCCAAGAAGGTGACCTCACGCATGTCGACCACGACCCGGGGGCAGTGGTCGACCGCGACCAGCATTGCCTCGGACAGTCTGGGTGAGGTCGCGATGTCGATCTCGCCGCTGGCTTGGACCAACGCGCATTCGTGGGTCGGCTTCACGGCGAAATGGGCTAAGCCCTCGTCGTCAGCAGTGGTCGACGCGATCACGTTTGACAGCGATAGGGACATTGTTTGCCTTGGCCTTCTGCAGGGGGATGTGGCGTGCGGGAGTGCCAGCCGCACACTGCCGGGCAGGTGTGGTGCCCAGCCTCGTTGCGCCTAAGGGCTTCCCAGCCCCGGATCAGGGCCAGGAAGCCTGGCCGGCCCACGGCCAAGGGGGTGTCAGGCCGAGCGCCGAGCAGCGCCGTCGTAACGCTGGCGTCGCGCTGCTGGCAGACCCGGCTCCAGGAGAGGCGCCGGACACGGGCTGGCGTCAGCGCGATCGGCGCCATATTGCTAAAGCCCGCCGCGAACGTCAAGGTTTCAACCGCAATGTCCGTGCTGAGGAATCGGCTGCCTTCGCCGCGAGGCGTGCGGTGGTGCGGATAAGCGGGGTGGCATGCGGACTCGCGGGATGTCCACGGGCAGGCAGAATCGGTGGCCATGGCGTTGATCGCGAGCAGGTATCGGATTGTGCGCGGTGCTCCCGAGGTCGGTGACTACGTCCATCTCCGTCCGCGATCCGGCCTTTCTGCGAAGACCCAGGTGCGAGAGCCATCAAGGTGCCTTGCTCCACGCTGACCCTGCTGGCAGGTTTCGGGCATGCCGAGCTTCTCCGCACGCGACGGGACCGCCACGTGTCCGGAGAACGAGCTCCGGTGATCTGCGTCCCCGGAGGACCCATGCACGACTCCGTATATCTCGGCGACCTCGGCGGACTCACCGCACGCCGTCGGCTGGTCCTGCTGGACCTCCGCGGAACCGGCCGGTCGGCGGTCCCGGAAGACGATTCGTCGTACCGCTGTGATCGGCTGGTCGACGACGTGGAGGCCCTACGTGAGCACCTGGGGCTCGACCGCATCGACCTGCTCGCGCACTCTGCCGGGGCGAATGTGGCAGCGCGGTTCGTCGAGCGGAACCCCAGGCACGTGCGCAAGCTGGTGCTGGTCACCCCGAGCACCCTGGCGGTCGGACTCACCATCACCGCGGAGACCCGGCTGGAGACGGCGCGACTCCGCCGGGACGAGCCATGGTTTCCGACGGCGTTCGCGGCGCTGGAGAGGATCGCTGCCGGCGAGACCGTCAGGGACGCGCAGCACGTCATCGCACCTTTCTTCTACGGCCACTGGGACGAGACGGCGCGAGCGCATCGGGCCGCGCAGGACGAACAGGTCAACCGGGAGGCCGCTGCCGTCTTCGGTACCACGGGTGCGTTCGACCCCGACACCACTCGCGCCGCACTCGCCTCGTTCCAACAACCTGTGCTGGTGGTCGCCGGGGAGGTCGATCTGAACTCCCCTCCCTCAGCCATGGCCGAGCTTGCCGGCCTGTTCCCGAACGCAGAGCTTGTCGTCCAACCCGACGCCGGGCATTTCCCGTGGCTGGACGATGCCGACCGGTTCATGACGGCCACCGTGGCGTTCCTGGGATGAGCGGACGCGCCGACAGGATTTCGTCCGGGGCGCTAGGGCTCCCTCCCCCGTTTCCGGTGATCCGTACGGCGCCCCGGGCGACGTAGCGTCGTAGATGGAGAAGTATGGCGCCCGCGACGGGAGGAGCGGTGATGACCGGAGTGGTGCTCGTCGCCTTGGGACTGGTGCTCTGCCTGGCCGGCGCTCGGTCGGCTCGGCTCGCGGTGCTGGCCTCAGGGTTCGGGGCGGCGTGGATCGTCGCCGATGCGTTCGGTGCGTCGTTGGGGACCACGCTGCTGGTGTCGCTGGCAGGGGCGGCGCTGGTGTTCCTGGTGACCCTGTTCATCTCGTCGCTGTTGTTCTTCGTCGCAGGCGCGGTCGCGGGAGCGGTGGTCGGCGCGAAGCTGTACGTCCTGCTGGCCGGTGGGGACTCCAGTGTGCTGCTGGCTGTGGTGTTCGTTCCCGCCGTTGCCGCCGTCTTCGGCTATCTGGCGCATCGCCTGCGTCGACCGTTCCTCGTCTGGGCGACGGCGTTCGGTGGTGCGGCCCTGGTGCTCACTGGGCTGGCCATGTGGCTGCCTGCAGACCTCGAGCTGCTCAGCCAGCCCCAAGACACCCTCGGGTACGTCCTGCTGATCCTTGCCTGGGTGGGCCTGGCCATCGTGGGAGCCCTGGCGCAGCAGAACCGGCCGCTTTGGCATGGCCGCACCGGAGGAACGCCGGCGCACACCTGACCCACCTGGAGGGGTGCGCCGCTGCGGCGGCAAGACAGGGACGCTCCTAGTCGGTGACCTTGCTCGGAGGGGCGCCGTACACGACGTCGTGGTAGTCGGGATGCCGCTTGACCCACCCGCTCATGAAGGGGCAGATCAGCAGCGCTTGGAGTCCGCGGTCGCGGACATCGTCCATGGCGGCGCGAGCCAGCTTGCCGCCGATGCCTTGTCCCTCGAAGGCGGGATCCACCTCGGTGTGAGTGAGCACGATGAGGTCCGTGGCGAGCTGGTAGTCGGCGAAGCCCGCCATCTGATCCCCCACATGTGCCTCGTAGCGCTGCTGATCCCGGTTGTCGTCAACCCGCACGTCCGTGGCCATGACTCAGCGTACTGACCTAGAACGTGAGGTGCTGGTCAGGGCTTGAGCACGTAGCGCCCACGCACCCCACCCTTGGCCACGGCCCGGTGGGCGTCAGCGACCTGGTCCAGCGGCACGACGGCGTGCACCCGGGCCGGCAGCCGGCCCGATGCGGTCCGGGTGAGCAGGTCGCGCAGTCGCGGGCCATCTGGCTGCACGACAACGGCGACCACGGTGATCCCGCGTTCTGCGGCCGGCTCGCCGCCAGGCTGGACGCCGACGAAGACCCCGCCGTCGCGGACCAGGGCCAGGCCCTGTTCCTGCAGCACCGCTGCGTCGGCCACGGCGTCCCAGCCAGGCTCCGCATGGGTCGTGAAGCCGGCACCGATCCCGCGGACGAACTCCTCGTCCTCGGCTCGGGCCAGACCGGTCACCTCCCAGCCGCGGTTCTGCGCGAGCGAGGCGACGTACCCCCCGACCGCACCGGCCGCCCCGGTCACCAGCAGCCGGTTGCCGTGACCTGGCGGATCGCCGAGCAGGTCGACGATCTGGGCGGCGGCCAGCCCGTTGAGCGGCACCGTCGACGCCGACACAAGGTCCAGCCCGTCGGGGACCACGGCGAGGTCGGTGGCCGGCACGACGAGCTGCTCGGCGTAGGTGCCGAAGTCGCGGTCGAAGCCATCGACCAGGCCGGCGACCCGGGTGCCGACGGCGAGGTCGACGCCGGGACCGGTGGCAGCTACGGTGCCGGCGAAGCCCCAGCCCAGACCCGTGTGCTCCGGTTGGTCGATCAGCTTCATGGCATGGAAGAGGCCGTCCGCGACCGCGAGGTCGACGGGGTT
>DATMEB010000165.1:0-18537 GCA_035557095.1 Nocardioidaceae bacterium | reverse complement strand
TACCTGCGGTGGGCGCGGCGTGGCTGCCGGTAGCCATATCCGACGTTGGCAGCCGATCTGGACTGCCACTTGGCAAACTTCAACGATTCCAGGTTTGCGCCTGCCGACATCGGGGAGGGAACAACCACAGGTCGGGGGACGACCCGCCGTAGCAGTGGAGGAAGGCCCTACTCATGTTGCTGACTATGTTGATGGTGTTGGTCTTGGCCTGCCTCGTCTTCGCCGTCTTCCGCGCCCACTCCGACCGTCAGTCCGCCGTACCCGTGCGCGTGCGCAGCGAAAAGGACCGTCCCTCCTCCCGCTAGCGCCGGACCCGGTGAGCGCAAGCACCGGGGGCACGTTGGGGGCATCCGAGCCCAGGTGGTTCGGAATTACGAAACCCCAGGACACACGTAGGGCCTGTGACCTGGGGTTTTGTGATGAGCCGCCTGTCGGAATCGAACCGACGACCTTCTCATTACGAGTGAGACGCTCTGCCGACTGAGCTAAGGCGGCTTGGCCCCGAAACGAGCCGACGGGAAGTCTAGAGCACCGGCGCCCGGCCGCCCCAATCGGGCGGCCGCCGCAGATCAGCCCTTGTCCTCCGCGATCGAGTTGTCGAACGTCTTGCGCCACATGTCCGGGCTCGACAGCTCCGGCAGCGCCCGCTGGTACTCCGCCACCAGCGAGGGCCACTCGCGGTACAGCCGCGCGTGCACGGTCATCGAGCGCCGCAGCAGGTCCTTGAACCTCGCCGGGTCGCGCTGGTACCACGCCGCGGACGTGCCGTCGGCCGCCGACACCAGCGCGCTGTCGAACTGGCTCAGCACCCACCAGCGCACGTCGAGGTTGGCGACGTTGGCCTCCGGGTGCTCCTTGGCCAGGCCGCGCACCGGCTTCAGCTGGCGCGCCGCACCCAGCGCGAGCGTCTTCATCTGCCCGAGCCGGTTCTTCGGCGCGGTCGGGCTCTTGCCCTTGCGCGGCGGCTTCTTGCGCCGGGCCTCGGGGAACTCGTCGAGCGCCGGCCTCATCTGCGAGTCGGGGTACTCCTTGCGCAGCTCGCGCAGCTCCGGCAGCCGCTCGAGCACGTCGCGGTGCATCCGGTGGGGTCCCTCGAGGATGTCCTCGATGGCCATCAGCCCCATCTCCGCCGGCGCGTACTGCATCGACATCAGGTGCCGGATCTGTGTCTCGAAGCTCTCCCGCACCAGCCGGCCACCCCGGTCGTACGGCGAGTGCAGCAGCGCGGCGACGATCCGGTTGCGCCGGTGGAAGTACGCCTGCCAGTCGATCGTGTCGTCCTTCTCGTGCCACGGCACGTGCCAGACGGCGACACCGGGCAGGGTCACGGTCGGGTAGCCGGCCTCCTGCGCACGCAGCCCGAACTCGGCGTCGTCCCACTTGATGAACATCGGCAGCGACAGGCCGATCTCACGGATCGTCTGGGTGGGGATGAGACACATCCACCAGCCGTTGTAGTCGACGTCGACGCGGCGATGCAGCCACTTCGTGCCCTGCAACGACTGGCGTCCGAAGTTGTGCCCGTGCTTGGTGCTCGGGGCCGGACCCCAGAACCAGGTGTACTTCTTCACCGTCTCGCCGTACGCGTGCATCACCGAGCGGTCGTACAGGCTGAACATCTGCCCGCCGACCGTGGTGGGCTTCTTCGCCAGGTCGGCGAACGCGACCGCACGCAGGATGCCCTCGGACTCGCACACCACGTCGTCGTCGAGCAGCAGGCAGTAGTCGCTGTCGCCGCGCTCGACGGTCTCCAGCATCGCCCGGGAGAACCCGCCCGAGCCGCCGAGGTTGCCCTGCTCGATGACCCGCAGCTTGTCGCCGAGCGCGGCCTTCGCCTCGGCGTACTGCTCGTGGTCGACCACCTTCTGGTTGCCCTGGTCGACGACGATGATCTCGTCGATCACGTCGAGCACCTCGGGGGTGCGGCCCAGCACCACCAGCTGGTCGGTGCAGAAGTCGGGCCGGTTGAACGTCGTGATGCCGATCGAGAGGTGGCCCGAGGTGGTGCGGTCGGTGTCGACCAGCCACTGCGCGTCCTCGACCACGAAGCCGCCGTCGCCGGCCTCCACGTCGAACCAGTACCAGCCGCCGTCGATGAACGGCTTCAGCGTGAGCTTGAACTCCAGCGTCGTGACGTCCTTCTGGTCCAGCGCGATCGACTCCTCGCGCTGCACGTGCCCCTTGGAGGTGGAGCGGTAGACCAGCAGGGTGCCCTCGCCGGCCACCCGGATACGCAGGGTGACCTCGTCGACCTCGGTCCAGCGCCGCCAGTAGCTGGCCGGGAACGCGTTGAAGTACGTGCCGAACGTCACGCGCTGGTGCGGCTGCACATGCGCGTGCCCGTCGCCGCTGACCGTGAGCGCGCCCCCGGTGCTCTCGTAGGACCCGCCGGGCGCCTGGCTGTAGTCGTTGGGGTCCTGGGAGCCCTGGGAGGACTCCTCGCCCCAGCTCTCGCCGGCTCCGGACTGACGCGCGCTCGCCTGCCCGCCGGTGACCGCGGACATGCCACCGATGTAGAGCGGACGGATGTCGAGCTCCTGGTCGGGGCGGATGATCGTTCGCTGTACGGTGCGCACTCGCTCCCCTTTGGGTGTTCTCACGACTGTGCCGCGGCCGCCGTGCCACGGGGGCGCTCGCGGTCGGACCGGCAACTCGCGACGCTATCAGACGGTCCGAGCCGCCCTCAGCGGCCAGATTGCGCGTGGTTGGATGGCCGCCATGGCAGACCCAGCCGCGCCCGCCGAGCCGCTCCGCCCGCCGAAGGTGTACGTGCACATCGGCGCCCCGAAGACCGGTACGACGTTCGTCCAGAGCGTGCTGTGGGCCAACCGTGAGCAACTGGCTACCGACGGTGTCCTGTACCCGTACGAACAGGCCAAACAGCACTTCACCGCCATGCTGGACCTGCGCGAACGCGGCTGGGGTGCGCACCCGCCCGGCTACTGGCGCGGCACCTGGGACGCGGTCGCCCGGCGGGCGGCGACCTGGTCCGGGCACACGGTGATCCTGGGCAACGAGATCCTCGGCGGCGCGACCGACCCGCAGATCCAGCGGCTGGTGCACTCGCTGGCACCGGCGGAGGTGCACGTGATCTTCACCGCACGCGACCTCGCGCGCCAGCTGGTCTCGGACTGGCAGGAGCACATCAAGCACAAGCACACCGTGACGATCGAGGACTTCGTCGACGACCTTATGGAGAACGGCCGCGACGCGACCCCGCCGTTCGGGGAGATGTTCTGGGACCTGCACGACGCGGCGTACGTGCTGCAGCGCTGGGCTCGCGTCGTGCCCGTCGAGCGGATCCACCTGGTGACGCTTCCGCCCCCGGGCGGCCGCGGCGGACTGCTGTGGCAGCGGTTCTGCCAGGTCACCGGGCTCGACCCCGACGGCTACTCGCTCGACGTACGTCGCGCCAACACCTCGCTGGGTCGCTCCGAGGCCGAGGTCGTACGCCGGATCAACCTGCGGGTGCAGTCCATGCAGCCGCCGCACTACGACCAGCTGGTGCGACTGCGGCTGACCGGCAAGACGCTCAACGGGTCCGGCGGGCGCATCGTGCTGCCCGAGGGACGGATGCCGTGGGTACAGAAGCGCTCGCGTGAGCTCATCGACACGCTCACCGACAGCGGCTACGACGTCGCCGGCGATCTCACCGAGCTGATGCCGCGTGCGGAGGACCACGACGGCTACGTGGCCACCAAGGCGATCAAGTCCGGTCAGCTGCTGCCGGTCGCCATCCGGGTCAACGCGGCACTGCTGCGGCTCGCCGCCGGGCAGCGGACCAAGCTGCAGCGCTACCGGCGACAGCTCGGTGAGCTGCCGCCCGAGCCGCCCGCGCTGCCCTCGGGTGTGCGGGCACGGACCGGTCGGGGGTTCGCCGCGTTGCGCAGCCGGCTGCGTCGCCACTAGGCCGAACGGCTAGCCCCGTCGTCAGCGTCGTCCGAACCGGCGTACCAGCCGACCCAGCCGGGTCGCCGGGTTGAGCGCGGCCAGCCGCCCGCGCAGACCGGAGCTGCGCTGCGCCGCGTTGTCGGCCACGAGCTCGCCGACCACGTCGCCGGCCATCCGAAGCAGCTGCTGCGGTCGCACCTCGGATGGCATCACCGCGGGCCGCTCGTCGAACACCGGACGCAGCTCGTCGAGGTTGCCCACGACGTCGTAACCACCGGACCGCAGCCCGGCGATCATCTCCTCCGCGCACTGGCCCACCCACGCGCGCCGGTTCTCAGGGACGCTCAGCCGGGCCGAGCCTCGCCGGGCCGCCAGTCGCTTGGCCAGGCCGACCTTGATCTCGCGTTCGTACGTCGGCCAGTCCATCCGGTTGCGAAGCGACCGGTTCATCCGCCGCAGCAGCTCGGCCTCGGCGACCCCGAGCGACACGTTGCTCATCGGCACGTCGGTGTCGACCACGCCTGGATCGACACCGATCACCGACGCGAACCGCTGCCAGAGCAGGCCCGACTCCGCACCGGGCTGCGGAACGGTGACGACATGGATGCGCTCCGGCGGCACGGCCGCCGACCAGCGCGCGAGAACGTCGAGGATGTCCTGGGCCATCCAGAAGTGCTTGTGCCGTCGGGTCTGCGGGCGGTCGGCGACGGCGCGCAGGAACCGGGTGTAGCTGACCGGGCTGCGGTTCTTGACCTGCTCCTGCCATACAGCGGGGAGCTGGCGGCCGAGGTCGCGCACGGTCACGATCAGGTGCAGGTCGGCACCGGCGAACGACTCCGCCGCCCGGCGTACCTGCTCGACCCGGGTGCGGGTGAGCGTCTCGTGCGAGATCACCGCCCGGTCCGGCGCGGCCATCGCGGCCGCGGCCACGGTGTCCCAGGTCCCCGGCACGAACGTCGCGTGGTCGCCGGCGAACGGGGTCTGTCTCAGGTCGACCGCCGCGCGGAAGTGGTCACCGGGCAGCTGGGCGGGATAGCGCACGCCGTGTCGCTCCAGCACCTTGCGGTTGTGCCAGAGCAGCTCCTGCAGATACGTCGTGCCGGTCTTGGCGATGCCGATGTGCAGGTAGACAGTGGGCTGCCCATGGGGCTGCCTGCCGGGCATCTGCACCTCTTTCTCCGCGCTGGCGTCCGGTTCACCCTAGCCGCGAGTCGCGTGCTGGACGGCGGGTCGGGTCGTGGACCGAGGCGTGGCGAGTCGCGCCTCCCACCCCGACCGGGTCAGGAGCAGCGCAGGCCGTCCTCGGGGACGTCGCGATCGGCGAAGAACCCGTTGATCGCGTCGTCGACGCAGGCGTTGCCTCGGGCGAAGCCGGTGTGGCCCTCGCCGACCCGGGTGACGAGAACCCCCGAACGCAACTGCCGGGCCAGGGCCACGGCCGACTCGTAGGGCGTCGCCGGGTCACCGGTGGTGCCCACGACCACGATCGGCGGCGCACCCGCGGCGTCGATGTCCGGAATCGGCTGGGGGGCACTCACCGGCCACTGCGGGCAGCCGAGCAGTCCCCAGGCGAACACCTCGCCGTAGACCGGCGACGCCTCCCGGAACTGCGGCAGCAACCGGCGAACACGCGCGGCCGTCAGCGTCTTCGGTTGGTCGAGGCAGTTCACGGCGTACAGCGCCTCGATCGAGTTGTCCTGGTAGCCGGTCGGCCCACGCGAGACGTACAGGTCGGCCAGCCGCAGCAGCGGCCCGCCCTTCCCCTCGCCGGCCGCCTGCAGTGCACCGGTCAACGCCGGCCACAGCTCGGGGACGTAGAGCGGGAGCCACGTGCCGAGCATGGCGTGGCCGACGGTGAGCGTGCGTGTGCCGGCGGGGACCGGCTCGGCGTCGATCTGCGCCAGCAGGTCGATGAGCCCGTCCTGCGCGGCCGCAACAGTGTCGCCGAGCGGGCAGTCGCCCTGAGCCACGCAGTTCTCGAGGTACGCGTCGAGCGCGGTCTGGAACCCCTCGGCCTGCTGCAGGGCCGACCGCGTCGCCGACAGCGACGCGTCGATCGCACCGTCGAGCACCATCGCGCCCACCCGCTTCGGGAACAGGTCGGCGTAGGTCGAGCCCAGCAGCGTGCCGTAGGACGCGCCGTAGTAGTTCATCTTCGGCGAGCCCAGCACCGACCGGATCACGTCCATGTCACGGGCTGCCTCGGGAGTGGAGACATGCCCGGCGAGCGCACCGGAGCCGTCGACGCAACCCTGGCCGAACCGCGCCAGCGTCTGCTGCGACTCGGCAACCGCGGCGTCGTCGTCGGGGGTCGGGTCGAGGGCGACGAACCGGTCGAGCTCGGCGTCGCTGAGACAGTCGACGCCCTCGCTGGTGGCCACACCCCGCGGGCTGAACCCCACGATGTCGTAGCGGTCGAGGACGTCGCTGCTGAACTGCTGCGCGGCCACCGGCGCGAACGTGATGCCCGAGACACCAGGCCCGCCGGGGTTGACCAGCATCGCGCCGATGCGCCGGTCGGGGTCGTCGGCCGGACGCCTGGAGACCGCGATGCCGACGGTGTCGCCGGCGGGGTCGCGGTAGTCGAGCGGCACCTGCACCTTGGTGCACTCGAAGCCGTCCGCACACGGCTGCCAGGTGACGTCCTGCCGGTAGAACCGGGCCAGGCCCCGCGGAGCCGCCGGCATCGGAGCGGTGGTCTCGGGATCGGACACGGACGGGGCACCGGACGAGGTGGGGGTCGGCGCGGGCTCGTCGCCCTCGGACGACGACTCCGCGCTGCACCCCGCGGCCAGCAGCGCCGCCGCGCTCAGCACGGCGGCGAACCGGTACGACGCGCGCCGAAGCGCGAACGGAAGCCGGGAGCCGGGCACGGGGAGGGGCACGTGATCCACCCTACGTGGACGGGTGCGCTCGCGACGGACGATCGAACCCGGCTGTGGAGAAGAACCCCGCGGCTCCACACGAAGGACGACGTCAGGCGCCGCGCGCGAGCGCGATCATCAGCGCCTCCACCGCCAGCAGCGGCGCGACGCTGCCCTCGAGCGCCTCGCGGCAGTCCAGGATCGCCTGGATCCTCCGCACCGTGGACTCCGGCGACCCGGCACGCGCGACGGACTCGATGTCACGCCTGGACTCCTCGTTGACGAGGTCGACGTCGCCGCCGGTCTGCAGCACCAGGGTGTCGCGGTAGAACGACATCAGGTCGACCAGCGAACGGTCCAGGGCGTCACGCTGCAGCCGCTTGCCGCGTGCCTTGTGCTGGTCATCCAGCTCCTTCAGCGCACCCTGCGCACCGCGCGGCTTGACCCCGCGGGTGCCCATGCCCAGCGCCTGCTCGAGATCGCTGCGCTCGGCGCCGTCCAGACGCGCCGCGATCGGCGCCGCCTCCTCGGTGGCGGCGTCGACGAGGTTGGCCGCGGCGGTCATGCACGCGCCCAGGCCGGTGAGCCGGGTCGGCAGCGCGAGCACCTCGCGCCGTCGGTTGCGGGTGTCCTCGTCGGTGGCCAGCGCCCGGGCACGGCCGATGTGGCCCTGCGAGGCCCGGGCGGCGAACGTGGCCACCTCGGCGGTGACGCCGTGGCGTTGGCGCAGCACCTGGGCGACCGCGGCCGGAGGCGGCGTGCGCAGCACCAGCAGGCGGCAGCGCGACCGGATCGTGGGTACGACGTCCTCGGCGGTCGGCGCGCACAGCAGCCAGACGGTGCGGGTGGCCGGCTCCTCGACACTCTTGAGCAGGGCGTCGGCGGCCCGTTCGGTGAGACGGTCGGCGTCCTCGACGACCACCACCTGCCAGCGGTCGCCGGTCGGCGACATCGCCGCCCTGCGCACCAGCTCGCGCACCTCGTCGACGCCGAGGGACAGCCGCTCGGTGGTGACCAGGGTGACGTCGGGATGCGAACCGGCCAACGTGGTGCGGCAGGCCAGACACTCCCCGCAGCCGCCCTGCGCGCACTGCAACGCCGCGGCGAACGCACGGGCGGCGTTGGACCTGCCCGAGCCCGGCGGCCCGGTGAGCAGCCAGGCGTGGGTCATGCCGCCGGTGCGCTGTCCCTGCAGGGCCAGGCCCGCGCTCTCGACCGCGCCGCGCAGCACCTCCACCGTCGGCTCCTGCCCCACCAGGTCGGACCACACGCTCGACGCGACGGTGCTGGTCACGGCTGCAGCCGGTTCTGGCCGACCGACTCCGGGTCGACCCACTCCGGGTCCAGCGGCTCCCGTTGCGAGGGATCCGTCCCGTCGCGGGTCTCGTCGAAGGCCTGGTGGTCGACACGGCGCACCGGCTCGTCGCGGACCGGCTCGTGGTCGACCGGCCCCGCCGCGCCCTGCCGGGTGGCCCGGAACAGCATCGGCTGGAGCCGCTCGCGCACCTGGGTCGCGATCTCCTCCGGGTCACCGGAGGCATCCACCACGGTGTGGTGCTCCACGTCGAGGGCCGCCAGCGCCAGGAACGAGCTGCGCACGCGCTCGTGGAAGTGCAGCGGCTCGGCCTCCAGCCGGTCGGTGCCCTCGAACCGCCCGAGCCCCACCTCCGGCGGCACGTCGAGCAGCACGGTCAGATGCGGGCGCAGGTCGGCGGTGGACCAGCGCGCCAGCCGTTCGATGTCCTCGGTGTGCAGCTGCCGCCCGGCACCCTGGTACGCCAGCGTCGAGTCGACGAACCGGTCGGTGATCACGACCGCGCCCCGGCGCAGCGCGGGAACGATCTGGGTGTCGACGTGCTCGGCCTTGTCGGCGGCGTACAACAGTGCCTCGGTGCGTGGCGAGAGCGCACCGGTGCTCGGGTCGAGCAGGATCTCGCGCAGCTTGGTGCCGACGGGGGTCGCGCCGGGCTCCCGTGTCAGCACCACCTCGTAGCCCTCCTCCTCCAGCCAGCGGGCGAGCAGCCGGGCCTGGGTCGACTTGCCCGCGCCCTCGCCGCCCTCGAGAGCCACGAACACGCCGCGGTGGGAGTAGATGCCCGGTGCGCTCTTGAACGCCCGGATCAGGTCACGGTGCAGCGGCACACCCGGCCGGTCGTCCATCTGACGGTAAGCCGACACGCCGACAGCCGCGAGCACGACGGCCGCCAGCAGGAACGTGATCGACGCGCCGGTGTAGTGCAGCGTGAGGTCGTCGCTGACGCGGATCTGGTGGGTGCCGATCAGGCCGGCCAGGGCCGGGGCCGCGGCCAGCACCAGCGCCAGCACGAGCCGGATCATCGACTGCACGAACGCGAACGTGCGTCCGCGTACCTTGTCCTCGACCTCGAGCCCGAGCAACGTGTAGCCGGTGATCCAGGAGATGCCCGCGCAGAACCCGATCACCAGCGTGAAGATCGTGACCAGCACGAGGTCCTGGATCAGCGCCAGACCGACCAGGAGTACGCCGGCAGCCGTCAGCGCCATGCCGAACATCCGGCGCCGCGACAACCCGTGCAGCAGCCGCGGACCCAGCCACATGCCCACGGCCAGGCCGAGGAACACCGCACCGAACAGGACGCCGTACGCCGGGTCGCCGCCGCCCAGGTCGCCGACGAACACGCGGGCCAGGCCGATCACGACGCCACCGGCGGCGAACGCGCCGACGATGCCGATCACGAGCCCGCGTATCAACTTGGTGCGGCTGACGTAGGACCAGCCCTCGATGATCGTGCGCCAGATGCTGACCCGGTCGGCCTCCGCGATCGTGGACCCGCGTGGGATGTCGGTGAGCGTGGCCACCACCAGGCCGGAGACGAGGTAGCTCAGCGCGTTGAAGTACAGCGCGACGTCGACCGGGCTGGGGTCGATCGGGCCGAACAGCGACCCGATGTTCTGTGTCCACGCGGTCAGCAGCGTGAAGATCCCGGCCGCTGGCAATGCCGAGCCGTACGTCGTGGCCAGCGAGAGCTGGTTGGCGGCCTCCAGGCGCTCGCGCGGGACCAGGTTGGGCACCGTGGCGTCCTTGGTGGGTATCCACACGAGGCTGATCGCCTCGACCAGCACCGTCACCACGAAGACCCAGGCCAGCGCCTGTCCCCGGCCCTCCTCGCCGACGACCGCGCTCACGATCGGGATCGAGGCGAACAGCACGAACCGCAGCAGGTCGCCGATGATGAGGTTCCAGCGGCGGTCGAGACGGTCGGCGACGTAGCCGGCCAGCGGCCCGATGACGACAGCGGGGAGCACGCGCAGGAACAGCACACCCGCGATCGCGAAGTTCTGCTCGGCGTAGCCGTCGCCGGCGAGCTCACCGGCGAACGCGGTCAGCGCCAGCAGGCCGAGCCAGTCGCCGAGGCTGGAGAGCCCGAGTCCGATCCAGAGCCGGCGGAACGACCGCAGCCGCAGCACGGCCGCCATCGAATGCGGTGGCGCGCTCAGCTTGTCCGCGACTGACTTCTGCTGGGACACGACCTCAGCGTAGTGAATCCGCCCGCGCGCAACGGTATTGCCCGTAGGCAATCAGGACTTCTTGGACTCCGCCCTCTTGGCCGGGGCCTTCTTGGCGCTCTTGGCCGTCTTCGCCGTGTTCGCTGACTTGGCGGTCTTCTTGGCCGGGGCCTTCTTCGCGGACTTCTTGGTCGTCTTCTTCGCGGTCCGCTTCTTGGTCGGGCCCTTCGCGCGCTTCTCGGCCAGCAGCTCGGCCGCGCGCAGCAGCGTCACGTCGTCGGGGTTGTCGTCGCGGCGCAGGGTCGCGTTGGTCTCGCCGTCGGTGACGTAGGGGCCGAACCGGCCGTCCTTGACCACGACCGGCTTCTTCGTCTCGGGGTCCTCGCCCAGCTCGCGCAGCGGTGCCGTCGCCGCGGCCCGGCCACGGCGCTTGGGCTCCCGCAGCCGCGCGACCGCGTCGTCGAGCGTGATCGTGAACAGCTGCTCCTCGTCCTCCAGCGAGCGCGACTCCTTCTCCCGCCGGATGTACGGGCCGTAGCGCCCGTTGGCCGCCAGGATCTCCTCACCGGTCTCGGGGTCGTCGCCGATACGCCGGGGCAGGGTCAGCAGCTTGAGCGCCTCGTCGAGCGTGATGGTGTCCAGCGACATCGACTTGAACAGCGAGCTGGTCCGCGCCTTGGTGCTCTTGGGCACGTCGTCCTCGAGCACCTCGGTGACGTAGGGCCCGAACCGGCCGTTCTTGGCCACGACCCGGCGACCCGTCTCCGGGTCCTCCCCCAGCACGTTCTCCGCGCCGGCGGGGTTGGCCAGCAGCTCGCGCGCCTTGTCCAGCGTCAGCTCGTCGGGCGGCAGGTCGTCGGGGATGTTGGCACGGGTGCCGTCGGCGGAGTTCTCGACGTACGGGCCGTAGCGCCCGACCCGGGCGGCGATGCCCTCGCCGACCTCGAACGTCGACAGCGCGCGGGCGTCGATGTCGCCGAGCTCGCTGACCAGCTTCTTGAGGCCCTCGAGGTCGCCGCTGCCGAAGTAGAAGCGGGCCAGCACCTCCGGGCCGGGTTCGCGGCCGGCGGCGACGTTGTCGAGCACGTCCTCCATCTCGGCGGTGAAGGAGTAGTCGATCAGGCCGGCGAAGTGCTGCTCCAGCAGGCGTACGACGGCGAACGCGAGCCAGGCCGGCACCAGCGCGGTGCCCTTCTTGTAGACGTAGCCGCGGGCCAGGATCGTGCCGATGATCGAGGCGTAGGTCGACGGTCGGCCGATCTCGCGCTGCTCGAGCTCACGCACCAGCGTGGCCTCGGTGTAGCGCGCCGGCGGCTTGGTCTGGTGGTCCGACGGCTCCATCGACTCGACGTCGACACGGTCGCCCTCGGAGACGTCGGGCAGCCGGGTCTCGCGGTCGTCGCGCTCGGCTTCGGGGTCGTCGGCGCCCTCGACGTAGGCCTTGAGGAAGCCGTGGAAGGTGATCACCCGGCCGGATGCGCTGAACTCGCAGTCGACCCCGGCGACCTCGCCGGATGTGCGGGCACCGAGCCGGATCGTGACCGTGCGTCCCTGCGCGTCGCGCATCTGCGAGGCGACCGTGCGCATCCAGATCAGCTCGTAGAGCCGGAACTCGTCGCCGGTGAGCCCGGTCTCGGCGGGAGTGCGGTACGACTCGCCGGCGGGCCGGATCGCCTCGTGCGCCTCCTGCGCGTTCTTGACCTTGCTCTGGTAGACCCGGGGCGCGTCCGGGAGGTACTCCGACCCGAACAGCTCGCGCACCTGGTCGCGGGCGGCGCCGATCGCGGTCTCGGACAGCGTGACCGAGTCGGTACGCATGTAGGTGATGTAGCCGTTCTCGTACAGCCGCTGCGCGACCTGCATGGTGCGGGAGGCGCCGTAGCCGAGCTTGCGGGAGGCCTCCTGCTGCAGCGTGGTGGTGCGGAACGGGGCGTACGGCGAGCGCTTGTAGGGCTTGGACTCGACCGAGCGCACGTCGAACGTCTGGTCGCGCAGGCCCGTGGCGAGCTCACCGGCGCGGGCGCCGTCGAGGTGCACCACGCCTTGCGCAGACTTCAGCTCACCGGTCGGCGCGAAGTCGCGGCCCTGCGCGACACGGTCTCCGTCGACGGCGACGAGCTTGGCGGGGAAGCTGCGGGGGTCACGACCGGCCCCGGCGTCGAAGGTGGCCTCGAGGTCCCAGTAGTGCGCGGTGCGGAACGCCATCCGCTCCCGCTCGCGGTCGACGACCAGGCGGGTGGCGACCGACTGCACGCGACCGGCCGAGAGCCCGCTCATCACCTTCTTCCACAGCACCGGCGACAGCTCGTAGCCGTACAGCCGGTCGAGGATGCGCCGCGTCTCCTGAGCGTCGACGAGGTTGTCGTCGATGTCGCGGGCGTTCTCGACGGCGTCCTCGATGGCCCGCCGGGTGATCTCGTGGAACACCATCCGGCGCACCGGCACCTTCGGCTTGAGCTCGTCGAGCAGGTGCCAGGCGATGGCCTCGCCCTCGCGGTCCTCGTCAGTGGCCAGGAAGAGCTCGTCGGACTCCTTGAGCAGCCGCTTCAGCTTGGTGATCTGCTGCTTCTTGTCGTTGGGTACGACGTAGATCGGCGCGAACTCCTCGTCGACGTTGACGCCGAGGCGCGCCCAGGACTCGCCCTTGTACTTCGCCGGGATGTCGGCAGCGCTCTGCGGCAGGTCACGGATGTGACCGATCGACGACTCGACGACGTACCCGCGACCGAGGTAGCCCGCGATCGTGCGCGCCTTGGCAGGCGACTCCACGATGACGAGCCGCCGCGCACCGTTGGCGCTGGCCGAGCTGCTGGTTGCCACTGTTGCTCTGCTCCTGACGTCTTGCCTAACCCGCTAAACCGTAACCGTTCCGTTCTCCAACCCCGGTCAGAACCCCGCTATTCCGTCGCGGCCCTGCGGCGCTGCCGTACCGTCGATGCCATGCGACTGCGCACCTGGTGCTGCCTGACGGCAGCGGGTGCGCTGCTCACCGCGTGCACCTCGGCGGACCCGTCCGCCGAGCCGTCCTCCGTGCCTTCCGGGCGCCCGAGCTCCGGGGCCACGGCTGCCCCCACACAGAGCCAGGCGAGCCCGACTCGGCCACAGGGTACGCCGCCCGGCCAGCAGAACACCCCGACACCGCGCCGTTCGGACCGGGCAGAGCGTACAAACCGGACGTCACCGCCGCGAACCAGGGTCACGGTTGTGGGTGACATCATGCTGGGCCGCGCCGTCGGGGCGGCCGCCGCAGCGGCCGGCGACGTCAGCGCCCCGTTGCGGCCCATGCAACGTCGGCTGGCCCGTGCCGACATCACCGTCGGCAACCTGGAGAACACACTCTCGCGCGACGGGGTTCCGCAGCAGGGCGGCGACTCCTTCGGGGCCCCGCCGGGTGTGCTGGCAGGCCTCGCCGACGCCGGCTTCGACGTGCTCTCCCTGGCCAACAACCACACCGGCGACTACGGCGAGCGGGCGCTGCTGCAGACGCTGCGGCGCGTCGACCGCAGCCCCGTGCAGCGTGTCGGGGCCGGGCTGACCCGCGACGGTGCCTGGCGGCCGGTCGTGGTCGAGCGCGCCGGGGTGCGCTTCGGGTTCGTGGCGTTCAACGCGATCGGCGAGACGCCGCGCGCGACCGCGCGGACGCCCGGCGCTGCCGAGATCCGGATGCAGCCGCGCACCGGGCCGCTGCACCGGCCGGACCTGCGCAAGGCGCGGCGCGAGATCCGTTCGCTGCGCCGAGACGGCGTGGACGTGGTGATCGTGCTGCCGCACTGGGGCGCGCAGTACACCCATGCCCCGGTCCCCGCACAGCGACGCGTCGGGCGTGCGCTGGTCGATGCCGGCGCCGACGTCGTGGTCGGCGGGCATCCGCACTGGGTGCAGCGGGTGCAGCGCCACCGCGGCACTTTGATCGTGCACTCCCTCGGCAACTTCGTGTTCGACATGGACTTCATGCGGCAGACCCAGGAGGGGGTGGTCGCCGACCTGCGGTTCGCCGGCGACGAGCTGCGCTCGGTGCGGTTCACGCCGTACGTCATCGGCTCCGACTTCGCGCCACGAGTCGTGCGAGGGCCTCGGGCACGGACGATCCTGCGACCACTCGGCGTACCCGCCACGGTGCGGCTGCCCGCGGACCGCTGACGGTCGCCGGGCATCCGGCTCAGCGGGTCATCCAGTCCCACATCACCCGGCCGACTCGGCCGAGCTGGGCCGGGTTGACCACCGCGGGAACATCTTGGGCGCTGTGGTAGCCGGCGTAGGGCGTGCTGCCGATCCGCGCCACCGGCTCGCCGGCCTTCTCGAACGACCAGTGGTCGCTGGCGGCGTTGTCGGAGCAGGTCGAGACCGGCACGTCCATCTCCCCGGCGCCGCGTACGAGCATCGCCCGCACCCGCAGCGGCGACAGCCCACCGGTGCAGACCGGGACCACGGTGCCGACGCCGACCCGGTCGAGCGACACCATCGCCTGCAGGCCGCGCCGTTCGCGCGGCGACATCCGGTTGACGTAGGCCGTGGAACCGAAGTGGTGCAGCGCGTCGCCGTCGCCCCGGGGCTCCTCCGCGCCGAACGCCACGAACACCACGGGCACCCGGGTGCCGTCGCGCGCCGCCATGCGCGCCAGCTCCAGCAGCACCGCGACGCCGGAGGCGTTGTCCTCCGCGCCCGGCGCCTGCGGGACGGTGTCGAGGTGCGCCCCGACCAGCAGGTGCGGGCGCCCGGACCGGAAGCCCTCCGGTGTGGCGATGACGTTGGTGCTGCGTCCCGCCGGCACCGGCACACCCCAGGAGTTGCCCTCGGGCACCGCGAACGACTGGCGTCGCACGTCGTAGCCGAGGCCGGAGAACCGGCGGGCCACCCGGCGCGCGGCGCGCCGGAAGGCCGCGCTGCTGCCCTCACGGGGACCGACCTCGCCGGCCAGCCAGCGGATCGTGGCCATCGCACGGTCACGGCGGAACCGCGCGGGCACTGCGGGCGCCCGGTCTGCCCTCGGCACGGGGCTCGGCGAGGCCGTCTCGTCGCGGGTGGGACTGCCGGCGGGGCTGGAGGCTCGCGGCGACGGGGTCGCAGACGGGGTCGCAGACGGGGTCGCGGACGGGTCCGCTGGAGCGGGGTCCTCCCCGGCGTCGGTCGAGGTCTCGCAGCCGGTCAGCACACCGGCGCACACAGCAAGGCAAACCAGCCACCGACGCACCCCTCCAGGATCGCTCACTCGACCGGCTCCACCAAGCCCTCCTCGACCAGCTCACCCACCGCGAGGGCGTAGTCGCGGCGCAGCCCGGCGGGGTCGCGGTCGAGCAGCGTGGCCAGCGCGTCGAGGATCTGCCCGACCGTGAGCTCGCCGTCGCAGGCGCCGACCAGCCCGGCCTCGACGGTGTCGACCTGGCGGGCCCGCCGCATCCCGCGCTGCCGGCGCAGCACGATCCGCTCCGGGTCCTCCTCACCCGGCCGGCCGTACGTCTCCTGCACGAGGTCGTCCGCGACGCGCAGCCGCACGTCGTCGAGCCCGGCAAGGCCGCCGGCTGGGCCGAGGCGGTCCTCGAGCCAGTCGGTACGCCGGCCCCAGGCCGCCACCTCCGGGCCGATCGGCTGCTCCACGGAGTACGGCCAGTCCTCCATGCGCGCGACCGGTCGGTCGCGTTCCGCGCGCCGGAGGTTGACCCAGCCGAGGCCGATCGCCTCCACACCTTCCTCGGCGAACCAGGACATCCAGGCGTCGTAGCGGGCGACGTACTCGGGGCCGGAGCGCAGCCCGGCATCGGCGAGCCACAGTTCGACGTAGCGCGCCGGGTCGGTCACCTCGCGCTGCACCACCCAGGCGTCGCAGCCGGAGTCGTCGAGCCAGTCCGCCAGGTGCTCCTGCCAGGGCTCGGTCTCCCGGTGCACCCAGTTCGCCACGAGCTGGCACCAGCCGCCGGGGTTGAGGTGCCGCGGTGCCGCCTCGACGATGCGGCGTACGACCTCGTCGCCGGGCAGGCCGGAGTCGCGGTAGACCAGCCGCTCGCCGGTGGCCGGCGAGATCACGAACGGCGGGTTCGTGGCGATCAGGTCGTAACGCTCCCCTGCCATGGGCTCGAAGTAGGAGCCGTGCCGCACGTCGATCGCGTCCAGCTCGTTGAGTGCTGCATTGAACCGGGCGATGTCCAGCGCCCGCCGGTTGACGTCGGTGGCGACCACTCGGTCCGCGTGCCCGGCGAGGTGCAGCGCCTGCACCCCGCAGCCGGTGCCGAGGTCGAGCGCGGCGCCGACCGGCTCGCGGATCGTCAGCTGGGCGAGCGAGGTCGAGGCAGCGCTGATGCCGAGCACGTGCTCCGGCGCGACCCGCTGCGGGCCGCCGTCGAGGCCCGGCGTCAGGTCGCTGACCACCCAGAGCTCGGTGTCGTCCGCGGCGTACGGCCGGCAGTCGAGGCGGGCGGCGACCTCGCCCACGCTGCGCTCGACGATCCCCTCGGCGGCCATCCGGTCCACGAGGCCCGGCAGCGCCTGCTCGGCCGCATCCAGCGGCACCGGCCGCTGCAGCAGGAACAGGCGAACCAGGGTCTCGAGCGGCGAACCGCCCGTCGTACGACGGAGGGCCGGCGCGGTCTCGTTGCGGCCGAGTGCGTCGTGGGCCCGTGGTCCGAGCAGCCCGGCGACCGCCGCGTAGGTGAAACCGGAAGTGACCAGTGCCTCGCGGAGCCGGGCGGGGAGGTCGCTGCTCACCCGGGGGAGCGTAGTGGCCGAGCCGTCGCAAGCGCCCACAAAAGCACGCCGACCCGCCACCGAGTCGGTGACGGGTCAGCGTGCTTCTACGGTGCTACGGGGTGGACGAGTCGGCCGGCTCGGCCGGCTCGGTCGGCTCGGTCGGCGTGGGGTCCGAGGCCCCGGGGGCCGGCGGCGAGGCGGGGGTGCCCGCGTCGTCACCACCGATGACCACCGAACGCTGCTTGGAGATGTAGACGGCGCCCGCGATGATCAGCGCGGCAGCCACCGCGATCAGGATCCGGACCACGTCGTTCTCGTCGTCGCCGTAGGACAGCGTGACGATCGCGGACACGATCAGGAGCGAGACCAGGTTCATCACCTTGAGCAGCGGGTTGATCGCCGGGCCGGCGGTGTCCTTGAACGGGTCACCCACGGTGTCACCGATGATCGTCGCCTCGTGCGCAGGCGAGCCCTTGCCGCCGTGGTTGCCGTCCTCGACCAGCTTCTTGGCGTTGTCCCAGGCACCGCCCGAGTTGGCCAGGAAGACCGCCATCAGCGTGCCGGTGGCGATCGCACCCGCCAGGAACCCGGCCAGCGGACCGACACCGAGGCCGAAGCCGACGGCGACCGGAGCCAGGATCGCCAGGATGCCGGGCGTGGCCAGCTCGCGCAGCGAGTCCTTGGTGACGATGTCGACGACCTTGCCGTACTCCGGACGTCCGGTGCCCTCCATGATCCCGGGGATCTCGCGGAACTGGCGACGTACCTCGAAGACCACGGCGCCCGCGGCCCGACCGACGGCGTTGATCGCCAGGCCGGAGAAGAGGAACACCACGCCGGCACCCAGCAGGGCACCGACCAGCAGCTTCGCGTCGAACACCAGGAACCCGCCGAAGACGTCGGCCACGTCGCTGGTGCTGGCGCCGGACTCGCCGAGCTTCTCGAACGCGGAGGTGACGTACGACGCGAACAGTGCGCTCGCCGCGAGCACCGCTGTCGCGATCGCAATGCCCTTGGTGATCGCCTTGGTCGTGTTGCCGACCGCGTCGAGCTCGGTGAGGATCTGCGCGCCTTCGGGGCTGACGTCGCCGGACATCTCTGCGATGCCCTGGGCGTTGTCGGAGACCGGGCCGAAGGTGTCCATCGCCACGATCACGCCGACCGTGGTGAGCAGACCGCAGCCCGCCAGGGCGACCGCGAACAGGGCGTAGACGCCGCCCGCGCCGGCGAGCAGGGCCGCGCCGAAGACGGCGGCGCCGATCACGATGGCGGTGTAGACCGCCGACTCGAAGCCGACCGCCAGGCCGGAGAGGATGACGGTCGCGGGACCGGTCAGTGAGGTCTTGCCGACGTCCTTGACCGGCTTGTACTCGGTGCCGGTGAAGTAACCGGTCAGCGCCAGGATCGCGCAGGCAAGCACGATGCCGATGACGACCGCGCCGGCCGCGAAGGCCGCCGGGCCGAGGTCGGGCACCTGGCTGGAGAGGACATCGCCGATGCCGCCTCCTGCGTTGTCGAGCTCGCTCCACTCCGAGGGCAGGTAGACGAACGCCAGGATGATGCTGGCGACGGCGCCGATGGCGGCCGAGATGTAGAACGCCCGGTTGATCGTGGT
>DATMEB010000164.1:0-3322 GCA_035557095.1 Nocardioidaceae bacterium | reverse complement strand
CCGAGTACGACTCGATGAACCACTCGACCAGGTGCGACGCCCCGAGCTGGTCGAGGTAGGTGCAGAAGTGCGCGACGTCGAACGCCGCGTCGCCCATCCTGGCCTCGTCGAGGTCGATGACGCAGGTGTGCTCGCCCACGAGCACATGGCCGGCATGGAAGTCCTTGTGGATCGGCACGACGGCGTCGACGGCGTCGATCGCGGCCGAATGCGCCGCTGCCGCCCATCGGGAGGCGAGCACGTCGGCCGCCTCGGCAGCCGCGGGGTGCTCCTGCGCGATCTGCGCGGTCCACTGCCGCGTGCTCACGAGCTCGCGAGCCAGTGAGAGGTCGCGCGGCAGCCGCAGCTCCGACCCGTGCAACCGGGCCAGCCACTGCGCGGCGTTCCGCACGCCCTCGGCCCCTCGCGGACCGTCGAGCAGTGAGTCCAGCAGAGTTCCGTCGTCGGCCCGGTAGAACAGCAGCCGGTGCTCGCCGGCGAGGCCGATCGGGCTCGGCACGCGGAACGACCCGCCACCGAAGGGTCCATCGGCGAGCTGGCGCAGGTGATAGTAGGACAGGCGCGCCAACCGGGCCTGCGCGAACTGCTTGCCGATGACCGGCACCGCACCGGAGGTGTCGTCGAGCCCGCGAACCTCGTACCGAACGACCTGTCGCCGTCCGCGAGCGACGCCGAGCAGCTCGGCGGATTCGACCTCGACCACGCGACCGGTGGCATCGTGGAGCACCTTCGCTGCCTGATCGACGTCGAGCAGGTCGACCTCGGTGACGCTGGGACGCGAGATGTCGATGAGCAGGTTCTCGGCGGCTTCGGCCAGCGTGTCCGTCATCCTCCAGGCGCTCACTTCGAGCCGGCGGAACCGGCGCACGGCGACCTGGACGAGTCCGGCGGCTCGCCACCAGCGCAGCGCATCGGGACGCAGTTCTCCGGCCGCCTTCTCGTACGACGCCAGCAGTGCACGTTCGGCCTGGAGGAGGTTCTTCTGCTGGTTCGGGTGACGAATTCCTTGCCAGGTCATGTGGGCCAGGGCAACGCCCAGGTCCTGTTCGCGGTCGCTACGACGTACTTCGTCGACATCGAGCAGCACCGGCCGACCGTCCGGTGTGACCACCACCTGGCCGGCTCGGAAGGAGCCGTGTCCCAGGATGCGATCGCCGGGCTCGGGCATCGAAGCGGCGAGCGTGTCGAGGATGGCGCCCAGTCGGATCCCGATGGCCGGGTCGGCGCACTCGACGGCGGCCATCGCGTCGGCCAGCGTGATGACCTGTTGGTCAGCCGACCAGGTCGAGTCGGGTTCCACCGGGAGATCATGGAAGCGGGCCAGCAGATCGCCCAGGTCGTGTCCGAGGCGAATCTTGGTGTCGGCCGGGACGTCGGGGTCGCTCAGGATGGACGAGGCCGAGCGTCCTTCGATCGACCGTCCGACCACCACGTGCAGGTCGGGCCACCAAGCCACCATCTCGGCGACTAGTCCGGTGGCCTGGACGGACGGCTCGGTGTGCAGGGCGGCGATCCGCGCGTAGGCGTCGGGCTGCAGCGCCTTGGCGAAGAACGTCGAGCTGCCGGATGCGCCGACGACGTCGTAGCGCAGGACGCAGCGTGACCCCGGCCGGTAGCGCACCGGCTCGACGACACACTCGACCGGCTCGCCGAGCACGACCTCGAGCCGACGAGCGACCTCAGCCGGATCGGCCGCGACCGTGAGCGCCGGCAGCGCGGTGTCGTCGCGCCAGCCGTAGCGACCCCACTCGTTGCCACTGACCTCCACCGCGAAGAGCTCGTGCTGTCCTACGGCGTCGTCGATGTAAGCCAGCCGGCACACTTCACCTGGTGTCCAGCGGACGTCGTGCAGGTGCCATGGGCCCTGACCCGAGCAGGTACGGAAGGCTCGGGGCAGCGATGCGAGCGACGGGTCGAGCTCAGCCAGTGTGGCAGCCGTGCCGGCGTCGAGGGTGATTCCCTCCATCACGCACCCCGCGCCAGAACAGGCGCGGCGGCGGCGACACGCGCGCGAACGTGAGAGTCCCACGCGGGGTAGTGCACGGCACAGCGGCGCGCCGTGAGCTTGAGGTCGAACAGCCGGGTGAGCAGGGCGGCTCGGTCCCAGCGCGCCGGATCGCACTCGCCGTATCCGGCACGGAAGCTCTCGGCGAGAGCCCGGGCCCGCTCGCTGTCCGGAGCGCACCACCAGTGCAGGTCGGCGGCGAACTTCGCGAGGTCAAGCGCCGGGTCGGCGGGGCCGCACCGGTCGAGGTCGAGGAGGCGCACCTGTCCGTCAAACGCGAGCACGTTGTCGGACTTCAGGTCGCCGTGTGTGAACGTCGGTGCCTCGGTGGGCACGTGCGCGAGCCCTTCGACGACGGCATCGACGATCGTCAGGAAGTCGGAACCGAGCTGCGGGACCAGCGTGCCGATGTGCTCGCCCGCACGGATGGTCGAGGCGACCTCCGCCTGGACGTCGTGGGGGTCATCGGGCGACAAGGGCAGGAGGTCGGTCGGGGTGTCGTGCAGCACTCGCACGGCTCGGCCGAGGAGGTGCGTCAGTCGCTCGGCCAGCCCGGGGTCGCCCAGATGCTGCCAGAGCGGTTCGCCCGGGGAGCTGGCCCAGAGGCCGGCGCGGTCGACGGCCGAGTACCCGATCGGCTCAGCCAGTCCGGCACCCGGGCACTCGATGGCCATCCTCGATCCGAGCGCCTGTGCGACCGGCACGGCACGAGCGCCGGAATCGTCTTTGTCGATCTTGACGTAGACGGCCCGGTCAGGCGCCGACACCCGGAGGACGTGGCGTTGCCGGGGCCGATAGCGGATCGTTTCGATCCGACCGGTGAAGCCGAGCAGGTCGTTGAGGTAGGCGTCATCGTGGAGCCGGGCCAGCTGAGGCATCGCCGGATCGTCAGGTGAGACGAGCACCTCGACCGAGTCGTTCGTCCAGGCCACGGCGGCGTGCCGGGCAGGATCGCCAGGACTCAGCTCGTAGTAGGCACTGAGCTTGCGGGACGGCTTGTACTTCGTGCGGATCAGGCGCGGGGTGGATCCGTCCCACCACGGTGCCTGCACGGAGAGCAACGCGCGGACTCCATGTCGCAGCGGATCGAGCGCCATGGCGCGCAGTGCTTCGACGCCGTGGATACCGGCGAGCGTCTCTTCGAGCAGTTCTGATGTGGAGAACTCTCGGTGGAGGTTGCGCTTCACCTCAGCCTCCGGTGGAAGCAGGTACGACCGCGTACTCGTCGACCTGCTCGTGTAGCAGCTCGGCGGCACGCACTCTTCCACCGAGATCAGGGGGACCGGACACCGATTCAGGTGCCGATGACAGTGCTTC
>DATMEB010000163.1:0-5913 GCA_035557095.1 Nocardioidaceae bacterium | reverse complement strand
CGCGCGGACGTCGCGGCGCGCACCGGCCTTACCCGCGCGACCGTGTCGGCGCTCGTCGACCGGCTGATCGCGGCTGGGATGCTGGCCCAGCTGCCACCCGCGATCAGCCGACGCGCCGGCCGTCCAGCCGTCCCCCTGGTCGCCGCCGGCGGCACCTTCGCGGCAATCGGCCTCGAGATCAACGTCTCCTACCTCGGCGGTCGGGCCGTCGACCTGTCGGGCCAGACGCTCACCGAGCATCTGGAGGTGCACGACTTCCACCAGAGCAGCCCGAGCAAGGCCCTCGACCTCCTCGCCTCGATGGCACGCGACATGCTCGAGTCGGTCACGGCAAGCGGAGTCTGTGTCATCGGCGCGGGCATCGCGCTGCCCGGAATCGTTGACCACGAGTCGGGCACCCTGCGGCTCGCGCCTAACCTCGGGTGGCGCGACGTGGAGCTCGCCGACGTGCTGACCCGATCGCCTTTCGCCTCGCTGAACGTGGTGGAGCTGGCCAACGAGGCGAACCTTGCCGCGTGGACCGAGGCCCGGGCACATCCGGAACCGCGACCAAGCTTTCTCTATGTCTCCGGTGAGGTGGGGATCGGCGGCGGTCTCGTCTACGAGGGGCAGGTGTTCCAAGGGCAACGAGGCTGGAGCGGCGAGCTGGGGCACACGACCGTCAAGCCAGACGGCCCGGCCTGTCCCTGCGGATCTCGCGGGTGCCTGGAGAGGTACGCCGGCCGGGATGCCGTCATGACGGCCGCCGGGCTCGACCCGTTGACACCGGTGGAAGGGCTGCTCGCCCGCCTCGAGGACGGCAGCGTGCGCGCACGCCGGGCCGTGGACCGCGCAGGATGGGCACTCGGGGTGGCCCTCGCCAACGCTCTCAACCTCGTCGATATCGACGAGGTGGTGCTCGGAGGCTTCTACGCCCCGCTCACAGAGAGGCTGACCCCAGCGGTCGCCGAGCAACTCCAGATGCGGGTCCTGTCCGCAGCGTGGTCCCGACCGCAGGTACGTCCCGTCGCCAGCGGACAGCAAGCAGCGATGACCGGAGCCGCCCTATCGGTACTCCGAATGCTCGTGGATGACCCCACTGCCTGGGGAGCGGGCGCGGAAGCGCCCACCGCGACCGTCGGCACGGCAGCACAGTGACGAGGAGGGTGATGGAAGACCGAACGGGACGCACCGGCTGACAGTCCCGCCGTCTAGTGCGTCCCGGAGCGCGTCGACGAGTCGATCATGTCCCAGGTGGATTGCAGGAACTCGTCCAGCACGCCGTCGGCGATCTTGACGCGTGCCGCGCCCCACCTGTTGTCCGGCGGCTGCACACGTACGTCTGCCGCGCGTGCGGCCAGGTCCTCGGCCGACTGCCGCAGCGCCATCGCCCGCGCGGAGTGTCCATCCAGGTGGGCGTACAGGGCCTCCAGTGACTGCAGGAACGACTGCCCCCACAGGTCGGTGGCCTCCAGCCAGGGGCGTGCGTCGATCACGAACGCGGGCTCGACGGCACCGGCACGGATCAGCTCCGGCGCCGCGGCGATGCGTTCGGCGTAGCGGCGGAGCGCGGCGATGGCGCGCCGGCGCTCACCGCCATCCCAGGTGCTGTGGAACCTCTCGATCCGCGCGGCCAGCTGCGGCGCCTGTGGTTGCCAGGGTTGCGTGTCGAAGGTGGGCGCCATGTGATTGAGATCGCCGAACACCAGCAGCGCCTCCGTCGCCCGACGGTCGCCGGAGGCGAGGTAGCCCATGGCCCCTCGCCAGTTGCGGTCGGGGGCGTAGGCGCGGTCGTTCCAGGTGAAGTCGGCGAAACCGAAGATGGCGACCTTGCTGGCCGCGGCCTGGTTCATCGGGTTGGAGACGATGCCGGCCAGATGATCCGACAGGCCCGCCTCCCGCTTGGCGTACGGCGCCAGCAGTAGACGGCCCCCGGTGTTGTCGTAGTCGTTGACCGGGTAGTTGTCCCACAGGAACGTCGGCCCGCCGAACACCTCGGCCGCGGCACGTGCCTGTTCGACCGTCACCGATGCCGGCACGACGCCCTCGCCGGTCCACATCACCACGACGTCGGTGTCCAGGTTCTCCCGCAACTGGGTCTTGTAGGGCGAGTCGACCGTGTTGTAGTACTCGGTCGGCACCATCTGCAGCGGCTTCGTGCCCGGGCGGGTCTCGATGAACTCACGTTGCACCCGATTGAGCAGGTACACCTGAGCCGCTCCTGCAGCGGCCGCCGAAGGCTGGCCGAACCTCTGCTCATCACCGGCACAGTTCCACTCGGAGTACTGGATGTCGTCCAGAGGAATGGAGAACGCTCGCACGCCCGCGTCGTACATCTCCTGCAGCTTGCCCAGCAGCGCCTGGTAGTCCGCGGCGCTGCTGTAGCAGATCGTCTCACCGGGAGAGAGCGCGAACGTGAACCGGACGTGGTGTGTGGTGGCCTGGGCGACCAGCTCCCTCAGCTCGGCGAGCTTGTCAGCGGGGTACGGCTCGCGCCAGCGGGCGCGGTGGAACGGGTCGTCCTTGGGTGCGTAGATGTAGGTGTTGGCCTTGACGTCGCCGTAGAAGGACAGCTGGTCGAGGCGCTCCTGATGCGTCCACGGATTGCCGTAGAAGCCCTCGATGGTGCCCCGCAGCGGCATGGCCGGGAAGTCGCTGACACCGGCACCAGCGATGCGCCAGTCACGATCGCGGGTCGGCACGAACAGCTGACGCAGGGTCTGCACCGCGTAGTACTGACCGTCAGCATCGACACCGCCCAGGGCCACGCTGCCCAGAGGGCCGCTGCCCCTTCGGTCGACACGCAGAGCGTAACCCTCCGGATGCTGCGGCACCGCGGAGTCAGCGAGTGCGGCGGCGACGTCGTCCCGTTCGGCAGAGCCTAGATGCACCGACAGCGGGGCGTTCGAGGATGCGGAGGTCACGACGTCGACGCGGTCCGCGCCGTGCTCGTGCAGCGTCTGCACGAGCAGCCGACGAGCCGAGCCGTCGGTATCGGAGCCGACGACGACCTGCACCCGACCCGGAACCACCACGTCGGCCCCGACCCGCTGCATCTGCTGGGGTACGGGTGAGACCGCCGGCAGCCCGCCAGGGTTCCCGATGGCAGCCACAGGGGCGGAAGGTGCTGCCAGAGAGGTGCCGGCGACGATTCCGGCCGCGACGAGGAACGCCACTCTGGCGCGGGAGAAGCGGCCACGGAACGGAGGACACGACATGCAAGAGCCCCTGTCAGTCGAGAGGTCTACACCCTCACCTCCGACGACCGATTTGTCACGTCAACAACCGGAGTGTCGTGGTGGGCGTCATGCTCGACCAGCGGACGAAGGTGCTGGCCCGCGCCGGCCAACCTTCGGGGACGGGGCGCGACCGACGAACTCTGCACAGCGAAAATGGTGTGACGCTAGCCAGGAACTACCACTTCGCTCCAGGTAGCTTCAGCACCACTGTGACCCACGATCCCTGTCTGGACGATTACGGCCACCGCGGCGAGGATCGTCACGAAGGCGATGACCGTCAGCGCCATAGGTTGTCGCGCATGCGTGACGCGGTAGAGGTCGCCGTGCTTGTTGACTTCGACCATCCAGCGCCGATCCAGTGCGTACATCAGGGCGGTGAGCAGCGCCAACGGTACGACCAGCAGCAGCAGAAAAGTGCCGCCGTCAGCATGTCCTGTGCTGCCCAGCCCCGGCACGGTCGTGAGCACGTTGCCTGACTCCACGGCAAGCCAGGTGGACGCGACACTGACCAGGCTGATCAGAACGAGCAGTCCGCCGTACCGATGTCTCCAGTTCGGTCGAATCGCGAGCGCGATCACGCCGACCGCGGAGGCCATCACGAAGATCACCACTGCGTGGACCATGAGTGGGTGGAGCGGCAGGCCGCCAAAGGATCCGAACATCGCAAGGTCCCGTCTCGTACCCCACTGACTGCCAGGCTACGCCGATGTTGCCGCCGATGTTGCCGCCGATGGCGGGGCGGGAGTGGTGTGCCGCCCGCGGCAACGTGTCAGGGCGACCAACAGCCGCGTCTTCACGGTCGGCGCAGCGGCGTGCGGAGCATACGCTGGGCCCATGGGCTCGGTCGTTCAAGACGTCATCGCTTCGGTCCATGCCGCCTGCCTTGCGGACCGTTCGGGTGACATCCTCCGTGGGGTACCGGCGCTTGAGGATATCGATCCGGACTCCTTCGGGATCTGCCTCGCAACCGCGGACGGCCACGTCTACGAGGTGGGCGACACCCGGCTGCCGTTCTGCATCCAGTCGATCTCGAAACCGTTCACCTACGGCATCGCGCTGACCGACCAGGGCACCGACCTGGTCGACGCCAAGATCGACGTCGAGCCCTCGGGCGAGCTGTACAACGAGATCAGCCTGCACCCGGTGACCCACCGGCCCCGCAACCCCATGATCAACGGAGGAGCGTTGGTCGCCGCCAGCCTGGTCGCCGGAGCGACACCGGAGGAACAGGTCGAACGCATCAGCCGTACGTATTCGATGTATGCAGGTCGTGACCTGGCCCTTGACGAGGACATCTTCGTCTCTCAGGTCGAGTCTGGCCATCGCAACCGGGCGATCGGCCACATGCTTCGGGAGTTCGGCATCCTCGAAGGGGATCCTGACATCGCCCACGAGATCTACCTGCGGGCGTGCTCGACCATGACCACCTGCCGGGACTTGAGCATGATGGGCGCGACCTTGGCCAACGGGGGCGTCAACCCACTCACCGGCGAGCGCGTTCTGGCAGGCGAGTACACCGAACGCGTGCTGAGCGTGATGTCCACATGCGGAATGTACGACGCCGCCGGCGCGTGGTTCGCCCAGGTTGGCTTGGCCGCCAAGAGCGGGGTCGGCGGCGGCATCGTCGCGGTGCTTCCTGGTCAGTTGTCGATCGCGGCGTTCTCACCGCGCCTCGACCAGCACGGCAACAGCGTGCGGGCGTTCGAGGCCTGTCGGCGGCTCTCCCGGGACCTCGAACTCCACGAGCTCCACGTCGCTCGGGCCGCCCGCAGTGCCATCCGTGCCTCCCACGACGTGCTGGAGTCGCCGTCGGCGGTCTGGCGGCCGGAGGCCGACCGTCGCCTGCTGGAAGAGTTTGGGCGGAGGGCGCGGATCTACGAGAGCCACGGCGACCTGCTGTTCGCCGGGGTCGAGTCGGTCGTGCGGGAGATTTCCGAGGCCTGTCACGAGCTCGACCTGGTGGGATTGGATGTACGCCGGGTCGGCGAGGTCGCCGAAGTGTCGCGCCGGCTTCTGTACGACCTGCACAGGTTCGTACGAGAGCAAGGTTGCGAAGTCGCGCTGATCGATCCGGACGGTTTGCTGGCCTGTATGACCGACGGTGACGACGCCCTGCCCACCTTCGCCACGGTTGCGGCCGCCATCATCTGGTGTGAGGACTGGCTGATCGAACACCACGGCGGACGCCATCCGGCCGAGGAAAGGTACAGCTTCCGCGACCATCCCTTGTTCGCTCAGGCGTCCCCCCGCGTCGTGGATGGGCTGGAGCGCCGCATGCAGCCTCGCTCCTACGCCGACGGCGAGATGATCGTCGCCGAGCGCGACACCGACGCCGGGATCTTTCTGATCATGGGCGGGCGCGTGCGTTGCTCACTCACCGCAACCGACGGCGTCACACGGCACTTTGCCACCCTGACCCCCGGGACCTGCTTCGGGGAGGCCTACCTGGTATCGGACGCGCCGAATCCGCTCGCCCTGCACGCCGACGGCTCGGTCGAGCTCTTCGAGCTCACCCGCGAGAAGGCCGCCAAGATCGGCCAGGAAGACCCCGAACTGTGGGCCGCGATCGTCGCCATCTTCATGTCCACCTTCCGCGTCGACCTAGACCGCACCCTGCGCTCCCTGGCCACGGGTCGCATGATCACCGGATGATGATCTGTTCCGAAGGTGCTCCACGTGGCGAGGCGGCGCATGA
>DATMEB010000162.1:0-8492 GCA_035557095.1 Nocardioidaceae bacterium | reverse complement strand
CCGGGACGAGCCGCCGCTCGAGGCGCGCGAGCGGAGCGGAGAGCCCGAGAGCGATGGCGATGAGCAACCCGCTGAGGACGCCCTGCACGAGCGCCGGACGCGGGAGCAGCGACGGCAGGAGCGAGAGCCCGAAGGCGGGCGTGCAGAGCAGGCTCGCGCTGACCGACGGAGCACGCGCGACCAGCCGGGAGGCCACGGACGCCGGTGCCGCGGACACCGTCGTCATGCCGGCACCCCCTGCGGCATGCCAGGACCGCGGCGGCCACGGGCGCCCGACAACGTCAGCGCGAGCAGGGCGACCAGAGCCGCCAGTACTCCGGCGGAGAGACCGGTGACGACCCAGCTGCCCACGGTCTCCTCCGGGACCCCCCGGAGCTGGCGCAGCGAGTTGACCTCGACCACCAGGCCGGCCACGTCATCGGCGACCGAGCAAAGGGCCCGCTTCATGCCGGGGTCGAGGTCTGCGCACACCGCGCGCATGCGCCGGACCATCCGGTCGTCGACGGCGGTACGTGCCCAGGGACCGAGCGACGCGCCACTGAGGTCGGCGTAGCGCAGCAGGTCGTAGCCGAGGTCGTGCTCGGCGCAGGCCAACGCGAACCCGCGCGGCAGCGGGACCGGCGACGAGCAGCTCCCGTCCGGGTCGACCAGGACGCCGTGGCGGACGCGCGGCCGGTAGCCCATCACCGACTCGAAGTCGGCGGGGATCGCCGCGGCCGCCACCGCGACCGGCTCCGTCGTGACGGTGGCAACGGCGGCAGCCGCGACCGTCGACGCGGCCTTGGCCACGGGCGGGCGCCCGGTCGGGGTCGGCGTGGTCAGGGTGGTTGCGGTGGCGGCGGCGGTCGCCGGAACGGTCAGGGCCAGTACGCCGACCACGCCGAGGATCCGCGTCAGGGTGCGTGTCATGTCGGCGAAAGTAGGAATCAGTCACCGCGTGCCGGATCGCCCTGAAAGCCCTCACCGGCGTCACTTCTGGGCATGCTCGCGCGGGTCGGGTCATACCAGCGTCGCGTCGTGGCTGGCCCTCAGGTATGACGCGCCGAGGGCCGCGTCGGCCTAGGCTCGAACCCGTGAGGAAGTGGCTACGACGCCGACGCGAGACGCGGTCCCGGGCGCGCGACACCGCGGTCCAGGACGCCCGGACCGTGGCCGTCGCGCGCCGTGTCGGACGTCGTGTCGGCGGGCTCGTTCCTCGCGACCAGCGTTCCTGGGACGTGTTCATCTGGGTGTCGGCGGCGGTGCTGTTCGCGCTCGCGTGGCCGACGCTGTTCGCCAGCCACGACGTGCCGAGCTCGCTGGCCCCGCTGGTTGCCGCGATCGGGGTGCTCCCCGTACTGCTGATCCGTACCAACCCGCTGGCCGCCTGGGCCCTCACCACGCTCGCGGCGGTGGGCATCGGCGTGGCGTTCCCGCCGCTGCCGGCCTACGCCTTCCCGTGGCAGCCGATGCACTTCGTGGTGATGCTGGCGACGCTGGTCGCGGTCACGCTGACCTGTCCGTGGAAGCGGGTCCTCGGCGTGTGGCTGGCCACGGTCGCGGTCGTCGCCACGTTCATGCCGACGGACCTGAAGCCGGGCTGGGTGTTCGGGGTCAGCATGGTGACCGCGACCGCGGGGTTGCTGCGCGGTCTGCTGCTCTCGCGCCGTGAGCTGGCGCGTCAGGAGGAGCTCAGCGAGCAAGAGCGGGCACGTCGTGCTGTGCTGGAGGAACGCAGCCGAATCGCCCGCGACCTGCACGACGTCGTGGCACACCGGATGTCGCTGGTCGTCGTCCAGGCACAGACCGCGTCCCGCCGCCTCGACGGCGTGCCGCCACACGTCGAGCGGGAGCTGGACTCGATCGCCGAGCAGGCCCGCGAGGCCCTGAACGAGGTTCGCGGGATGCTCGGGGTGCTGCGCAGCGACGGCCGTCTTCCCGAGACCGCACCCCAGCCAAGCCTCGACGAGGTCGAGCCGCTGCTCACGAGCACCCGCGCGGCCGGTGTCGACCTCGACTGGTCGGTCACCGGAGATCCCACCGGGTGCAGCGACGCCGCCGGGATGGTGGTGTTCCGGATCCTGCAGGAGTCCCTGGCCAACGCCTCCCGGCACGCACCGGGTGCGCAGGTGTTCGTGCAGATCGGCTACGACCTCGACGACATGCCCTCGGTGGCGCTCTCAGTGGTCAACGGGCCCGCCACGTCGGACGAGTCGCATCGGACCGCGGGACGACAGGACGGGGCTGGGATCATCGGCATGGTCACCCGCGCGCACGCGATCGGTGGCGAGCTCGAGGCCGCGCCGATCGACGACGGTGGGTTCGCGGTGCGTGCACGGATCCCGAAGCAGGCCACGGGCAGCCTCGTCCAACCGCCGGGGGTCACGAACACGCCGGAGCCGGACCGGGCGAACGCACCGGCGCGCGGGGCGCCGCAATAGGCTGTCGCCGTGCCGACCGTGTTCATAGCCGACGACCAGTCCATGGTCCGCGAGGGATTTCGCGCGCTGCTGTCGGCCGAGCCGGACATCACGGTGGTCGGCGATGCCGCCGACGGGCGCAGAGCCGTCGACGAGGTCGTCCGGCTCGCTCCTGAGGTGGTGCTGCTCGACGTACGCATGCCGCGGATGAACGGCCTCGAGGCCGCGGCCGAGATCATGTCCCGCCGGATCGACCCCGCGCCCCGGCTGCTCATGCTCACGACGTTCGACATCGACGACTACGTCTACGAGGCGCTGCGCATCGGCGCCAGCGGGTTCATGCTCAAGGACGCGCCGGCCGACGAGCTGGTCCGCGCGGTTCGGGTCGTCGCGACCGGCGACGCCTTGCTGGCACCGTCGATCACCCGGCGCATGATCGAGGAGGCCACCCGCCGGCGTTCTACGGTTCGCGCCGAGCCGCCGCAGCTGCGTGAGCTGACCGCACGCGAGCGCGAGGTACTCGAGCTGATCGCGCGGGGGCTCTCCAACACCGAGATCGCCGATCGCCTCTACCTCGCCGAGCAGACCGTGAAGACCCACGTGGGGCGGGTGTTCGCCAAGCTGCAGCTGCGCGACCGGGCCCAGGCGGTGGTGTTCGCCTACGAGGCCGGCGTCGTCGCGCCCGGGTCCTGACGCCACCAACACGCCCTGGGACGTGTTGGTAGACGGCATGGCCTGCTGCGCGCCGCCCCACGGGCGCCTCGCTGCGTTGCAGCCGCTCGACGTACAGCACCGGTATGCCTGCGCGCCTGCGCCTTGCGAGGCATCCCGTGGATGCGACGCTCGCGACGGCCGACCGTCTACCAACACGCCCTGGGACGTGTTGGTAGACGGCATGGCCTGCTGCGCGCCGCCCCACGGGCGCCTCGCTGCGTTGCAGCCGCTCGACGTACAACACCGGTATGCCTGCGCGCCTGCGCCTTGCGAGGCATCCCGTGGATGCGACGCTCGCGACGGCCCACCGCCTACCAACACGCCCTAAGCGCCCGCGTGGGATGTCACGGTCCGCGAACGATATGGATTCGTGTCCGTCACCGCGGCCGAAGCGGCAACCGCTGGTAAGGACCAGCAGATATCCTGTCCGGCGTGGAGATCCTGCTCTGGCTCGTGCCGCCTGCCGTGGTGACGGCGCTGGCGATGCTCTGGGCCGCGTGGGCGGGTCGCGACCGTCCGCCTCCCGACGCGGAGGACTCCGAGGCCGCCTACGACCGCTTCGCCAAGGCGTTGCAGAAGCCGCATCCGACGGTAGGCAAGGGTGTGGGTCCGGCGCCCAGAGACGTGGCCAGCGGGGTCGCCGTACGCCGGTCGCGCCCCACCCGGGACGCTCGGCCCATGCGGTGAGAGGCTTCCCTGCATGACTCGTCGCACCGCGTCACTGCTGGTGGCCGGTCTGCTCCTGGTGGCCTTGTGTGCTGTGGCCTGGCTGCGACCGGTCCCCTATGTCGCGATGCGTCCGGGCCCGGTCCAGGACACCCTCGGTGAGCTCGGTGGCGCCGAGATCGTCGAGATCAACGGACGACGCACCTTTCCCACCGAGGGTGAGCTCGACCTCACCACGGTGTCGGTCACCGCACCCACCGCGGAGCTCACGCTGGGCGACGCGCTGCTCGCCTGGTTCGACCCGCAGCGCGCGCTGGTCCCGCGTGACCTCTACTACCCACCGCAGCAGTCGGTGCAGCAGGCCGAGCGCGAGAGCGCGGTCGCGATGGCGTCCTCGCAGGACTCCGCGGTGGTGGCCGGGCTCACCCAGCTCGGGTACGACGTGCCGTTCTCGGTGATGGTGCGCTCGGTGAGCAAGGGGGCGCCGGCGACGGGCCACCTGCGACCCGCTGACGTCGTGACCCGGGTCAACGGCACGCCGGTCGAGGAGGCCGTCGAGGTCAGTGCGCTGCTGCAGGACGTGGAGCCGGGTCAGCCGGCCACGTTCACCGTCACCCGTGACGGCCAGAGCATGCAGGTGCAGACGCCCACGAGAGCCGCCGACGACGACCCGTCGCGCACGATCGTCGGCATCGTCATCGCCGACGACCCGCAGCTGCCCTTCGACGTGTCCATCGAGCTCGGCGACCGTATCGGCGGACCCAGCGCCGGGCTGATGTTCTCCCTGGCGATCGTCGACAAGCTCACCCCGGGCCCGCTCACCGGCGGGCAGCACATCGCGGGTACGGGCACGATCACGATGAACGGTGCGGTCGGGCCGATCGGCGGGATCGGGCAGAAGATCGCGGGCGCCGCCAACGCGGGCGCCACCGTGTTCCTCGTGCCGGCGGCGAACTGCCCGGAGGCCAGGGAGGCCAAGTCCGACGACCTCACGCTGGTCCGTGTCGACACGCTGGACACCGCGGTCGAGGCCGTGGAGGAGCTGGCCGAGGACCCGGAAGCGTCCGTGCCCACGTGTGCGGGCGGCTGAGGTAGGGGTTGAGGCGGACAGGCATGGGAAGGCAGGGGCACTGGTGAGCGACGAGCCGGAACCGTCCGCGGACGAGCACGACTCCCCGCTGGCGCGCGCGGTCCGTGAGATCGAGGCGCATGCCCACGAGGCCGGCTGGGACCAGCCGCCGCAGCTGTTCGCGCTGGTGCCCACCGACGAGCTGCTCGCGCACGAGCCGGCGCTCGGAGCGCAGCTCGGCATCGACCCCGCGACCGCGGCCGGCAGCATCACGCCGGTCCAGCAGGAGCAGCTGCCGGCCGACCGGGCGCTGGAGGAGACCCTGGCCGGGATCATGTGGCCGGCGGAGGTGGCCGGCTGCGCGGCGGTCCTGGAGCGGGTCGCGCTGCCGCCCGAGGCCGAGGCCGACATGCCCGACGACCCCGAGCAGGCACAGGAGTTCGCCGCCGCCCATCCCGACCGGCACGAGGTCCGGATGGCCGCCGGGGTTTCCCGCGACGGGAACCAGCACTGCGTGCTGCGCGTTCGGACTCACGAGGGGGCTTTAGTGCAGGGACGCGACCTGGTGCCGACTTTGACCCGTTTGCTGCTCGACACATTGCGAGACTAAGGGAGACTGGACGGGTGAGTGGTCTGTTCGACGAGGGCAAGGTGTTCGGTCAGCCCCCGAATCCGCGCGGCAGCGGCCGGCAGGGCCCCCCGCGCGCGCTCATCCCCACGCTCGTGGCCGTGGTCGCGCTGCTGGTGCTGGGCTCCACGTTCACCGGGCTGTGGACCGAGCGGCTGTGGTTCCGCTCGGTCGACCACACCACGGTGTTCAACACACTGCTCGGCACCCGGGTGCTGTTGTTCGCCGTCTTCGGTCTGCTGCTGGCGGTCGCGGTCGTGCTCAACGTCGTCATCGCCTACCGCGTACGCCCGGTGCACCGGATGCTGTCGCCGGAGCAGCGCAGCCTCGACCGCTACCGCGACCTCGTGGAGCCGATCCGGCGGCTGATCCTGATCGGCCTGGCCGTGGCGATGTTCTTCTTCGGCGGTTCGAGCGCGGCCTCGCAGTGGCAGACGTATCTGCTGTGGCGCAACGGTGAGCCCTTCCAGCAGCGCGACTCGGTGTTCAACATCGACATCGGCTTCTTCGTCTTCGACTACCCCTTCTGGCGGTTCCTGATCGGCTTCGGCTTCGCGATGCTGATCCTCGGCCTGATCGCGGCCGCGATCACCCACTACCTGTACGGCGGCATCTCGCTGCAGTCGGCCACCGACAAGGTCTCCGGCGCCGCGCAGGTGCACCTGTCGGTGCTGCTGGGCCTGTTCATGCTGCTCAAGGGGCTCGCGTACTGGATGGACCGCTACGGCCTGGTGATCGCCGACGGCAGTCTCATCACCGGCATGACCTACACCGACGACAACGCGGTGCTGCCGGCGAAGAACATCCTGATGATCATCGCGGTGATCTGTGCGCTGCTGTTCTTCGCCAACGTCGTACGCCGGACGTGGATGCTGCCCGGACTGGGTCTCGGCCTGCTGGTGCTGTCGGCCGTGCTGCTCGGCGGGCTGTGGCCGTTCCTGGTGCAGCAGTTCCAGGTCAACCCGTCCGAGCCGGACCGGGAGGCGCCGTACATCGCGAAGAACATCACGGCGACGCGGGACGCCTACGACGTGGACGACGTCGAGGTCTCGCAGTACGACGCGCAGACCACGCTCGAGGCCAGCCAGCTGCGCGGCGACGCGGAGGCGCTTCCCGGCACGCGGCTGCTCGACCCCACGCTGGTGACGCAGGCGTTCGAGCAGCTGCAGCAGGTCCGCGGCTTCTACCAGGTGCCGAACACCCTCGACGTGGACCGCTACGCGGTCAACGGCGAGAAGCGCGACATGGTGATCGCGCTGCGCGAGCTCAACCTCAACGGCCTGCCGGCCGACCAGCGCAACTGGAACAACGACCACACCGTCTACACCCACGGCTTCGGCGTGATCGCGGCGTACGGCAACGAGCGCACGAACGAGGGCGAGCCGGTGTGGGCAGAGGAGCAGCTGCCCCCGCAGGGAGTGCTCGGCACCTACCAGCCACGGATCTACTTCGGCGAGCTCGGGCCGACGTACTCCGTCGTGGGCGCCACCGAGGGTGGACAGCCGGTGGAGCTGGACATCCCCGACAGCGCCGACGGCGGCAGCGAGGCCCAGACCAACACCTACGAGGGTGATGGCGGGGTCCCGGTGGGCGGCTTCTTCAACAAGCTGCTGTACGCCGTGAAGTTCCGGGAGCCCAACATCGTGCTGTCCTCCCGAGTCAACGACGGCTCGCGGATCCTCTACGACCGCCTCCCCCGTGACCGGGTGAAGAAGGTCGCCCCGTGGCTCAACGTCGACGGCAACCCCTACCCGGCGATCGTCGGCGGACGGATCGTGTGGATCGTCGACGGCTACACCAAGTCCAACTCCTACCCGATGTCCAACCGGCTCTCGCTCGGCGACGCGACGTCGGACAGCCTCACCCAGACCAGCAGGGCGCTGGCGGCGCAGCCCGACGACGAGGTCAACTACCTGCGCAACTCGGTCAAGGCCGTGGTCGACGCGTACGACGGCTCGGTGGACCTGTACGCGTGGGACGAGACCGACCCCGTCCTCAAGGCGTGGCGGTCGGCGTTCCCCGGGACCGTCGAGGACAGGTCGCAGATCCCCGAGGCGCTGCTGGACCACCTGCGCTATCCCGAGGACCTGTTCAAGGTGCAGCGGGAGATCCTGTCGGCCTACCACGTGACCGACGCGGGCGACTTCTACCAGGGCAACGACCTGTGGAAGGTTCCCGACGACCCGACCGTGGCCAGCCAGTCGCAGCCGCCGTACTACCTCACGCTGCGGGTGCCGCCGGACCAGACCACGCCGGAGTTCTCGCTGAACTCCGTGTTCGTGCCGCAGCAGCGGGAGATCCTGGCATCACTGATGTCGGTCAACTCCGAGGCGGCGAGCGAGGACTACGGCACGATCCGGATCCTGGAGCTGCCCGGCAACACCCAGGTGCAGGGTCCCGGACAGGTGCAGAACGCGTTCAACTCCGACCAGGCGATCGCCCGCGAGCTCCTCCCGTTCAAGCAGCAGGAGGGCGCCCGCGCGCTGTTCGGCAACCTGCTCACGCTGCCCGTGGGTGACGGCCTGCTCTACGTCCAGCCGGTCTACACCCAGCGCAGCTCCGGCGCCGGTAACTACCCCGTGCTGTCCTACGTGCTGGCCTCGTTCGGCGACAACGTCGGCTACGGCTCCAGCCTGGCCGAGGCGCTCGACGTCGTACTGGGGGAGGAGTCCGGCATCGCCGAGGGTGGCGACGACGGCACCGGTGGCGGCACTGGTGCACCGGTCCAGCCCGGCGTGCCGACCGACCAGGAAGTCGCCGACCTGCTCAACGCCGCCGAGGACAAGTTCACCGAGGCCGAGACCGCGCTGCGCAACAACGACCTCGCCGGCTACCAGCAGGCGATCCAGGAGGCACGCGACCTGGTGACGCAGGCGCTCGAACGGCAGGCAGCGCTGTCGGATGCCGACGCGACACCGACGCCGCAGGCAGGCAACACCACTACGCCCAGCCCGACGCCGGACGACGCGCAGGGGCAGTAGCGATCAGGGCACCGGCCGTGTGCGCAGCGCCACGC
>DATMEB010000161.1:0-22991 GCA_035557095.1 Nocardioidaceae bacterium | reverse complement strand
GCTGGTCGACTACTACCGCCGAACCGTGGGTGAGCACCCCGACTGGGACGAGTACCGCGAGAGCATGCACCGAGAGCGCCGCGTGCTCCTGCGTCTGCACCCCCGCACCGCCGGTCCCGACCGGCACCGGTGAGTCCCCTCGCAGCGTGACCGATCACGCGGCGTCTCGTTGGACCCCGGTGCGCTCGCCACCCCGTGGGCCAGGACATTGACCGTGTGACCAGGGAGATCGCGATGGCTGCTCGCCGTTGGCTGCCGGCGCTCGTCGCCGTCGGCGTTGTTATCGTCGCCTCGACGACAACGGCGACCGCGCAGATCGACACGGGACAAGGCAAGACGGCGCAGGGCACCACGCAGGGCGCGGCCGCTGCGGCGACAGGGTCGCAATCGGCGTTCGTCGAGCTCGAGGGGCCACGCCCGGGCTGGTACACCAAGCGGCTGGAGGCCCGGGTCGCGGCCGCCGGCAACCGCGGACGCGTCGTGCCGGTACCGCGGCGGGTGGACCTGCCCGCCAGCGGCCTGGCGTTCGCGGGCATCCGGCCGGGTGCGTGGATCATCGCTCCCACGGGCTGTACGACGAACTTCGTGTTCGGCACACGACGCGACTACTTCATCGGGACCGCCGGGCACTGCGCGAAGGTCGGTCAGCAGGTGACGCTGCTCGCCGCGCCCGGCGTGATGATGAACATCGGCCGCACCGTGAAGAGCGTCGACCGCGGCGTCGGCAACGACTTCGCGCTGATCGACGTACGCCCGCGGATGGAGAAATACGTGAACGCCTCGATGACGTACTTCGGCGGCCCCACCCGAGCCGGCGCTCCCGCCGAGGGCGACGTCGTGGAACACGCCGGCCACGGCACGGTGATCGGCACCGGCGGCACCCCGCGCGCCGGTGCCGTGGTCTACCGGGGCACCGGTGACCGCAACCGCGGACGGGCCTTCGCCTGGGTCGGTGCCTCGACGTCGGGCGACTCCGGCTCGGCCGTACGCAAGGCCAACGGCGCGGCGGCCGGCAACCTCACCCATTACGTGCGGGGCTCCACGTACGCCCCCGGCAACGTCGCGGGCACGACCATCGCCCGGATGCTGCAGATCGCCGACCGCAGGCTCGCCACGGCACCGGATCTGCCCGACCCCTCCTGAGCGTCGGGCACCGGCGGGCCTGCGGCCGTGTGACCATGGCCGGCATGCCCATTCCCGAGTTCATCCGCGACCTCCGTCGCAGCGTCGGTCACGACCTGTTGTGGATGCCGGCCGTCACCGCGGTGGTGGTCGACGCGACCTCGGTGCTGCTCGTGCGTCGCGCGGACAACGGGAGGTGGGCACCCGTCACCGGAATCCTCGACCCGGGCGAGCAGCCCGCGGTGTGCGCCGTGCGCGAGGTTCTGGAGGAGACGTGCGTCGTGGCGCGGGTGCAGCGCCTGGTCGCGGTGAACGCCTGCGAGCCGGTGACGCACGCGAACGGCGACCGCGCGCAGTACCTCGACCTCACGTTCCGCTGCGCGTACGTCAGCGGTGAGGCGGCGGTCGGCGACGACGAGTCTCTGGAGGTCCGCTGGTTCGCGCTCGACGACCTGCCGGCGATGACCGACGAGCTGCGGACGCGCGTCGAGCAGGCGCTGCCGGTCGACGGCGAGGTGCTGTTCGCCCGTTGACCGGTCGCAGGCATGATCGGGCGGTGACCAGCGAGCAGCCACCTCCGCGCGAGACCGACCGGTGGGGCATCGACCACGTCTGGGTCGACGCCCACGACGAGATCCGGCGGGTGCCCGATCAGACGGTGGCGCAGCTGCGCGCCGCGATCGGCGAGCCGCCCCACGACCTCGACGCGCGTGCCCCGGTGGTGACCCGTCCCGGTGCCGACCTCGGGGACGCTCTCGGTGACGGCGCGGGGTCCGCGCCGGTCGAGGTCGCCTGCGAGGACGGCACCACCCGGAGGCTGGAGGGCACGACACTGCCCGGGGACTTCCCGCTCGGCTACCACCGGGTGCGTACGCCGCAGGGGCATGACCGGCTGCTGGTTGTGTCGCCCGGCCGGTGCTGGCTCCCCGAGGGCTGGCGTGCCTGGGGCTGGACCGTCCAGCTGTACGCGACCAGGTCGCGCGACAGCTGGGGGATCGGCGACCTGGCCGACCTGCGGGCGGTACGCGAGTGGGCGGAGTCGGCCGGTGCCGGCTTCCTGCTCGTCAACCCTCTGCACGCGGTCGCGCCCACCATCCCGCAGGAGGCGAGCCCGTACCTTCCGGCCACGCGCCGATTCCGCAACCCGCTCTACCTGCGCGTCGACGACGCCCCCGCGTCGTGCGCAGAACGCGGCCGGGCGCTCAACGAGGAGCGCCTCATCGACCGTGATGAGGTGTGGCGGCGCAAGCGGGACGCACTCGAGCAGCTGTACCTGTCGGGCGGTGCCGACGACCCGGAGTTCACGCGCTGGCGTGGTGCGCAGGCAGGCGCGCTGCAGGAGTTCGCGCTGTGGTGCGCGCTGGCCGAGGAGCACGGACCCGACTGGCGCGAGTGGGACGCCGACCTGCACGACCCGCGCGGACCGGCAGCTGCCGCGGCCGCGGAGCGCTACGCCGACCGGGTGACGTTCCACGCGTGGCTGCAGTGGCTCCTCGACGTACAGCTGCGGTCGGCGACCGGCGACCTCACGGTGATCCAGGACCTGCCCATCGGGGTCGACGGTGGTGGCGCCGACGCCTGGGTGTGGCAGGGCACGCTGGCCGGCGGTGTGTCCGTCGGCGCACCGCCGGACCTGTTCAACCAGGCAGGTCAGGACTGGGGCTCCCCACCGCTCACGCCGTGGCGGCTCCGGGCCGCGGAGTACCGCCCGTTCATCGAGTCGATCCGCGCCACCATGGCCGGCGCCGGAGGTGTGCGGATCGACCACGTGATGGGTCTGTTCCGGCTGTGGTGGGTGCCCGCGGGCGCGGGTCCCGCGGACGGGGCCTACGTCCGTTACCCGAGCGAGGAGATGCTCGACATCGTCGCGCTGGAGAGCCATCGGGCATGCGCGATCGTGGTCGGCGAGGACCTCGGGACGGTCGAGCCGGGCGTGCGGGAGGCGCTGAACGCGCACGACATCCTGTCCTACCGGCTGCTGTGGTTCGAGCAGGACGACCCGGAGGAATGGCCGGTCAAGTCGATGGCCGCGGTCACCACCCATGACCTGCCCACCGTCGCGGGGCTCTGGTCCGGCGCCGACGTGAGCGAGCAGGCCCGCTACGTCGAGGCTCCCCGCGCGGAGCTCGAACGCGGCCGGGAGGAGCTCCTCGGGCGGCTGAAGCCCGCCGACCTGGAGCTCTCGGCCACACCGGCCGAGGCAGCCGAGGCCGCGCACCGGCTGCTCGCGCGGGCGCCGTCCGTGCTCCTCGCGGCGACCCTGGAGGACGCCGTCGCCGAGCAGCAGCGCCCCAACCTGCCCGGCGTCGTGGAGCGGCCCAACTGGCGCCTGTCGCTTCCGGTGACGGTCGAGGAGCTGCCCGAGCACCCGACCGCGGTGGCGGTCGCCGCGGCCCTCGACGCGGCGGTGCGGTCTCCACAGCCACGCCCAAAGAACTAGAACAGACGTTCGAACAGAGGTAGCGTGTGCCCATGACGATGGCCCTGCAAGCCTCCCTGCTCGACGTCGCGACCGGTCCGGAGCTCGGTCGCCTCACTGGGTCCGTGCGCCGCACCGATCTCGGCCGGGGCGCCTGGGTCGACCTGCGGCCGGGGTGGCTCAGCGGGTCCGACGCGCTGTTCGACCGTCTCGTCGAGGAGGTGCCGTGGTACGCCGAGCGCCGCCAGATGTACGAACGCGTCGTCGACGTCCCCCGGTTGCTGTGCTTCTACGGCGAGGACGAGACGCTTCCCGACCCGGTGCTGACTCAGGCGCGCGACGCGCTCGGTGCGCACTACGCCGACGAGCTCGGCGAGCCGTTCCGCACCGCGGGGCTGTGCTTCTACCGCGACGGCCGCGACAGCGTCGCCTGGCACGGCGACACCATCGGGCGCAGCCGCACCGAGGACACGATGGTCGCCATCCTGTCCCTGGGCACCCCCCGCCGCCTCCTGCTGCGGCCCCGCAGTGGAGGCGAGACGCTGCGCTACACCATCGGACACGGTGACCTGCTGGTGATGGGAGGCTCCTGCCAGCGCACCTGGGAGCACGCGGTCCCGAAGACCAGCCGTCCGGTCGGCCCGCGGATCAGCGTGCAGTTCCGTCCACGCGGCGTCCGGTGAGAGCGACGGCTTGAGCGCGGCACAGGCGCGCAGCCGCACGGCCGCCTTCACCCCGCGCGACTGGGCGCTGCTGGCCGCGGTCGCGCTGATGTGGGGATCGTCGTTCCTGCTGATCGAGGTCGGCCTGCGGCACCTGGAGCCCACGGCCGTGACCCTGCTGCGGGTGCTGTTCGGTGCGCTGACCCTGGCCTGTGTCCCCGCGGCGCGGCGTCCCATCGCCCGCGCCGACTGGCGCGCGGTCGCGGTGCTCGGCACCGTGTGGATCGCCGCGCCGTTCACGCTGTTCCCGTTGGCCCAGCAGTCGATCTCGTCCTCGCTGGCCGGCATGGTCAACGGTGCCGCGCCGCTGTTCACGATGCTGGTGGCGGCCGTGTGGGCACGTCGTGTGCCCACCGGGCGGCAGCTGGCGGGTCTGGGCGTCGGCTTCGCGGGTGTCCTGGCGATCAACCTGCCGGCATTGCAGGGCGCCGACGCGACCGCGGTGGGTGCCGCGATGGTGCTGCTGGCGACGCTGTTCTACGGCGTCGCGTTCAACCTCGCGGTACCCCTGGAGGAGCGCAACGGCGCGCTGCCGGTGATCTGGCGGGCGCAGCTGGTCGCGCTGGTGCTGGTGTCCGGCCCGGGCATCGTCGGCGTCGCCGGCTCGACCTGGTCGTGGTCGAGCATGCTCGCGATGGTGGTGCTCGGTGCGCTGAGCACGGGCCTGGCGTTCGCGTTCTTCACCACGCTGGTGGGCCGCGTCGGCGCGGCCCGCGGCTCGGTCACCGTCTACTTCATCCCGGTCGTGGCGATCGTGCTCGGCGTGCTGCTCGGTAATGAGTCGGTCGCGCTGGTCGCCCTCGTCGGCACCGCACTGGTGCTGCTCGGGGCCTACCTCACCAGCCGTCAGGAGAAGGACCCGGTCGCGCTCTCCGCGGGCATCTCCGACGAGGGCTGTCGCGCCGACGACGTCTGGCAGCACGACGACAGCCAGCATGACGACAAGAACGGGTGATCCGTGACCAGCATGACCGAGAGCACGGTTGCCGAAATGGCCGGGCACCACCGGCGCCTCGCCACCGGGCGACGCCCCTGAGTGGGGCGCGGCCGACGGGCCGGCGGTCCCCAGCGATGCCCTGCGGTGCTCAGTGGTGGAGGGCGTGCTCGAGGTCGGCGCCGTCGAGCCGGCGCTCCGCGACGTAGTACAGCGTGGTGCCGGCCGCGATCGGGGTGGCCCAGTCGGGACTGATCAACAGCTCGCGGTCGGCACGCGCGGCCAGCACGGTCGCACGGAAACCCAGACCGAGTGCCTGCTGGAACTCGCCGAACGTCCGGTCGACCAGGGTCTCAGGCACCTCGGTGGAGTAGGTGTTGCCCCCGCCGTGGGTCATCAGGTCGGCGTAGATCTGGGAGATCCCGGGGTCCTGCAGCTCCTCGGTGACCATGCGCAGCGAGTGCCACTGCACACAGCGGACGCTGTCGTCGACGTAGGACAGGTTGCGGGCCCGGTCCATGTCTCGCAGGGTGACGACGGTGTGCGCGTGCGGGTTGACATGCGTCGAGGCGACCGTGAGCGCGAGCGCCTCGTTGTCGTCGCGTGCGTCGACCAACACGGCCTCGGCGTGGTCGACGCAGGCGCGTCGCAGCACGTCCTCCTCGGTCAGGTCGCCGCGGACGAAGTGGACGCCGTCGCGTCCGGGCAGCGGGTCGGACTCCACGTCGTGCCAGGCGCAGAGCACCACCTGCCAGCGGCCCTCGGCGGTGAGCTCGTCGACCATGCGCTCCGTGCGTCCGGGCGAGTACCCCAGGATCACCAGGTGACCCGACAGGTCGAGCTCGATCTGACCCTTCATCCGTCGTCCCTTCGCACTCTCGATCAGCTCGGCGAGCCGGGCGAACAAGGTCGTCAGCGTGGCGATGCCGCCGACGATGACGTACACGCCGACCAGGTGCCCGACGACCGTCTCCGGGAAGTAGTCGCCGTACCCCACGGTCGACGCGGTCACCACGAACCACCACCAGTAGACACCGGGGTCTGCGATCGGGTTCGAGTCGGGCTCGGCCCAGGCCATCAGCGGCCAGCTGGTGACGAACACCAGCGAGACCACGCTCACGGGCAGGACCCAGGTGCGGACCCGGGTGAGGTGGGTGAGGACGCGCGACAGGAACACCGGCACCCGCCCTACGCTAGAGGCCGCCTTCGGCGGGTCAGGATGCGGTCGTGGGGTGCAGGGGTGCATCTCGCGAAGCGATGGTGAGCGGCGGGCCCAGCGGCTACGCTCGCTGGGGAGCCGACGACTGGGGGACACATGAAGCGACTCGCCCTGGCCCTCGCGACGGTCACCACCGCCGCAGCGCTGCTCGCCACCTCGGCGGCGGCCCTGCCCGCGGCGTCGTCGGCGCCGGCCCGGTTCCTGCAGCCGACGGACACGATCACCCCGGCGAGGGGGTGCATCCGGCTGAGCCCGGGCATGAACGGCATCAAGGTGCGCATGGTCCAGCGCAAGCTCGGTATGGGCTCGCGGTTCGAGACGATGGACAGCGCGACCATCGACCGGGTGCAGAGGTTCCAGCGACGCCACCGGCTGCACCGCCGCGACGGCGTCGTCGACCGGCGTACCTGGCGGGCGATGAGCTTCGCGAAGAGCTTCTGCTTCGACCGCTGGCAGGCCGACCCGCTGCCGATCGGCGCCACGCGCCGGAAGCGGATCAACACGATGCTGGCCTTCGCCAACGACTACCGCGGCGCGGAGTACGTGTGGGGCGGAGCGGGGCGTCCGCGGTTCGGGGTCGACTGCTCCGGGCTGGTGCTGCAGGCGTTCTACCGCGCCGGTCTCGACCCGCAGCCGATCACCATCGACAAGCACGTGCGGCCGCGCTACCGCACCTCGAGGGCGCTGTACCAGCACGACCGGCTACGGCACGTCCGCCTGGCCCGCAAGCGCCGCGGCGACCTGATCTTCTACACCAAGGACAGCACCGGCGACATCAACCACGTCGCGCTGTACCTCGGCCGTGGCCGCGTGGTGCAGGCCAAGGGCTCCCGCGTGCACGCGACGCGAGTACGCCGGCACTACCCCGGCCAGACCATCGCCCGCACGGTCATCCGTCCGTTCAGCTAGCAGGCGTTGGCGCCCGGTCAGACCGCGATCGTGCGACGCGACCAGGTCGCCGAACCGCTTCGTGCTGGGCAGCGTCCGGACCTCCGTGTGCTGCATGATGGCCACAGCGACAACTTCGAGTAGGGATGCAGCCATGTCAGAGCTCGACCCGGAGACCCAGGATCTGCACGACCGGCAGATGGCGCGCGAGGCGACCTTCCAGGAGGCCATCAACGCGGTCGTCGACCTCAACCTCGGACACGACGTGCCCGCCATCAGGTCGGCACTGGGTCAGGCCATCGCCGCCCGCGGGCTCGGTCAGCCGGCGTACGAGTGGCTCAACGCGGTGGCGGTCGAGGTCTCGCACGGCAACCGCTACGTCGTGGGCACGCGCTCCGAGGAGGACGCGCAGACCGACCGCGACCGGCGCGACCTCCGGTGACCCTGGGATGGGGGAACAGCACTACGGCCTCGAGGTCGGCGCTCACTCCTACCGGCTGAGCGTCGACGCGAGCGGGTGGCGGCACCAGTTCCGCGTGCACCGCGACGGCGACCTTGCGGTGGAGAAGACGTCCAACGACCAGCGGCTGAGTCTCCGGCTGGAGACCGGGGAGCGCGTCGACGTGCGCCTCAACGCGCTCGGCCGCGTCCGCCGCGCGACGCTGGTCAGCGACGACGTCGAGCTCGACATGGACGCCGAGCCCGGCAGCAAGGCGGCCAGGCGGCAGGCGGCGCAGCGCGAGCACCCGGTGCGCTACGCCGGCCTGCACGTGCTCGAGGGCGTCGGCGCCGTCCTGCTCACCGTGCTCGGGATCGGCGCGATCATCCGGTACCTGCTGCAGCCGCTGCTCGAGCTGCTGCCCTCGGTCGACCTGCCCACCCTGCCGCTGCCGGACCTGCCGGACATCCCCTGGCCGGACATCCCGTTGCCCGACCTGCCGAGCTTCGAGCTGCCCGGCTGGGTGCAGGCGCTGCTCGAGAGCAAGCCCTACTGGCTCCCGATCGTCATCGGGGTCGGCGCGATGGTCTACGAGATCCGGCGGCAGAAGCGGCAGCGGGAGGCGCGTGCCGCCCGCGCGGCGGAGGCGGAGCCGGGATCGCAGGACGCCGCCCAGACGTCCGGCGACCCCGACTCACGCGACGCCCAGCGGTAGGGGGTCCAGCGGTCGGTAGGGGCTCAGCGGTAACGCCGCGCCTGGTTGTCGGCCTGCGACGGTCCCGCGGTCCACTTGGCGATCCACGGTCCGGTGCCCTCGGACGGGTCGACCACGCCCTGCTCGAGCCAGGTGTACTCGCCGGCGAGGACCCGGGTGGCGACCTGCTGGTCGATGTCGTCGGTGTTGTCCCACAGCTTGTCGAACAAGGCCTCCGTGCGCTGCCGCGACTGCGCGCAGAACGCCTCGGCGAGCTGGTAGGCCGCCTTGCCCTGTGCGGCGTCCTCGGACCGGATCATCTCGGCGCGGGTCACCGCGGCGGCCATCGCGAACAGCTCGGCGCCGATGTCGACGATGCGGCCCAGGAAGCCCTGCCGGTGCTCGAGCTTGGCCTGCCAGCGGCTCATGCCGTAGAAGGTCTGACGGGCGAGCTTGCGCGACGAGCGCTCGACGTAGCGCAGATGCCTGGCCAGCGGGCCGAAGTCGGCGTACGACGCCGGCTTGTTGCCCTCGCCGGTCACCAGCTGCGGCAGCCACTTGGCGTAGAAGCTGCTGGCGTTGGCGGCCGCCTTGGCCTTGTCCTGCAGGCTGGCGTCGGCCGAGGCGAGGTCGCCGGCGGCGTTGAGGTGGGTGTCGACGGCCTCGCGCGCGATCAGCAAGTGCATGATCTCGCTGGAGCCCTCGAAGATCCGGTTGATCCGCAGGTCGCGCAGCACCTGCTCGGCGGGAACGGCGCGCTCGCCGCGGGCCGCCAGCGAGGCGGCGGTCTCGTAGCCCCGGCCGCCGCGGATCTGTACGAGCTCGTCGGCGATCTGCCAGGCCATCTCGCTGGCCCAGAGCTTGGCCAGCGCGGCCTCGATCCGGATGTCCTTGGTTCCGGCGTCGGCGAGCTGGGTGGACAGCTCGAGCACCGACTCGAGCCCGAACGTGGTGGCGGCCATGAACGAGAGCTTGTGCGCGACCGCGGAGTGCTGACCGACCGGCTTGCCCCACTGCACACGCTCGTTGGACCACTCGCGAGCGATCTTGAGACACCACTTGCCGGCCCCGGCGCAGATCGCGGGGATCGACAGCCGCCCGATGTTGAGCGTGGTGAGGGCGATCTTGAGGCCCTGGCCCTCCTTGCCGAGGCGGTTCTCGGCCGGTACGCGCACCTGGTGGAACCGGGTGACGCCGTTCTCGATGCCCTTGAGGCCCATGAACTGGTTGCGGTTCTCGACCGTGATGCCCTCGGAGCGGGCGTCGACGATGAACGCGGTGATGCCGCCCCGGTTGCCGTTGTTCTTGGGCACGTTGGCCATCACGACCAGGAGCTCGGCGATCACGCCGTTGGTGGTCCACAGCTTGACGCCGTCGAGGAGGTACGCCGAGCCGTCCTCGGACGGGGTCGCCTGCGTGGCCAGCCGCGCCGGGTCCGACCCGACGTCGGGCTCGGTGAGCAGGAAGGCCGATATCGCGCCCTGCGCACAGCGCGGCAGGAACTCCGCCTTCTGCTGCTCGTTGCCGAACATCTTCACCGGCTCAGGAACGCCGATCGACTGGTGCGCCGACAGCAGCGTGCCGAACGCCGGGTGCACCGAGCTGGCCATCGCCAGCGCCTGGCCGTAGTACGCCGTGGAGAGCTCGAGTCCGCCGTACGCCCGCGGGATCTTCATCCCGAACGCGCCGAGGTCGTTGAACCCGGCGATGTACTCGTCGGGGATGCGGTCCTCGCGCTCGATCCGGCCGCCGTCGAGGGTCTCGCAGTAGGCCCGCAGGTCGGCCATGAACTTCTCGCCGCGCTCGACGTCCTCGGAGGACTGCTGGGGGTGCGGGTGGATCAGCGAGATGTCGAAGCGGCCGAGGTAGAGCTCCTTGGCGAAGCTCGGGCGGGTCCATTCGGTCTCGCGTGCTGCTTCGGCTACCTCACGGGCCTGCTGTTCGGTGACCTCGGTTGCCACGTCGTTCCCCTTTCCGTCGCTGACCCGTCCAGTGTTACCCGGAAGTAGGGTCCGAGGGAAGACTACGCGCTGCAGTACCCACCGCGACCAGGTGGGACCGGCGCGAAAGGCACCGCCAGCGATCCCTCCACGATCACTGCTCCAGGTTCTCCACCAGCGCGAGCGTGATGTTGTCCGGTCCGCCGGCGTTCATCGCCGCCTGCCACAGCTCGTGCACCGCCTGCTCGCCCTCGTGCTCGCTCAGGATCGCGAGGATCTGGTCCTCCGAGACCACGTCGCTGAGTCCGTCGGTGCAGACGAGGTAACGCGCGCGCTCGGGCCGGGGCAGCGCGGCCGCATGCACGTCGACGTCGCGGGGCGCCGCATGCCCACCGAGCATCTGGGTGAGCACGGCGGTGTGGGTCTGACCCGGCGCCAGCGGCGGGTTGTCGTCGATGGTGGCCAGAACGAGGTCCTCGCCGTCGAAGATGTAGACGCGGCTGTCGCCGACGTTGAACACCAGTGCCGCGTCCCCGCGCAGGATCAGACCGGAGACCGTCGTGCCCATCCCCGTGCGGTCGGCATCGTGCGCAGCCTCGTCGTAGACCGCGTGGTTGCATGCCTGGATCAGCTCGCGCAGTCCGCCCTCGTCCGCGGGCAGCGGCCGGCTCCGGGCCAGCATCTCCACCGCCACGGCGCTGGCGACCTCTCCGGCCGGGTGCCCGCCCAGGCCGTCGGCGACCGCCACGAGCAGCGGCTCGTCGTCGGTGAACACCAGCGTCTGCGGCACCTGGACCTCCGAGCCGCACAGGGTCCAGGCCCCGACCACGACGCTGTCCTCGTTGTGGTCGCGGACCACTCCGTTGTCACTCAGCGCCGAGACCGCGACATTGTTCCGCGACGCCTCCGAGTCACTCGTCACGGGTGACGAGGCTAGCGAATCTTCACGATCTCGCGGTTGAGCCCCCGGCGGCTGCGGCCGTCAGGGTCGTAGCCGTTCTCCACGTTGCCCGCCTCGTCGACGCTGAACCACTGCAGCAGCGTGCGGCGTTTGCTGATCGTCACGGGCGCTGCGCCGCCGCGGATGCCGTCCTGGGCGACCGTTGGCGAGTCCCACGTCGGCCGCGACCGGTCGAGCGTGTAGTAGACGGTCGCCGGCTCCGAGGTCTCGAAGAACACGTCGACGGGGCCGTCGTGGACCCGGCGGCCGTCGACGCTGTCGGTCGACTTCGGCGCGTCGTCGTCGAGCGCGAACCCACGCGCGACCTCGAGGATGCCGTACCAGCCGTTGGCGAACTCCATGGCCTGGTGGAAGCCCTCGGTCTCGAAGTCGGGCCAGAACATCCCGCCGGCCGAGGTGTCCCAGGTCTGCGTGGCTTCGTCCCACAACGGCACGCCGACCTCGAAGTCCCACGCGTAGATGTCGGGCTCGGTGCTCTGCGCGTCGTCGTAGAAGTGCTCGTCGCCGGAGTTGCCGGCGGCGGAGTACAGCACGTCGACGACCGGTCCGGTGCGTCCCGGCCAGACCACGGTCCCGCGGAACTCCTTGATCCGCGACAGGATCGTCTCCGAGGCGGCGAAGAAGTAGTCCTCGGTGGCGAGGTCGGGACGCGGCAGCGTGGTGCGGTCCGGACGGTAGGCCGCCGGCGACCACATGAAGTACCCGCCGTAGCTGTGGGTGTTCATCGCGAACCTGATGTTCGGGAAGTTCTCGGTCAGCCAGACCTCGTTGGACGACTCGGCCTCGGAGAGCTCCGACGCGCCCGCGTACACCGAGTCGGTGCACTCCGGCGACGCACCGACGAAGCCGTCGAACAGCGAGCCCACGGAGAAGTTCCGGTTGACGTCGGTGCCCGCGTTGAGCGGGGTGGCGTAGTCGCAGTCGTCGACGTTCATGTTGGTGCGCTGCAGCAGGTTGTCGTACAGGGAGTACGCCGCCCCGTCGGGGTTGGTCATCGGCACGATGAAGATGTCGAGGTCGTCGACCAGCGCGGTGGTGGTCGGGTCGCTGCCGTAGTTGTGCAGCAGCCGCTGCGCCGTCTCCAGCGCCACCAGCGACGTCACCCACTCGCGCGCGTGCTCCTGCGCGTACAGCAGCACTCCGGTCTTCGAGCCGTCGCGGTCGGCGCCGATGCGCAGCGCCTTGACCGTGTACGGGTCGCGCGGGTACGACGGCGGCGCGAGCAGCGGTGACCCGTCCGGCACGTTGTAGCCGTGCGTCGGGTTGGGCAGCTCGACGATCTCGGCCAGGTCGGGGTACTGCGCGGCGAGGTCCTCGATGACCGTGTCCGCCTGGGTGGCGTCGACGTACCCGTCGTCGGTGAAGCCCCACTCGAAGCCGCGCGGGAAGCCGGAGACGTCGCCGGCCGCCCACTCGGTCGTGGGCGACTCGACCGTCGTCCCGTCCGATGACGTCGCGGTCACCGAGCCGACGGTGCCGTCGGTCGGGGCCGGCTCGGTCAACCGGTGGTACAGGTAGACGCCCTGGTCGACGAACGCGCTCAGCGTGTGGGTCTCGCCGGTGTCGGTCTCGACGGTGACGGTGTCGTCGGGCCCGAGTGCGGACCGCACCTCGACGGACAGGAAGTCACCGTCAGCGGAGGTCCAGCGGTCGGCGCGCAGCACGGTCAGCGTGCCGTCGGCGGCGCTCGCCCCCGGTGCGGCAGCCGACCGGGCCGAGCCGTCGGGTGCGGCCGGTGGCTTGGCGCGCCGCTTCTGCGCCGCGGTGAGCGCACCGGCGTTGCCCTTGAGCTCGGAGGCGACCTCGGCCTGGGTGGGCGCGGCCATCGTGTCGAGCACCCGCGCTTCGTAGCCGGCCAGCATGTCGACGTCGTCGCGCGGCACGATCACGGTGGCGTCGAACGTGCCCCGCGGGCCCTGCGACACCTGGTGGGTGACGTCGATGCCGTCGGCGGCCATCCGCAGCAGCGCTGCGGTCGAGTCCACCCGCACCCGGGCCACCGTCTCGACCGGGTCCCCCGGCGACTGCCCGGGCGGCTGACCCGACGGCTGCGCGGCGGCCACCGGGATCACGAGGACGACGCTCAGAACGAGCAGGACGGGAAGCCCGAGACGACTACGCATGGCACTCTCCTGAGTACGGAACGTGATGACACTACTACGCTCGGAGGCATGCGGGCATGGGCTGTGACCGATGCGAGAGCGCCCGAGCGCAGCGAGGGGGCGAACTGCGAGGGAACCGGAGACGCTGTGAGCGTGCCGCGGCCGATCTCTGAGGGACCTCACGAGCAGGGACCTCTCGAGGAGGTCGACCGTCCCGTGCCCGATCCCGGGCCGGGCGAGGTGCTGCTACGGGTACGCGTCTGCGGCGTGTGCCGGACCGACCTGCATCTGGTCGAGGGCGACCTGGCGCCGCGCCGGACCGGGGTGGTCCCCGGCCACGAGGTGGTCGGCGAGGTCGTCGCGCTCGGACCGGGCGTCACCCGGTTCCAGGAGCGCGACCGCGTGGGCATCGCCTGGCTGCGGCACACCTGTGGCGAGTGCCGCTGGTGCCGCGGCGGAGCGGAGAACCTGTGCCCGCGCTCGGTCTACACCGGCTGGGACGAGGACGGCGGCTACGCGGAGTACGCCACCGTGCCCGCCGCCTACGCCTACGCGATCCCCGACTCGTTCGACGACGAGCACGCGGCGCCGCTGCTGTGCGCCGGCATCATCGGCTACCGCGCGCTGCGGCGGGCACAGGTCCCACCCGGCGGCCGACTCGGCATCTACGGGTTCGGCGGCAGCGCGCACATCACCGCGCAGGTCGCGGTCGCACAGGGCGCGGAGGTGCACGTGCGTACCCGCGGCTCGGCGGCTCGCGAGCTTGCCCGGTCGCTGGGCGCCGTGTCGGCAGGTGCCGCCGACGAGCCGACCGACGTTCCCCTCGACTCCGCGATCCTGTTCGCGCCGGTGGGTGACCTGGTGCCGGTGGCGCTGGAGGCCCTGGACCGGGGCGGGACGCTGGCGGTCGCCGGCATCCATCTCAGCGACATCCCGGCCCTCGACTACCAGCGTCACCTGTTCCGCGAGCGCACGCTGACCAGCGTCACCTCCAACACCCGTCGCGACGGTGAGGCCCTGCTGCGCCTGGCCGACCGGCTGCGGATCCGGGTCGAGGTGTCGCCGTACCCCTTCGACGAGGCCGACCGCGCGCTCGCCGACCTCGCCGCCGGCAGGGTCAGGGGAGCCGCTGTGCTGCAGATGGTCAGCCCGGCAGATCGTCAGCGCAGCGGGACGAACTGATAGTGCCCGTGCTGCTGCACGGTGACGTCGTCGGCGGACTCGCGCTCGACCGCGATCAGTCGCCCCGACACGGGGACGACCATGACCCCGCCGTCGGCGAGCTGGTCGACCAGCGGGTTGGGCAGCGTGCTCGCCTCTGCGGAGACCAGGATCCGGTCGAACGGTGCCTGCGCGGGCAGGCCCAGCACGCCCTCCTCGGCCTGGGAGACGCCGACCCAGTCCATGCCGTACGCGGTGAGGTTCTCCCGGCTCCACGCGACCAGCTCGGGCACCAGCTCGACCCCGAGCACCCGGCCCTGCGGTCCGACCAGCTTGCCGAGCAGCGCGGTGGTCCACCCCGAACCGCTGCCGACGTCGAGCACCCGCTGGCCCGGCCGTGCGTCGAGCAGGGTCAGCATGTTCGAAACGGTGCGCGGTTGCGAGTTGGTCTGGTCGAAGCCGATCGGGAGCGCGCGGTCCAGGCCGGAGAATCCGCGCTGGTCGGGCGGGAGGAAGTCGGCCCGGCGCACCGCGTCGAACGCCGCCTGCAGCCGGTCGCCGGTCACCAGTCCGCTCCTCCGGTCGGGGAGTCCGGGTCGAAGATGCCGAGGCGCCGGAAGATCGTGCGGGCCATCTCCAGATGTCCGCGCCCGTTGGGGTGGATGGGGTCGTCGAGCCATCGGCTCGGCGCGGTTCCGCCGCCGGCGTCGAGCCAGCGCGCGTGGTGGTCGACGAGCATGACGTCGCGCTCGCGGGCCAGCCTCCGAACCACGTCGACGTAGGCCGGCAGGTCGTCGCGCTCCGGGGCGGCTGCCTCGTCGACGGGGTTCGGGGTCTGCAGCACGGGGATGGCACCCAGCCCGCGTACCCGCGTCACGATCTCGGCGAGCCGGTGAGCGAACCCGGCGCGGCCGCTCGGTCCGTCCACACTGTCGTTGGTGCCGAGCATCACCACCACCACCTCGGGGTCGAACCGGCCGACGCGGTCGGCGAACCCGGCCAGCACATCCTCGGTGCGGTCCCCGCTGACGCCGGTGTTGATCACGACGTCGTCGATGCGTCCGAGCTCGGCACGGGTGCGCTCGGCGAAGTGCTCGACGAAGCTGCGCCGGCCGTTGGTGTGCGTCGACCCGTGGGTGATGCTGTCGCCGACGAAGACCCACGTGACCGGGGCAGGCCCCTCGAGCCGGTGGCCCACGGTGCGGTCGTCGGGCACGCGCCGGTTCACCACGGGAACCGCGGCGGACTCATCGGCGACGCCCCGGTGCGGTGCCGCGACCATGTAGAGCGCGGCGAGGACTCCAACGGCGAGCACGGCCGCGACGGTCGTACCGACCACGGCGGTCCGGTTCACGGTGCGTACCCCCAACGGAGTCGTTCAGGCCCGCAGCCGTTCGCGCAAGGCCTCGGAGTCACGTGCGCCCCACCCGTGCGCGCCGAGCCAGTGCTCGGTGCCGCCGTGGTCGTCGACGTACCGGAACACGTCCTCCATGCCCTCGGCCTTGGGCAGGTGGCTGTCGCGGGGCCGGTCACGCAGGTTGGAGGAGTAGGCCCGGGTGTTGGTCAGCCGGCCGATGATCGCGTCGAGCCGCTCGCTGGTGAGCAGGTAGTCGGCCATGATCGCGTCACGGTCGACGCCGACGAGGTCGAGGGCGAGCGCCACCACGACCCCGGTGCGGTCCTTGCCGGCGGCGCAGTGCACGATGACCGCGCCCTCGGACCGCGCGACCGTGCGCAGGGCCGCGACCACCGATCCGGGCCGGTCGCGCAGGTAGGACACGTAGACGCCCCGGGTCGCCGCACGCGGCGCGGGCACCTCGTCGGGTCCGGCCTGCCAGGGCATGAGCACGTCGCCGTCGATCTCCCGGGCGCGGTCGCCCTCCTCGGGCAGCAGCGAGCAGTGCAGCACGGCGATGTCGGGAAGGTCGTCGAGCGGCGCCGGGCCCTCGACCTGCCGCTCGCTGGTGGTGCGCAGGTCGACCACGTCGCGCACGCCGACCACGTCGCGCAGCACGCGCAGGTCTGCCTCGGTCAGGTCCTGCAGGTTGTCGGCGCGCACCAGCCGCTGCGACCGGGTCACGCCGCCGCCGCGCACCGGCAGCCCGCCGAGGTCGCGCACGTTGACGGCCCCCTCCAGCTCGATCCAGCGGTCGGGGGCCTGTTCCAGGGACGAAGTCATCCTGGTCAGGGTACCCACCGCTAGGTTGAACCCATGCCCGATGGCCCGGTCCTCGACCAGCGGACGCTCAACCGCGCCCTGCTCGACCGCCAGCTGCTGCTTCGCCGGCACCCGATGGCCACACGGCAGGCGCTCGAGCACCTGGTGGGCATGCAGGCGCAGGCCCCCGACCCTCCCTACGTCGGACTCTGGGCGCGACTGGAGGGGTTCGACCCGGCCGAGCTGGGGGCCCACGTCACCGACCGGTCGGCCGTCCGGGCGACGCTGATGCGCGGCACCATCCACCTGGTCACCGCCGAGGACGGCCTGGCGATCCGCCCGCTGGTGCAGCCGATGCTCGAACGCGGCGTCTACACCAACTCCTCGTTCGGGCGGCACCGCCTCGACGGCGTCGACATCGACAAGCTGCTGGCGGCCGGACGCGAGCTGGTGGAGGAACGGCCCCGCACCGTCGCCGAGCTGCGGGAGGCGCTGGGGCCGATGTGGCCCGACCGCGAGGCGGCGTCGCTGGCGCAGGCCGTGCGTGGCCTGTTGCCGATGGTGCACGTGCCGCCGCGTGGAGTGTGGCGACGCAGCGGCCCGGTGGCGATCACCACGTTCGAGGCGTGGCTGGGCCGAGGCCCCGGCGACACCGGCGCCGGCTCCGACATCGAGGCGCTGGTGCTGCGCTACATCGCCGCGTTCGGTCCGGCGAGCGTCCTCGACACGCAGACCTGGTCGGGTCTGACACGTCTCGCCGGTGTGTTCGACCGGCTGCGCCCGCAGCTGCGGACCTACCGCGACGAGTCCGGCCGCGAGCTGTTCGACCTCGCCGACTCTGAGCAGCTTCCCGACCCCGACACCCCGGCCCCGGTGCGCCTGATCGCCGAGTTCGACAACCTCACGCTGTCGCACGCCGACCGGACCCGGGTGATCGCCGACGAGCACCGTCGGCGGATCGTGGCCCGCAACGGCATGGTGCCGGGGATGGTCCTGGTCGACGGGTTCGTGCAGGGCGTCTGGAAGGTCACGCGGCGTGGGCGCTCGGCGACGCTGCGGGTCGAGCCGTTCGGGCGGCTCCCGCGGCGTGCCCGCGACGAGGTGCGCGCCGAGGGCGCCGCGCTGCTCGCGTTCCTCGGGGCCGACGAGGGCTCGTCGGAGGTGGTGATCGCATGACGGCGTACGTCTCGCTGCTGCGCGGGATCAACCTCGGTCCCAGCACGCAGATCTCGATGCCGCGCCTCAAGGAGGTCTACCTCGGGCTCGGACTCTCCTCGGTCGCGACGTACATCCGCAGCGGCAACGTCGTGTTCGCGGACGATGCCTCGCCCGACGCGGTCCGCGAGCGCATCGAGGCGGCGATCGAGGCTGAGCTCGGCATGGACGTCGAGGTCGTGATCCGCACACATGCCGAGATGGCCGACGTCGTCGCGGGCAACCCGTTCGCCGCCGCCGACCCGGCACGGCTGCACGTGGTCTTCCTCTCGGTGCCCGTCGGGGCCGCAGACCTCGCGGTTCGCCTCGGGTCGACCGACTACGGCAGCGACGAGTACGCCGTCGACGGACGCGAGCTCTATCTCCACCTGCCGAACGGGTTCGGTCGGTCCAAGCTGGCGACCCGGATGAGCGCGCTGCGCATTCCGGACGCGGTCGCCACGGTGCGCAACTGGCGCACGGTCAACAAGCTGGCCGATCTCTCCGGGGCCCTGTCCGACGCGGGCTGACGGTGCCAACATCGGGGTCATGACGGTGGGCACGCTCGCAGGGACACTCACCGGGACACTCACCGGGCGAACGCTGTCGGGGCTGCGGCACTCGATGGGCGATTCGCTGGTGGGGTTGGTCGCCGGCAGCGACGCCCATGCGCAGCGGGAGCGCATCCACGACCGCCCGGGGCCTCGCTGGTTCGAGCAGGGCCGGCCGATCCGCCAGGTGCACGCCGACGCGTCGATGTTCGTGGGCGGGCTCAGCGCGTTGCTGTTGCAGTCGCTGCACCCGCTGGCCATGGCCGCGGTGGAGGGGCACTCCGGCTACCGCGGCGACCCGTGGGGGAGGCTGCAGCGCACCAGCGCGTTCCTGGCGATGACCACGTTCGGCGTCGACGACGACGCCGAGGCCGCGGTGGCACGTGTGCGCGCGGTGCACGGCCACGTGAGTGGGATCAGCCCGGACGGCCGCCGCTACCGAGCATCCGACCCGCACCTGCTGTCGTGGGTGCACGCCGCCGAGGTGACCAGCTTCCTGAACGCCCACCAGCGTTACGGCGCACGCCCGCTGAACCGCCGGGGATGCGACGCCTACGTCGCCGACACCGCGGTCGTGGCCGGCCGGCTCGGCGTCCTCGACCCGCCGCTGACGCAGGATGCGCTGCAGGCGCAGCTCAGGGCGTTCCGGCCGGAGATCCGGTCGACCGGTCAGAGCCGGGCGGCCGCTCGTTTCCTGCTGCTGCACCCGCCGGTGCCGTGGGCCCTGCGACCGGCCTACGCGGTGCTGTCCGCGGCAGCGGTCGAGCTGATGCCGCGGTGGGCGCGCGCGCCGCTGGGACTGCCGTACCTGCCGGTGGTCGAGCCCACCGTCGTACGCGCTGCCGGGCAGGTGCTCACCGCGGGCATCCGGTACGTGCTGACCGGGTAGCCCAAGCCGCACATCCATTGCGCCGAGATTGCGCGAATGCCCCGGTGCGCTGCAGTCGGCAGGTCGCCTGCGGGGGCATTCGCGCAATCTCGGCGCGAACGGTCGGCGCGAACGGGGTGTGCGGTCAGCTGGCCCGGGTGTGCGGCCGGACGGTCCGCTCGGCGCGCCGCGCCAGGCGGTCGACCCCGGCCGCGCGGTAGCAGCGGACTGCCGAGGCGTAGGCCAGCCGGATCTCGTTGTGGTGGCTGGTCCGCTCCAGGTAGCCGGCACGGGCGAGGTGCGCCTGCGCGGCGAGCAGGGGGGCCTCCTGCTTCTCCGCGACCTCGGCCGCGATCGCGGCGGCGGCCGCGGCCCGGTCGTACTCGCCTCGCACGCCACGAACGGCGGCACGAGCCAGCAGCTTGGCGCAGGTCTCGTTGGCCTGGTCGGTCGAACCCCCGACCGCCCAGTCGAAGAGCTCGAAGTGCTCCACGGCCGACTGCTGGTTCTCGCCGACCTCCAGCCGGATCGTGCGGGCGACGATCTCGGGAAGCTGCAGCAGGCAGTCGGTCGCGATCGCGTGGTCGATCGCCTCTCGCAGTGTGTTCAGCGACTTGTCTGGCTCCTCGAGGGCCTCCTGCAGCACCGCGATGCTGAGCATGCGGGCCTGCTCAGCCAACGGGGAAGGTTGCGGTTTCACGGCCGCGGCCAACTTCTTGGCCTCGGTCAGCATCCCGCGCTCGGCGTACGCGCGCAGCAGCGCCGTGCTCGGGTCGAGGCCGGCAGGCCCCGGACGGCTCAGGTCGACGCGGGCGGCGATGTCCCCGAACGACGACAGCCCACGGTGGTGTGCGGCCAGGGCCCAGGTGAGGTTCAGCGCCGAGGTGAGGTCCTCGTCGTGGCAGTCCGCGGACTGTGTGACGGCGTGGTCCAACGCGTCCACCGCGGTGTGCCCGGTCGACCCCAGCAGTACGTCGGGCAGGTACCGCAGCATGCATGCGCGGGCGGCCTGCTCGGGCGTCTCGGCCAGCAGCGCGGCCTCGTCGGCCAGTCGCCGGGCCATGGTGAGGTCCCGCCGGGGCAGGGCCACGATCTCGCCGAGGCGCAGCCTCGCCTCGACGCGGGTGACGTTGTCCTGGGCCTCCTCGAGAGCCTCCCGCAGCGCGTCCTCGACCTCGGGCGAGCACCCGGAGGCTGGCGTGAGCTGCAGCAGCGTGGACTCGTTCTCGTCGTGCACGACCTCGCCGCGCTCGGCCGCCTCCGCCTTGCCGGTCAGTCGGGTGGTCGAGGACAGGCCCAGGGTCGTCGCGGCGGTCATCGCCACCGTGAACGCCTGCTTGGCGTCCTCGCGCAGCCCGCAGGCCAGGCAGGTGTCGCCGAGCATCTCGAAGATCGCGGCCTGGTCGGCCGGGGAGGAGTCGAGCCCGTCGGCGAGCGAGATCATCTGGTTGAGGTGCGCCCGGGCGTCGAACGGACGGCCCTGGGTCAGTGCCGCGTTCGCGGCCTCCAGCGCGGCCGCGCAGGCGAGCTGGGACTCGCCGGCCTCGAGCCAGTGGCGCACGCGGTCCTCGGTGGGCAGGTGGCCCTCCTCGGCGATCCGCCAGTGCAGCCGGCGCCGCACGGTGGGACGGATCCAGGAGGCGACCGCGTCCTGCACGAGCGGGCTGCGGAACGAGTAGCCGCGAGTGTCCAGGCTGAGCACGCCGAAGTCCACGAGCCGGTCCAGCATCGGGCCGACGATGTCGCCCTGGTCGCCGTCGGTCTGGGAATCGGCCACCAGCGGCGCGATCATCGCCGGCGTGACCGGCCGTGCGACCAGCGCGGTGATGTGCAGGGCCTCGAGCTCGGTCGGCGTCAGCTGCTCGAGTACACGGCGTACGAGCGGCTGCACGGTCAGGTCGGCGTTGCCCTCGTGCATCGGCGGGGCCAGTGCCAGGCCCTTGGCCGTCGAGGTGATGCGGCCGCTGGACAGCCACGTGCGCAGCACGGAGATCGACTGCTCGGCCAGGCCGCCTGCTTCCTTCTGCAGCGCGGCGACCAGCTCGGGGGTGACCGGGCCGGACAGCACCGCCGAGGCGAGCGCGGTGAGGTCGTCCTGCAGCAGCGGTCCGGTCTCGACCACCTGTGCCGGGTCGCCGCCCGCACGGACCGACGCCTCGGAGAGCATCTTCGCGGCGTCGGGGCTGACCGGCGCCGCGACCGTGACGAACGGGTCAAGGGTCGACATCGTACGGACCAGGTCGACGGCGTCGCCCTCGGCGAGCTCGTCGATCGGCGGAACCATCAGCACCAGCGGCTCACCCTTGGTGCTGATGCGGTGCAGCTCATCGGCGGTCGGGAGTCCGGTCGACCCGGTCGTCACCTGGGCGCGGTGCGCGCCGGCGCGGTCCGAGGCCTCGCGCAGCAGCGCCTCGCGGCCGGTGCCGCGGGTGCCGCTGACGCACACCAGCGACGGACCGGGCGTCGACAGCGACCGGTTCAGCACGCCGACCACGCGGGTCAGGTCGGACTCGCGGCCGACGAACGGCAGCGCCTCCGGGGTGTCCTGGTGCCCGGCCAGCACCTGCATGTGCACGGCGCGGGTCTGTGCCGACGGGTCGGCTCCGAGCTCCTCGGCGAGCATCTGCCGGCAGCGCTCGAACGCGCGCAGCGCCTGCTCGGTCTCGCCCAGGCCGGCGTAGGCCTGGATCAGCACACGGTGCGCACGCTCGGCGCACGAGTCGACGGCCAGCGCCTTGTTGGCCAGCTCCACGCCGTCGCGCATCCAGTGCAGCTCGATCGCGCACTCCGCGGCGTCGACCAGCAGTGCGCGGCGTACGGCCGCGAGTGACTCGCGCGCCTCGAGAGCCCATCCGGAACCGTCGTCGTGGGCGGTGAAGTCGTCGACGTACAGCGCCTCGGCCTCACGGGTCAGCGCGACCACCCGGGCCAGCCGGCGCTCCCGCAGAGCCGCCTTCGCCTCGGTCGCCAGGCTGCGGAACGCGGTCGCGTCGACCCAGGCGTGCCGCAGCACCAGACCGCCGAGGCGGCGCTCGATGCAGTCGCTACGCAGGGCGCGCCGCAGCTGCGACGCGGCGGTACGGAGGCTGGCGCGACCGTGCGCCTCGTCGACGTCCGGCCAGAGCTTCTCGAGCAGCGCCGCGACCCGGACCGGCTGGTCGGCGTCGAGCGCGAGCAGCCGAAGCAGGTCGAGAGTCTTGCCGGTGCGCCAGGCACCGGGCTCGACGACGCTGCTGTCGGCGCGGCGAACGTACAGAGGCCCGAGAAGCCGGATCTCGATCCGGTCAGTTGACTCCATTGTGTGTAGCCCCCAGTAAGTCGATGAAGGACGATCCGCCCGACTTGACCCCCCGGGTGCCGTTGCACCCGAACAAGCCCGATTTCGGCAGCGTCCTTCTTCCTGCATGTGTTGTACCCCGGGGCAGGTCGGGCCGCTAGGAGGTCAATTAGTCAACCTTCCATGGCCGGTGGGGCGGTTGCAGGTAGTCCTCTGGTCATGCCGCGCTAGTAGTCCTAAGGAGCTATTCACCTCACAGTGGGCACTCGAGTACGCAGGGTTCCGGTTTTCCTTGTGGTGAAGGGATTTGACATCCCGTTGATGTTGACGCGCGCCGTCCGA
>DATMEB010000160.1:0-3993 GCA_035557095.1 Nocardioidaceae bacterium | reverse complement strand
GCAAGCCCCTGGCGGATCAGGTCGGCACCACCGCCCAGGGAGACCCCGCCATCGCCGGCGAGCTCGCGCGCTCGCTGCAGAGCGGCGTCGAACCCGTCGATGAACAGGAAGCCCGTGCTGGGGTCGGGCTGGTCCTCGGTGCGGTGGGTCAGCACAATCAACGTGCCGGGAAACGGGTTGGACCCGCCCCAGGCGCCGGCGGCGTCGTACATGTTGCGGCCGACGATTCCACAGCCCAGCCCCTCGGTGAGCGACTCGTAGTACTGCCGGTCCGCGCCATGCATCCCGTCGGTGACGCGGCCGTCGTCGGCGTACGTCCACGGACCACCCATCACCCAGTAGTGGAGACGCTCGCCTCCGATGCCGAGGCCGTGCTCGGGCCCATCCTGGGGACCCACGATGTAGCCGTCGACCGAGGTCGTTATGGCCGCGATGACCTTGCCCATGGTTCCTCCTGCGTTCGGGGTACGGCAGATCAGACCGTCGCGCACGCCCAGAATCATCGGTCGGGCACGACTCCAGCTCTGCCGCCAGGCCCAACCAGAGTGGGACGCGCCACCATCCGGGTAGCGCCAACTCCCTGGGACCAGCTTGAGGTGGATCCGATCCGGCAAGAGTGACGAGACGCGGCGAGCGCCAAATAGAACGATCGCGCCGCAGGCTAGTTGCGCGACTTCCGTTGTGGATGATCGCGAACGAGATTCAGCTCCATCTTCCATCCGGTGGCCAAGACGAGGCACCCATTCGCCACCGAGTGCGCGGTCGCGCCGACGTGCGGCTGATCGCGCTTCTGTCCAACCTCGACTTGCGCCAAGAGCCGTTGCAACGCCTGCGACGCTCAGAATGCTGCTGTGACCCGACCCAGAGGATACGCCAGACGGCTAGAGCAGCGCGGCCGCGAATACTCCTCGGTCCCGTGCTCCCTGCTCGCCTCGGCCTACTCTGACCGAACCGCCCGCTGCGCCCGGCGTACGTGGAGCACCCACCACAGGCCGACCACTGGCAGGACGAGCGGCACGAAGCCGTACCCCGACCCGAACACCGACCATACGGTCGCGTCCGGGAACGCCTCCGGCACCAGCAGGCTCGCCGCGCCCACGACGACGACGCCGACCAGCTCGACGCCGCAGGCGATCAGCGCGACCAGCAGCGCACCTCTGGCCAGGGCGACGGTCGCGACCACGTACACGGCCGCGGCGAACGCGGACAGCAGGTACGCCACCGGGGCGTCGCCGAAGCTGGTCGCGATCTGCACCGTGGACCGCGCGGTGGCCGACACCGCGAAGACGGCGTACACGGCGATGAGCAGACGACCCGGCCCCAGCCGCGCCTGCGTGACCTCAGGCACCGGCGTCCCAGACCTGCTGCACCCGCAGCACCATGACCGCCACCACCAGGCAGCCGGCCACCAGCACCGCCATGCCCCACCGGGACTTCTCCGCCAGCGACCACACGACGGCTCCCGGCACGATGAGCAGCGCGGTGAGCAGGTACCCGAGGAACGTCGCCCCGTCCACATCGCGGTCGGTGCCGGCGAGCGCGATCGAGCCGCCGAGCACCAGCGCCAGCAACCCCAGCTCGATCGCGGCGAGCCCGTAGAACAGCGAGTCGTCGAGACTCTTGCCGCGCACCACATAGACCAGCGCCCAGCCCGCGACCAGCACACTCGCGGCGATCATGACGGCGGCAACGGTCGCGTGCACGCGGGCAGCCTACGGTGGCCGGAGATCCGCACTACGTCGACCCTTGCCGGGGTGGAACGCCCACGAGGCAAACTCAAGTCACCCCATCGTCCGCATCCGCCGCTGATGCTGCGCGCTTCGGCCGATGCGCGTGGGTGCCTGCTACCGGTACATCACTTGACGAGATGCAACCAGAGTTCCACCTTGTCTGCGGGGCCCCAAGGTGTGCAGACGACCGTGCTGCCCCAGCGGCCGGGCCCAGTTTCCAATGAGTCCTCTTGAACGGCGTCGCCAACCATCAGGATTCCGCTGGGGACGGACAGCACGGCCTCCAAGGCCGGCTGCGCTGCACTATCCGGAACCGCGGCCAGTCGTGCGTTGCTCGTCAACGAGTTCAGTGGTGTCCAGGTCGATGAGCACAACCCACGGGTACCCACACGACAGCGACGACTCCAAGGGACGGCAGCACCAGGCTCAGAGTCTCGCTCATGAACCCTACGAAGACTCCTGACGCGACAGCTTGTCCAGGTCGCGTTTGCAGAACCCGTGGTGAGCCCATTCCTCGTTGAGCACGGTGCCGAGGCATTGCCGCCTTGCCCGCCCCTTGGCGTACGGGGGCCATCTGTCGTCGTCGGGCACCGGCGCGGTCTGCGCGAGCTGATCAGGCGTGACCTCGGCCAGCCACGTCTCGATCTCCGAAGCCTGCCGGTTGCGCACGGCGAGCACCTCGTCGAGGCTCGGGTGGGCGGACGGGTCGAACCCGTCCTCCTGGTCCATGACGAACGGTGGACCCAGTCCCATGGCCGTGAACGGCTCGGTGAGCCCGAGCACGCAGCGTCGGAACCAGGAGTCGTGCACGAAGACAAGATGACGCAGGGTTTCGACCATCGACCACTCGCCGTCAACGCCGTGATGTTCGCTGCCCTCGGGCATGGACCGGACTCGCTCGGTGGTCGTCGCCCAGTCGCCCCGCAGTTGCCGCCAGGCCTCTCGCAGGTCGGCCGGCTCATCGGAGCGGATCAGCAACCGTACCGGGTGGCGGCGGTCGAGCTCCGCCTCGACGTACGGCATGACCTCGACCCCGTTGACCACGAGATTGGTGACCAGGCCGTCGATCTCAGCGTCCTGCATGACCACGCCGACCAGCCGAGCTCTACTCAGGTCGCACTCGCGGAACTCTGCGCCAGTGAGGTCCTGGTCGTCGAAGCGTCGCATGCACACAGACTAGGCCGCACCGCACCTGCAACGCGTGCCTCCGCCGCCGTGTGCGCGGTCCGGTTGACGTGCGTATGCTCGCGCTGTGTGTGAGGCGTGCGTAGCGCGCAGGTATCAGTAGAGGCAGCCCGCTCCTAGGGGTAGTCCATGTCCGTTCAGGTACGGCCGGTGACCGCGGACCGATGGCGCGACCTCGTGAGCGTGTTCGGGCGTCGTGGTGATGATCCTTCGTGGTGCTGGTGCCGCCTCTTCTTCCGTCCCGCAGCCGGCGAATCCGCGACGCGCGCAAACCGCGGAAGGGACCACCGCGACGCGATGCGGCAAGAGCTCACCCAGGCCGTAGTGCCGCCGGGGCTTCTCGCGTATGTCGACGATGAGCCAGTCGGCTGGACGAGGATCGGTCCCCGTTCTGACTTTCCCCGAGTCACCGGTAGCAGAGCCTTGGCCAAAGTCCTCACCGACGATCCCGGCGCCTGGTGGGTGACTTGCTTCGCCGTGGCCAGCAAGCACCGGCGCGCCGGCGTGGGATCCGCGCTGCTGGAGGCAGCAGTCGAATTCGCCCGCGCGCACGGGGCGACGGCCGTCGAGGGCCATCCCGTCGATGTCGATGCGCTCAGCGCTGCTCGTGTGGGAGGTTCTGCGATCTTTACCGGGACCGTCGCCATGTTCTCTGCAGCGGGATTCACCGAGGTTGTACGCACCTACCCCAGCAGACCCGTGATGAGGCGGCTGGTGTGATGCCTGCCGACCTGAATCACGCCGTCAGGGGATACCCAGGTCAGAGACCCGGATTCGCCGCGTAGTGCGCGCGCGTGGAGGCCGTCTGAAGGGTCCTCGGCGTCACGACACGCCGTGACGTCGCGATGCTGACGCCGGCGCCCGCTTCTCGGCCTGGTGGTCCGCGTCTGGTCCCGGCCACCCCGACCTGGCGGTCGTCCGTACCGGCCGCAGCGGTGCATGAAAAACGGGCCTGACCTGCGGTGGTGTGGTCAGACCCGGTGTGTCGGGCTGACAGGATTTGAACCTGCGACCCCTTGACCCCCAGTCAAGTGCGCTACCAAACTGCGCCACAGCCCGGCACCCCGCCGTTCGTGGC
>DATMEB010000159.1:0-15119 GCA_035557095.1 Nocardioidaceae bacterium | reverse complement strand
GAACGTCCACCGCGACAAGGGCTCCTGGTCGACCATGGGGTACTCGAGGACGGAGTCGGACCCGCGGATCAGCGCGGGAACGTCGAGCCAGTCGAACCGCCAGTCCTCGAAGGGCTCGATGAAGTCCGCCAGCGACCCGTGCCGGGTCCAGTCACGACGCGTGCGCCGCGGCGTCTCCACCTCGGCGACCCAGTTGACCAGCTGTCGACCCTCTTCGTCGATCTGCTCGCGGACGGGGTAGATCACCATCTTGCCGTGTGCCAGCCAGCCCACGCGCACCATGCTGGCGCCGGTGAGGAACGGTTCCCAGGCCGCGACACCTCGCCACATGTTCACCCCGGAGTACACCGGCTCGCCCTCGTCGGGGTGGAGCTGCCTGCGGATGGCCGAGTGGATGCCGTCGCAGGCGACCACCACCGACGCCGTCTCGTCCGGGCCCGCCGTGCCGCGGACGACGTCGCGGGTGCGCAGCCGCACGGTGCGGCCGTCATCGTGGCCGCCGTCATCGTGGCCGCCGTCATCGTGGCCGCCGTCATCGTGGACGCTGACCGCCTGGCGGCCCATGACTACCGCGTTCGCGCCGAGGCGCTCCCGGACCGCGTCGAGGAGCACGCCCTGCAGGTCGCCCCGGTGCAGCGAGAGCTGCGGGTGGTCGTACCCGGCGAACCGGCCCGCGGGCTCGCGGTAGATGAGCTGACCGAACCGGTTGAAGAAGACCGACTCCTCGGTGGTGACCCCGACCTCGGCCAGTCGTTCCTCCAGGCCCAGCCTGCTCAGGATGCGTGCCGCGTGCGGCAGGACGTTGATGCCGGCGCCGACGGGCGAGATGTCGGGTGCCGCGTCGACGAGGCGGCAGGGGATTCCCGCGTCGTCGAGCTCGAGAGCCAGCGTCAGCCCGCCGATCCCGGCGCCCACGATCAGGACGTCCATCGCACTCCTTGTCGTGTCTTACAGGACCCGCCGCACGGCGCGGGCCCAGGCGGACAACCTACGAACCCGGACCCGCGTCCGCCACCTCCGAGCACCCAGGATTCTGCTGAAAGGAATGCTGGGCGCTGCCGGGCGCGCGGGTGGTGTTTCGCCCTGATCCATACGAGACAAGCAATCACGGCATCGAGTCGGTCCGGTCGGACTCCGTAACGAGGCGGAGATTCCATATGAAAGAACGATGCCGTGATGCCGGTATGCACCTGCGTGACCCGGCTAGCGTGTGCGAACCCCGCCAGCACTCAACTGTCAGCACTGGGAGTCCCGATGCCTCATGTCCTACGGCTCGTCGCGATCTGCGCCGGCCTGGTCCTGATCGCCGGCTGCGGCAGCTCGCAGAGCAGCGGCGACGAGTCGGGGATGACCGAGGTGCACGTGTCCGACGTCGAGGGCGTGCCCTCGGCGTTCCTCGAGTACGGCAAGTCGCAGGGGTACTTCCGCGACGAGGGGATCGACCTCGAGGTCACCAGCTCGGTCGGCGGAGCCGCCAACATCCCGGCCGTGACCAGTGGCGAGGTCGACATCGCCGGGTCGAACATCACCAGCGTGCTGCTCGCGAAGAGCCAGGGCCTGCCGTTGACGATCATCTCCGGAGCGACGTACGCCACCACCGATCCCGAGAGCGACTTCTCCGCGGTGCTCGTGCCCCCGGACAGCGACATCAGCGAGCCGGCGGACCTCGCGGGCAAGCGCATCGCGGTCAACACGCTGAAGAACATCGGCGACGTCACCATCAAGGCCGCGCTGGAGGAGCAGGGAGTCCCGGTCGACGGCATCAAGTTCGTCGAAGCAGGCTTCCCCGACATGCTGCCCCTGTTGGAGAACGGTGAGGTCGACGCCGCGTGGGAGATCGAGCCGTTCGTGGCGATCGGCGCAGAGCAGGGCCTCGAACCTGTCCTGCGGCCCTACGTCGAGGCCAGGCCCGGCATGATGGTCGGCTCGTTCGTGACGATGGAGCAGTTCGCCGCGGAGAACCCCAACGTCGTACGCGCCTTCCGTGCCGGCGTGCAGAAGACCGTGCAGTCCATCGAGCAGCACCCCGAGCCGTACCGCAAGGCGCTCACCCGGCTCACGGACATGGAGCCCGCAGTCGCCGACACGATGGTGATCCCGCCGTCGCAGAGCACGGTCGACGTCGAGACGTTGTCGTGGATGGCCGACCGGATGCAGCAGTACGGCCTGATCGACCAGCCGGTCGACCCCGACGCGATCGTGGCCGAGGGCGCCGCGGGTTGACGGCCGACGTCACCGCCCTGCTCGCGCCCGGCCGGTGCGCCGTGGTCGTGGTGGACCTGCAGAACGACTACTGCCATCCCGACGGCGCACTGGCCGCGCGCGGAGCGGACGTCGCCGGCGCCGCGGCGGCCGCGCGGGCGACCGCCGAGCTGCTCCCGGCAGCACGGTCGGCAGGGGTGCCCTGCGTCCACCTCCGGACCGAGCACTCGGACTGGACGGACACCCCGGCCTGGGTGATGCGCGGCAGGACCGGCGAGCTGCTCGACGTGGCGGACACCCCGGTCGCGCTCGCCGGCACGTGGGGAGTGCACCCGTTCGTCGTCGAGGCCGCGCCCGAGGACCGCGTCATCACCAAGCACCGGTACTCCGGGTTCGCCTACACCTCGCTCGAGCTCTCGCTGCGTGCACGTGGCTGCGAGAGCGTCGTACTCGCCGGTGTCACCAGCGATGTCTGCCTGCACGCCACGGCCCTCGACGCCCTCGCGCGCGGCTTCCTTCCGGTGCTGCTGAGTGACTGCAGCGCAAGCTCGACGCCTCGTCGTCACCAGGAGGCCGTCGCCCAGTTCGCGAACAGCCTGGGCCCGGTGGTCGATTCGGCGACCGTGCGCGCGGCCTGGTGAGCCGGCGGGCGGGGCAGATGTCACCTAGACGTCGTAGTGCAGCTCGATCTCGTAGCCCTCGTCGCTGTGCCCGGCGATGCTGAGCTCGGCTTCTCCCCGGAGCTCCTCAAGGCCTCCGGTGCCCATCCCCGGAACCACCTCCAGACGCCCGGACACCGAGCCCTGGTCCTGGCTGCCGATGTGCTGGAACACGCAGCTGCCCTCGTGCCCGCCGATCGAGCCGTGGAAGCGTTCCATGCCCAGCACCGGCGCCGCGTCCGGCTTGTAGGCGATGAGGTACGCCACCTCGCTGCTGCCCTCGATGTCGCCGGTGTAGGAGTACGCGTTGTCCGTGCGGGTCACGCCCCGCTTGGGGAAGTACGCCTCGCCGGCCGTCGTACCCTCGCCGTCGATGTCGGTGACCAGGGTCTCCGACCACGACGCGACCTTGAACCTGCCGACCGCCCGGTGGGAACGGCTCGTGTCCGAACGACTCATCTCTGAACGGCTCATGCCGGTGACGTTATGGCCGGCGCGAGGGCGCCGTATTGAACAAAGGCGTCGTACGCTGCTCGCATGCCGACACCGCGTGCGCCGCGCGGGCACCCCGAGGCCATCGTCCGCCCGAAGGCGGGCCGGCAGGCGTTCGACGTGGAGCGCCTCCCGCCCGACCCGTCCGTCGCGGAGTTCGTGGACTACTTCTGGCTGGTGCGCTGGCACGTGCAGGAGCCGTACCGCCAGCAGGTGGTGCCGCAGCCGCGAGTGCATGTGGTCGCCGAGGACGGCCGGCTCATGGTGCACGGCGTCTCACGCGAGCCGTTCTTCCGGACGCTGCGCGGCCACGGGCACGCTCTCGGCGCGGCCTTCCACGCCGGCGGCTTCCGACCGGTGCTGGGTCGCGGCGTCGGGTCGATCTCGGACACGGCGCAGCCGGCCGAGGACGTGCTCGGTATCGACGACCGCGAGGCGGCGGACAGCATCCTGCAGGAGCAGGACAGCGTCGCGATGCTGCGGACGTTCGGGGCGTACCTCCTCGCCGCCGGACCGCGCCCCGACCCGACGGCGCGCGAGGTGACCGACCTCGTGGCCCGGGCCGAGCGGCGCGCCGACATCACCCGCGCGGAGCAGCTGGCCCAGGAGGCGGGCATGGGACTGCGCAGCCTGCAGCGGCTGTTCACCGAGTACGTCGGCGTGGGCCCGAAGTGGGTGATCCAGCGGTTCCGCATCCTCGATGTCGCGGCCGCGGCACACGCGGGCGGGTCCACCGACTGGGCGGCGCTGGCGGCCGAGCTCGGGTTCAGCGACCAGGCGCACCTGACCCGCGCGTTCTCCCGCGTCGTCGGGACTCCACCGGCCACGTACCAGCGTGACCCGGCCACGTCGTAGCCACATGGCCGTGTGCGGCGCCGGCCGCCGGGCTCACTGCCGCGGCCGCCACCTCATCGGACCGTGGCGGAACGCCTCGATGGCAGGCAGCGCCCGACCGTCGAAGTCGAACAAGGTCAGGTTGTCGTTGGGGTTGCCCTCGCCGGGTGCCCAGCCCACACCGGGCAGCCACTGCGGCTCCCACGCCATGAAGCCGAGGCCGTGACCTCCCGGCACCTGGGGGAACACCGCGCGCAGCGCCGCGAAGTAGTCGAACTGGCCGCGTGGTGTTGCCGGCCACCTGTCGCGGTCCGGGAGCTCGGCCGGGTCGTTGATGAGGTTCTCCAGGTCGTCGCCGTTGTCCAGCGTCCACGGGTACGACGTCTCGACCACGACGATGTCCTTGTCGTACCGCGAAGCCGTGTCCACCAGGTTCGCCGTCAGGTCGTCCAGCGAGCCGTGCCAGAACGGGTAGTACGACTGACCGATGACGTCGAACTCGACGTCGTGGGCCAGGAGGCGGTCGAAGAAGTACCTGGTCCCGGCGTTGTCGCCGCCACGGTCGATATGGACCATCGTGCGCGGCGACCGGCCGCGCACGTGCGCATCGCGGACACCGGCGAGCCCGGCCCGGAGCAGCCTGCTGAAGTCGGCGAAGTTCTCGGTCTCCTCGCGGTAGACCTGGCCGACCGGCCAGAGCATCCCCGCGACGACCTCGTTGCCCACCTGGACCATGTCGGCGGCGGCACCGTGCCGGGCGAAGCGTTCGACCCATCCGCGCGTGTAGTCGTAGACCGTCGCGGACAGCTGCGCGAGATCCTGGCCCTCCCAGGCCTTGGGCGTGAACTGCTTTCCCGGATCGGCCCAGAAGTCGGAGTAGTGGAAGTCGAGCAGCACGTTCATGCCCGCCTGCTTGGCCCGGCGGGCGAGCCTCATGGCACGCTCCGCGGTGCTGTAGCCCGCCGGCGGGTCGACCCACACCCGAAGCCGCACCCAGTTGGCGCCGGCCCGGTCGAGCAGCTCGATCGGGTCGCCCTCCCGCCCGCGGTAGCTCCAGGTGGCACCGGCCTCCTCCAGCTGCAGCGTGAAGCTGACGTCGGCACCCCGCACTGCCGGGCCGGCCGGAGGCTCGTCACGAGGTCGAGGTGCAGCGGCCGCCGCCGGTGCGGCGCCGGCGACCGAGCCGGTGAGGAGTGCGACGGGAATGCCGACGGCGCCTCCAACGAGCACCTCCCGGCGGCTCGGTCGAGGTGTCTGGCCGTGCTGGTGCGGGCTCGGGGCGGTAGGTGCCATGTCGCCAACCCTTCGTGGGTGCGGGGGAGTCCGGCGAGGGCGTGCCGACCGGTTACGGCCTGCGGAGCGGCCACGACTGCGTGACGGCTCCGCGGTGACCGTGAGCGGTCACGGTCACCCTAGCGAGCGGCGTCCACGCTTGGCTAGCCGTGAACCTGCAGGACTCCTGCCGGTCCCGCGGCTCCCGCTCAGCCGCGACCGTGATCGCTCACAGGGTAGGCTCGGGTCCGGCCTACCGGCACTCGTGTGGGCCGCGGTGCGGCTGCGCCGAGAGTGACGCTCGGAGGTCGTGGTGGTCCAGACAGACCCGGGCTCGCACCCCAAGTCGCGAGGTCCGGCCCGGCGCGCCATGCGGACGGGCCCGACGATCGACGACGTCGCGGCTGCAGCCGGGGTGTCGCGCGGCACCGTGTCTCGCGTCCTCAACGGCGGGCACCACGTCAGCGCGTCCGCCGAGGCCGCCGTGCGGCGCGCGATCATGGAGACCGGGTATGTCGCGAACTACGCCGCCCGCAGCCTCGTCACCCGCCGCGCGGACGCGGTCGCGTTCGTGCTGCTCGAGCCCACCGAGCTGCTCTTCGAGGACCCGAACTTCCACGTGCTGCTGCGCGGCTGCACGGAGAGCTTCGCGGAACGCGACATCGCGCTCGCGTTGATGATCGCCTCGAATGACGCACAGCGCACGCGGGTCGTGCGCTACCTGCGAAGCGGACACGTGGACGGAGCACTCCTGGTGTCGGCGCACGCGGGCGACCCGATCATCAGCGCCCTGGAGGAGAGCCGCGTTCCGGCGATCGCCTGCGGCCGGCCGATGGGCAGGACGACACGGCTGCCGTATGTCGGAGCGGACGATCTCGCGGGTGCCCGCCGCATGACCGAGTACCTCGTCGCGCTCGGGCGGCGGCGGATCGGGATGATCAGCGGGCCGCTGGACACCCCGGGCGGGTTGCAGCGTCTGGAGGGCTTCACCGACGTCCTCGGCCGTCGCGCGACCAGGTCGCGCATCGTGTCCGCGGCCGAGTACTCCGAGCTTGCCGGCGAGGCGGCGATGAAGGAGCTGCTGTCGCACGCGCCCGACCTCGACGCCGTGTTCGTCGCCTCCGACCTGCTGGCTGCCGGGGCGCTGACCACTCTGCGTCGACAGGGTCGTTCCGTGCCCGACGACGTCGCTGTCGGCGGTTTCGACGACTCGCGGATCGCGCGCGAGGCCCGCCCGCCGCTGACGACGATGCGGCAGCCGTTCGACCGGATCGCGAGCGAGCTGGCCGACCTGTTCGTGCGTGCGGTCGACAACCAGAGCATCAGCTCCGTCGTGCTCGAGACCGAGCTGGTTCGGCGCGAGTCAGCCTGACGCGGAGCCGGCCGCGGGGCCGTCCAGGACGGACATCGTGACCGCGAAGCTCAACGGCGCCGTGTGCAGCCGATGCTCCGGCAGCACCCCGGGTCCGCACGACGACGAGCCGAGCCCGTTGTGCGCGTAGTCGATGTTGACCCAGGTCCGACCCTCGGGCCTGAGCTCGGACGCGTGCCGGGCCCGGTCGAGCTGCTCGGTCGACCAGGGGCGCACCGCCAGCTCGACCGTCGGATGCCCGGTCACGCGCACGCCCCGTCCGGCGTGGTCGGCGATGTGCGCCCACCGCACCCGCGAGCGGTTGCCGTTCTCCTGGGGGAACACGTACGGCGTCTGCATGTCCGCGACCGACGACCGCCACCGACCCAGCCGTACGCCGGACATGCTGTCGGGGTAGGCCTCGCCCGGGCCCAGCCCGAACCAGTCGACCTCGGTGAGCGACTCGGGCAACGTCATCCGCAGGCCCAGCCTCGGCAGCACCGATGGCCAGTCGCCCTCCGGCCGAACCGCCAGGTCCAGACGCAGACCGTCGGCGACCCGGCTCCAGGAGTACGTCGTGTGCAACGCGAGAAGCAGGTTGGCAGGCGCGACGCGCGTACGGACGGTCAGGTGGTCGGCCCCTGCGTCGACGTCGACGGTGCGTTCCTGGAGCCGGTCGAGGCCGAGCGAGCGCCACGTCGGCTCCCACGGGTCCCAGGCGAATCCACGGTCGTTGTCGATCGGTGCGCGCCACACGTCGAGGCGTGGCCCGGTGACCTCCAGATCGCCGAGCGCGGTCAGCCGCCCCGTGCGGGAGTTGAAGCGGCCCGGCCCGACAACCAGGGCGCGTTGGCTCCGGGCGGCACCCGCGTGTGCGTCCGCATGAGCCGAGGCTTCCCGGACAGACGAACCCTGCAGAGCCGGCGGCACGGCGAACTGCGCCCAGGCGACCTCGTGCCCGGCGTCGGCCCAGGCGGTGTCGTACCGCAGAACGGCGACCACGGTCAGGGTGGTCTCGCCGGCGGTGTCGGGGATCTTCGGCACGTCGACCCGTGTCCTGGTTCCGGGACCGACCGAGGGCAGGTCGATGACGCCGCTCGCCTGTGGCCGGCCTTCCTCCTCCACCGACCAGGAGAGCTCGAGGTGCGAGAGGTCGCTGAACTCGTACAGGTTGCGGACGACCAGGGAGTCCTCCTGCCGCTCGATGCGAACCGGTGCGAGTGCGGTCTTCAGCTCCACCAGCCCAGGGGAGGGCGTCCGGTCCGGGAACAGCAGGCCGTCGGCGACGAAGTTGCCGTCGTGCAGGGGCTCGCCGAAGTCGCCGCCGTAGGCGAAGTAGTCGTTGGCATCCCCGTCGCTGGCCCGCAGCCCGTGGTCGATCCACTCCCACACGAAGCCGCCCTGGCACCGCGGATAGGTCTCGAACAGCTCTTGGTACTGCTGCAGCGCGCCGGGCCCGTTGCCCATCGCGTGCGCGTACTCGCACAACAGGAACGGCATCTCCCGGCGGCGGGCATCCAGTGCGGGGTCGGCCAGTGGCTCCTCCTCGCGCCGGCCGATGCTCGCGACCACGGCGTGGGAGAGGTACATGCGGGAGTAGACGTCCACGTCGCGGGCCGTCCAGTCGCGCTCGTAGTGCAGCGGCCTGGACGGGTCGCGGTGGCGCGCCCACCGGGCCATCGCGGCCAGGTTGCGTCCGCTGCCGCTCTCGTTGCCCAGCGACCACATCACCACGCTGGGATGGTTCTTGTCGCGTTCGACCATCCGGCGCATCCGGTCGACGAGACTCCGCGCCCAGCGTTCGTCGTCGGCCGGGTTGCGGGACAGCCTCGCCTCGTCGTCGCCCATGAAGCCGTGCGTCTCGAGGTCGCACTCGTCCATGACGTACAGGCCGTACTCGTCGCACAGGTCGAGGAACCGGGGATGCGGCGGATAGTGGCTGGTGCGCACGGCGTTGATGTTGTGCCGCTTCATCAGGAGCACGTCGTCCAGCATGGTGGCCTCGTCGACGGCCCTGCCGTGGTCGAGGTGGAACTCGTGGCGGTTGACGCCGCGGAAGAGGACCCGCCGTCCGTTCACCCGAAGCTCGCCGTCCTCGACGGCCACCCGCCGGAACCCGACCCGCACGGTGACCGTCTCGCCCGGGGTCGACACCTCGGCGTCGTACAGATGAGGCTGCTCCGCCGACCACGGGCGCACGCCGGACAGCCGCACCGTCTCACCGGTCACCGTGTCCACACCCAGGTCGGGCACGCGGACGCGGGCGCCGGTCGGGGACTCGACGCGGAGTGTCCCTGTCGCGGTGGTGTGGTCGTAGTCGGCGAGTACGAATACGTCGTCGATCGCGTCGTGCGGCCGGTGCAGCAGGGTGACCTCGCGGAAGATCCCGGACAGCCACCACATGTCCTGGTCCTCCAGATAGCTTCCGGACGACCACTGGTGCACGCGCACGGCGATCACGTCGGGGGTGCTGGGGTCGAACCGCAGCAGCGCGGTGACGTCGAGCTCGGTCGGGAGCCTGCTTCCGGAGGTGATCCCGGCCTCGACGCCGTTCACCCACACCCGCGCACAGGAGTCGACCCCCTCGAACCGCACGATCGTCCTGCCGGTACGCCAGTCCGCCGGAACGTGGACCTGTGTCCGGTAGTCACCGGTCGGGTTGTCGTCGGGCACGTGCGGAGGGTCGATGGGGAAGGGGTACGCCGTGTTGGTGTAGGCCGGCCGGCCGTAGCCCTGCAGCTGCCAGTGGCCGGGCACCCGCACCCGGTCCCACCCGCTGTCGTCGAAGTCGGCGTCCGCGAAGTCGCACGGAAGGTCGGCGTGCGCCGACAGGCGGAACCTCCAGTCCCCGTCGAGGCGGAGACGGGGCGCGTCGGAGGCCAGCACCGCCCGGGGGGCTTCCAGGCCGAGGCTGGGGTAGAAGTGCTCCCAGTACGGCGTCTCCTCGGGCATCGGCTTCCTCGAATCTGGCTCGTCGGAGGCTGGAGCAGCCTGTGAACGGTCACAGACTAGCCCGCAGGTGGTGACTGGCGGCCTTGACAGCCTGTTGACCGTGGAGGGAGTCTGTGACCGCTCACAGAAGTCTGTCCACCCCCGCCGAGAGCCGGCCCCTTTCGTTGGAGGACCACCACCATGCGCTGCACTTCCATGCTCAAGGCGCTCTCAGCGTCGATGGTCCTGGCCATGGTGGCCGCCGCATGCAGCTCCGGCGGCGGCACCCCGGACTCCGGGGACGAGGGAGGCACGGGCAGCGGACTGCGCAGCTACGGCGACCCGAACGCGCCGGCAGAGCTGGAGTTCTGGGCCTGGGCGACGAACATCGAGCAGGTGGTCGACATCTGGAACCGGCAGCACCCGGACCAGCAGGTCGAGGTCAACTCGCAGGCCCAGGGCGACGAGCTGGTGACCCGCCTGCTGACCGCGGCGAAGGCCGGCAACGCACCGTGCCTGATGCAGACGGAGTACCAGGCGCTGCCGGTGCTGGTCAGCAACGGGGTCGCCGCCGACGTCACGGCCGCAGCGGACACCGTCAGAGGCGACTTCTCCGACAGCGCCTGGGGGCTGACGTCGTTCAGCGACCAGACCTTCGCGATCCCGCAGGACGTCGCACCGATGATGCTGTACTACCGCGAGGACCTGTTCGAGCAGATGGGGCTCGAGGTCCCGCAGACCTGGGACGAGTACGCCGACCTCGCCGCCGAGGTCCGCAGGAAGGCTCCGGACCGGTTCCTGACCACGTTCTCGTCCAACGACCCGGGCTGGTTCGCCGGGCTGTCGCAACAGGCCGGCGCGAGCTGGTGGTCCACCGACGGCGAGCAGTGGAGCGTCGACATCGACGACCAGGCCACCGAGCAGGTGGCGTCGTACTGGGGCCGGCTCGTGAACTCCGGTGTGGTCGACGGCCAGCCGATGTACACCCCGCAGTGGAACCGCGCGATGAGCGACGGCACGCTGCTCACCTGGCCGAGTGCGGTCTGGGGCGCCGCCGTGCTCGAGGGCGTCGCGCCGACGACCAAGGGCAAGTGGGCGGTGGCCCCGCTGCCCGGCTGGACGGAGGGGGAGGACGTCAGCGGGTACTGGGGTGGCTCGGCCACCGCGGTCAGCGAGGACTGCGAGGACAAGGCACAGGCGCTCAAGTTCGCGACCTGGCTGAACACCAGCCCGGAGGCGGTTCGCGGGCTCATCACCACGTCCGGTGTCTATCCCGCAGCGACAGACGGCCAGACCTCCACGGCGCTCGACAGCCCACCGGCGATGATGCCCAACCAGACCGGGTTCTACGACCTGGCATCCGAGGCCGCGCGGTCGGCTCGCACCTTCACCTGGGGACCCAACGTCAACGTGACCTACAGCGTGTACTCCGATGCGTTCCAGCAGGCGATCGAGGGCGGTGCGGACTTCACGTCGGCGGTCGCCGCGATGCAGGATCGGACCGTCGCAGACCTGGAGGAGCAGGGCTTCTCGGTCTCCCAGGAGTGACGAGCGCACCGGCCGCCGGTGACGGCCTTCGTCCCGGTCGCCGCGCAGCGATCTGACACGTCCCGCACCGAGCTCGAGGAGGCAGCCGCGGATGAGGACCGTTCAGCGGGACTCCGCCGACCGGGCGCAGGCTGCCCGCCCCGCGAGACGCCGCCGGCCGCAGATGCGAACGGCTCCGTACGTCTTCCTCTTCCCCGCAGCGGTGTTCTTCGTCGCGTTCCTGCTGCTGCCGATCCTGTACGCGCTCTGGCTCAGCTTCCGCGACGAGCGCGTGAGGGGTGCGGGCATCGTCAGTGTGCGCGAGGAGGTGTTCGTCGGCCTGTCGAACTACGCGTCCTCGCTGAGTGACTCGGAGCTGTGGGCCTCACTCGGCCGGATGCTGGTCTACGGCGTTCTCGTCGTACCGACGATGCTGGGGCTGGCCCTGCTCTTCGCGCTCATCCTCGACTCTCCGCGGGTGCGGATGCGTTCGTTCGGGCGGCTCGCGATCTTCCTTCCCTACGCGGTGCCCGGCGTCATCGCCACGTTGCTGTGGGGCTTCATGTACCTCCCGAACGTGAGCCCCATCCGTGCCGCCGTGGAGCAGGTCGGGCTTCCGCCGCCGGACTTCTTCACGCCGACGACGGTGTTCTTCTCGGTCGCGAACATCGCCGTCTGGGGCGGCATCGGCTTCAACATGATCGTGCTCTACACCGCGCTGCGCGCGTTGCCGAGCGAGCTGTACGACTCCGCTCGCCTGGACGGATGCTCCGAGCGGCAGATCGCCCTGCGGATCAAGATCCCGTTGCTGACCCCTGCGCTGGTGATGACGGGCATCTTCTCCCTGATCGCGACCCTGCAGGTGTTCAACGAGCCGCAGACCCTGTCGCCGCTGACCAACGTCATCTCCTCGACCTGGATGCCCCTGATGAAGGTCTACAACGACGCCTTCGTGACGAACGAGATCTACGCGGCCGCCGCGACGTCGGTGCTGCTGGCAGTCGCCTCGCTGGTCATCTCGCTCGGTGTGCTGAGCTTCCTGCAGTCCCGGGCGTTCGGCGAGGACCGATGACGACCAGCAGCGTCGTCACCCGCGACGACCGCGATCGCCGGCGCAGCGCCTCGGTGAAGTCCGGGCGGGCGACACCCCTCCTGCCGACCGCGATCCTGCTGGTCGGAGCCGTCTACTGCCTCATCCCGGTGCTGTGGGTGGTGGTCGCGTCGACCAAGGGGCCGGACGAGCTGTTCACGACGTTCACGCTGGCGCCGAGCTTCACCGGTGGGTTCTGGGACAACATCACCGACCTGCTGGCGTTCCGTGACGGGATCTTCTGGCGCTGGGTGGCCAACACCGTGCTCTACGCAGGGGTCGGCACCGTGCTGTCCGTGGCCATCTCGGCACTCGCGGGCTACGCGTTGGCGAAGTTCCGGTTCCGTGGCAGGGAGATGGTCTTCCGCCTCATCCTCGCCGGTGTCCTGATCCCGCAGATCACCCTGGCCATCCCGCAGTACCTGCTGCTGTCGAAGGTCGACCTTGTTGGCACGTACTGGTCGGTGCTGCTGCCCAACCTGATCAGCCCGTTCGGCATCTACCTGTGCAGGATCTTCGCCACGGCCGCGATCCCCGACGACATGCTCGCCGCCGGTCGCGTCGACGGGGCAGGGGAGTACCGGCTGTTCTGGCACATCGGGCTCCCGCCGATGCTTCCTGGTCTCGTGACCGTGTTCCTGTTGCAGTTCATCGCAATCTGGAACAACTTCCTGCTGCCGTTCATCATGCTCTCCGACGACGACTACTACCCCCTCACGGTCGGGCTGTACGCGCTGCTGAACCAGGGCACGAGCCAGCCCGTTCTGTACACGCTGGTCGTCGCCGGCTCGCTGCTGTCGATCGTCCCGCTGATCGTGCTGTTCCTCCTGCTGCAGCGCTACTGGCGACTCGACGTCCTCAGCGGCGGCCTGAAGGCATGACCGGCCTGCCGGACGACGTTCGCTCACCGTTGCCGCGACGGTCCCTGGGGCGCACCGGCCTGGACGTGACGGCGTTGTGCGTGGGCGGGTCGCCGCTCGGAAGCGTCCCCGACGTCTTCGGGTACGACGTGCCGGAGGACCGCGCGCTCGACACCCTGGCGGCCGTCCTCGCCGGACCGGTCAACTTCCTCGACACGTCCGCGAACTACGCCGACGGCGAGAGCGAGCGCCGGATCGGCCGGGCCCTGTCGCTCGGCGGCGGCCCGCCCGCGGGGTTCGTACTGGCCACCAAGGCCGACCGCGACGCGGTCACCGGGGACTTCAGCGGCCCGCAGGTACGTCGGTCGGTGGAGGCCAGCCTGCGGCGGCTCGGGGTCGACCACCTGCAGCTCGTGCACCTGCACGACCCCGAGCACGTGACCTTCGAGGAGGCGATGGAACCCGGCGGCCCGGTCGAGGCGCTCCTCGCCCTTCGGGACGAGGGCGTCGTCGGACACGTCGGGGTCGCGGGCGGGCCGGTCGAGCTGCTGCGGCGCTTCGTCGCCACGGGCGCGTTCGAGGTCGTCCTGACCCACAGCCGGTGGTCGCTGGTGGACCGGTCGGCCGACCGGCTGATCGACGACGCCACGGCTCGTGGGCTCGGCGTGCTGAACGCCGCGGTCTTCGGCGGCGGCATCCTGGCCGCACCGACGGGGCAGCGCGACTCCTACGGCTACCGGCCCCTCTCGGAGTCGATGCGCCAGCGGCTCGAGCGCATGCGCAGCGTCTGCGGGCAGGCGGGTGTCTCGCTTGCGGCCGCGGCCCTGCAGTTCTCGCTGCGTGATGCCAGGGTGCACTCCACCGTCGTCGGCATCAGCCGGCCGGAACGCATCGAGCAGGCCCTCGCGCTGGCACGGGCCCCGGTTCCGGACGATGTGTTCGCCGCGCTCGACAAGCACGCCGGAAGGCCAGGGGAGTGGCTCTGGTGACCGCTGCTACTTGCCGTCGAGGAAGGTCAGCACGCGCTCGGTGAGCAACGCCGCGGCTTCCTCGTCGTACGCGGGCAGGCTGTCGTCGGCGAACAGGTGCTGGTCGCCGGGGTAGAGGAACAGCTCCGCATCGGTGGTCGACGCGACCAGAGCGCGGGCGGCGTCGAGGTCGCCCTCGTCGACGAAGATCTCGTCGGCGTCCATCCCGTGCACCTGGACCGGCAACCCCTGCGGCCACGCCCCGCCGAACTCCGACGGCGGGACACACGAGTGGAACAGCAGTGCGCCCTTCGCCCCCGGTCGTGACTGTGCCAGCATCTGCGCCGGCATGACGCCGAGCGAGAAGCCGGCGTAGACGAGCCCGCCGTCCAGGCTCTCGGCGGCGCGCTGTCCGCGCTCCATCACCGTGTCGAACCCGATCTCCTGGGCGTACTCGATGCCCTCCTTCAGACTGTCGAACACGCGGGCGTCGTAGAGGTCCGGCGCGTGGACGGTGTGGCCGGCCTCCCTCAGCGTGTCGGCGAAGTCGCGGACACCGGACGTCAGCCCCTGTGCGTGGTGGAGCAACAACACCTCGGCCATGCGGTTCCCTCCCTGTGTGCGGCTCGGCTCGGCGCGGCCAGGACGACCATCTCCTGGCGCACCGACATCGTCGTCCCGGCAACATGGAACCACGCGAGCCGCGCGGACGCGACCCTCTTCACGGTGCCGGCAGCAAGGCCTGAATCTCGGCCACGAGCAGGGTCGTGGGGCTCAGACCGTTGCAGCCGTGGAGCCCGCCGGCGCGGTGCCGGTCACGCGCAGCACCAGGGCGCTCTGCGGCTTGAGCACCGGCAGCTCCAGACCGACCTGCATGAGCGCGGCACCGCCGACCTGCAGGGAACCGTCGCGGACCCAGGCCGGTGCGCGCAC
>DATMEB010000158.1:0-2080 GCA_035557095.1 Nocardioidaceae bacterium | reverse complement strand
GGGACATGGCTTTGACAGTAGGGCCGGTTACAGTCCCGGTTCATGACGAAGTGGGAGTACGCCACCGTGCCGCTGCTGATCCACGCGACCAAGCAGATCCTCGACCAGTGGGGCGAGGACGGCTGGGAGCTCGTGACCGTGCTGCCCGGGCCGACCGGTGAGCAGATGGTGGCCTACCTCAAGCGGCCGAAGGGTGAGTGACGTGAGCGAGCTTGCGAGCGAACCATCGACACAGGCGCCCCCGGAGGGCCGCGACCGAGCCTGCGAGGGGGCGGCGTGACGTGGAGTGACCGGCTTTCCGAGCTCGGCATCACGCTGCCCGACGTGCCCGCGCCGGCCGGGGCCTACGTGCCGGCCGTGCGCACCGGGAACCTGGTCTTCACCGCTGGCCAGGTGCCGTTCGTCGACGGTGCGATCGCGGCCATCGGCAAGGTCGGCCAGGAGGTCAGCCCCGAGGAGGCCAAGGGGCACGCCCGGACCTGCGCGCTGAACGCGCTCGCCGCGGTGCACGACCTGGTCGGCGTCGACGCGATCGCGCGGGTCGTCAAGGTCGTCGGCTTCGTCGCGTCGGCCGAGGGCTTTACCGGCCAGCCGGCGGTCGTCAACGGCGCGTCCGAGGTGCTGGGCGAGATCTTCGGAGACGTCGGCCGGCACGCGCGCTCCGCGGTCGGGGTCGCCGAGCTGCCGCTTGGTGTGCCGGTCGAGGTGGAGCTCGTCGTCGAGGTGTCCTGACCTGGGAGGTAGCGAATGCCGGACATGGAAGATCCCTGCCACGAGCTGCTCCTCCGGCTCGCCGGCCGGCTGCCGGACCGCCAGCTGTGGCGGCTGCGCGACTGGCTCGCCGGCGACGCGCTCGACGCGCTCGCCCGGGCCCTGCCCCTCACCCTTCTGAGGGAGCGGGTGGCGATCACAGCCCGGGAGTCGCTCCTGCTCAACGCCGCGTTGCTCGACGCGGGAGCGGACGCCGGACGGCTGCACGCGGTGCCCTGGGTGGACCAAATCGACGAAGTCGACTACACATTCACATCGGAGTCGCCCGAACGGGTGAACGCGGGTGACTCCGAAGCGGTAGTGCTCGGGGCGGTCCTCCATGGTCGGCCCGAGCTGGTCGACGTGCGTGGGAGTTGGCGGCGGCACCGATCCGGCCTGGGACCGGCCACCAGGATCGTGCTCGTCACCGCAACAGCCGGCTGCGCTCGATTGACCGGGGAGCTGCAGCGGGTGCTGCGGGCGCTCGGCACGTACGAGCCGGGTGTCGAGGTCATGCCAGAGGGTTTCGACCTCCCGCCGTATCACCAGGCGGCGTTCGCGGCATCCGAGCCGTTGCTGCCCGGAGTGGTCGCGCCCCAGGGCTGAGCAGCTCCTCGCTGCCCGTCGATGCCAGACGAGCGGAAGGAGCCGACCGTGACCCAGGTTTCCCGGGGGAGCCGGCCGGGTGTCGCGTTGCCGATTCGAATACACGAGTTGCTGCTGAGCCTCGCCGGCCGGCTGGACGACGACGCGCTGGCCGACGCGCGCCAGATGCTCGCGTCGGCCGAGCTGGACCGGTCGCTGGAGTTCGTCGCCGGCTGTGTCGTGGCCGGGCGGGTCGTGCTGGCGAAGGCGCAGCACCGCGAGCTCGAGTCGCTGTTCTCGGACACCTTCCTCGACCCGTCGGTCATCGACCGGGTCGTGGTGCGGGATCCGGCGCCCACCGGCCGGCACCGCTTCGCGGTCGGCGCGGTCGACGGCCGGGAGCCGGACCGGGGTGTCGCGGAGGCGATCCGGCCGGTTCTTGACGTGCTGCCGGACGTGCGGTCCGTGTGGTGCGTGTGGCGGCTGACGCCCGCCGGCCCGTCGTCCGGTCCGGTGCCGCACCGGCTCGTGCTGGTCGGGGTCGGCCCGGGCGGGTTCGCCCCGGCGACCGCCTACCGCGTGGAGTACGCGCTTCGCCGCGCCGGCATGCGGGCGTCGGTCGAGGTACTGGTGGACGGCAACCAGCCGGGCGACTACCACCAGGAGGCGATGCGCTGCGCGCGACAGGTCCCTTTCGCTGAGCCGGACTCGGGCAACAGGCCGCGGATGAGTCCGGTGGAGCCGG